>NZ_JBYIPF010000009.1:0-112683 GCF_057706945.1 Microbacterium sp. bgisy203 | reverse complement strand
CGGTGGAAGATCACCGCGGTGGGGGTGAAGCGGACGGTGAGGGGGGAGCCGAGGAGGGTGCCGTCCTGCTGGTGCGTTGCGGCGTCGACGACGAAGTTCACGGGCATCCCGACGATCCCGACCCCGTCCGGTTCGTCGACGAGCGGGAGGGATGCGGGGGCGAAGGATGCGACGTCGGACAGGGTCGGGGTGATGGTCGCCGGGGTGGGGTCGGTGGGCGGTGCGACGAACTCTTCGCAGAGGTTCGGGTCGTTCGCGGGGCACTCGACCGGGACCGGGTCTCCCGGGCGCGGGACGTAGGGGACGTACGGGTCTGTGATGAGGCCGCCCTGGCCTGAATCAACGAATCCATCTTCCCGGTTCGTATCGCCTCCACCGCCGGGGCGCGTCGCGCTGATCTCGACGGCGGCGCCGTCGTTCGCGACCGCCGGGCAGTCGGTAGACCACCCCAGCCCATCGGCGCAAGGAGGTTTCGTTGCGGGGAGCCCCACCGTGGGCGACAGGCCGAGAACGATCAACGCGGCCGAGACGACTAACGTTTGCATTCTGGGTCGCCGTCTCGGCCAGAGAAGGAGCTGATGGACCAGCTCCCATCATCGTTGTCGACGATTGCAGCCAACGCTTGTTCCTGGGGCCGGTCCTGAACTTGCGAAGCCCCGGTGCTGTCCACCAGCGTTACGCTCCCTACATCCACGCAGATGGATAGTCTGACGCTGTCTTGCCCCAGTCGCTCAGGGACGATTTGCTTCACGACGCTTTGCCCGTCCACGACCCATTCGTCAGCGTGCATCTGAGTGAAGCTCGTCTTTGCCGCATCGAGAGCCTCACCGGACAACGTTGCATACACCGGTTCAAAAGTCGCCGGCTCGCTGAGGTCGACCTGATTCGCGGCATCAACATAAGCCCGATAGGTCGCCTCCGCCGCCTCGAACGCCTCCTCCTCGGACGCGAACCCCGTCGGCGTCGGTGTGGGTGCAGGCTCGGGGGAGCAAGCGGTGGTCAGCGCCGCGGCGAGGAGCAGCGCTCCACCCGTCATCGCCCATCGGTGCTGTCGTCGCATGGTCCATACCGTAGCCAGAGGCATCCGACATCGACCGGGGTTATCCACAGACGCCTACGCTGGTCCCATGTCCTTCGGAGCCGCCGCGCAACGCGGCCGCGCGCTTCCGGCCGACGCCCCGTGCCCGTGCGGCGGCGGAGCCTTCGGGGAATGCTGCGGGCCGCTCCTCGCGGGTGAGCCGGCGGCGACCGCAGAACAGCTCATGCGGTCGCGCTTCACTGCGTTCTCGCTCGGCGACGCGGCGCACCTCCGGGCGACGTGGCATCCGGCGACCGCGCCCGACGACCTCGACCTCGCCGGCTCATCCCTGCGTTGAGATCGGCTGGAGATCATCGACACGCAGAACGGGGGCGTGGGCGACCGACGCGGTGTCGTGGAGTTCGACGCCCACTGGACCGACACCGCTACCCGCGAGAGAGGCTCGCTCCACGAGAGGAGCCGCTTCCGCCACGCGGGCGGGCGCTGGTTCTACCTCGACGGCGACATCCTCGACGGGGCCATCCTCGACCACGGAGATCGCTGACACTGCGGCATCCCGGGCCTGCGCGGGCGTAGCTTGAGCATATGTCGCCCCTCCGTCCCGATCGGTCCACCGCCGTCGCCTCCGCCTCCGAGACCGAAGACACCGAGGACGCCGCCCCGGAGTCGATGCTCACGGTGCTCATCGCGCTCGGCGCGAACCTGCTGATCGCGATCGCCAAGACGGTCGCGGCACTCCTCACCGGCGCGGCATCGATGGTGGCCGAGGCGGCGCACTCGTGGGCGGATGCCGGGAACGAGGTGTTCCTCTACATCGCAGCGCGCCGCAGCGTGAAGCCCGCCGACCCGACGCATCCCGTCGGCTACGGCCGCGAGGCCTACGTGTGGTCGCTGTTCGCCGCGTTCGGACTGTTCGCGGTCGGTGCCGGGGTGTCGATCATGCACGGCATCCAGGAGCTGATCGATCCCGAGCCGGCGGAGCGCTTCGAGATCTCCTACATCGTGCTCGCGGTCGCGTTCGTGCTCGAGGGAATATCGTTCCTGCAGGCGCTCCGACAGTCGCGACGCCAGGCCGCCGAATCGCACCGCGACGTCCTGGACCACGTGATGCGCACGTCCGACCCGACGCTACGCGCGGTGTTCTTCGAGGATGCCGCGGCGCTGATCGGTCTCGTCATCGCTTTCCTCGGCATCCTGCTGCATCAGGTCACCGGCTCGTCGGTGCCGGACGCGATCGGATCGATCCTCGTCGGCGTGCTGCTCGGCATCGTCGCGATCGTGCTCATCCGGCAGAACCGTCGGTTCCTCGTCGGGGTGTCGATCGACCCCGTGCTGCGCGCCGCCGTGCTCCAGAGACTCCTCGACCACCCGTCCGTGGCGCAGGTCACCTACCTCCACATCGAGTACTCGGGCCCTGGCAAGGTGATGATCGTCGCCGCCGTCGATCTCATGGGCGACTTCGCGGAGCACGAGGTCGCGGCGACGCTCAACGCCGTCGAGGACGAGATCGGCGCGAGCAAGAACGTCGCCTGGGTGGTGCTCACGCTGTCGCGGCCGGGGGCGCCGGCGCTCGACCCCGCGCACCCCGCGGACCCGCTCGTCGGCTGATCCTCCGCGCGGCAGAGGCCCGGCGGACTCTGATATCATGAAATGTCATGCGTGTGGCCGCTTCGGCCTGCGTGCACGACATCGAACGAACAATCCACCGCTGCAGCCCCGTGCATCCGTTCGCCTCGCGCGTTCGGACGGGACTCGGCCCGACACCCCGACCACCCAAGGACAACCCACTATATGACTACCGCAACGACCGCCCCGGCCACCAAGCAGGTCGCCATCAACGACATCGGATCTGCTGAAGACTTCCTGGCCGCGGTCGAGAAGACCCTCAAGTTCTTCAACGACGGAGACCTCATCGAAGGCACCGTCGTGAAGATCGACCGCGACGAGGTCCTCCTCGACGTCGGATACAAGACCGAGGGCGTCATCCCCTCGCGCGAGCTCTCCATCAAGCACGACGTCGACCCGAACGAGGTCGTCCAGGTCGGCGACGAGGTCGAAGCCCTCGTTCTCCAGAAGGAGGACAAGGAAGGCCGCCTCATCCTCTCCAAGAAGCGCGCGCAGTACGAGCGCGCGTGGGGCGACGTGGAGAAGATCAAGGAGAACGACGGCGTCGTGACCGGTCAGGTCATCGAGGTCGTCAAGGGTGGTCTCATCGTCGACATCGGCCTCCGCGGCTTCCTGCCCGCGTCGCTGATCGAGCTGCGCCGCGTCCGCGACCTCACGCCGTACCTCGGCCAGGAGATCGAGGCGAAGATCCTCGAGCTCGACAAGAACCGCAACAACGTCGTGCTCTCGCGCCGCGCCCTGCTCGAGCAGACGCAGTCCGAGTCGCGCACCACTTTCCTCAACAACCTGCACAAGGGTCAGGTCCGCAAGGGCGTCGTCTCCTCGATCGTCAACTTCGGTGCGTTCGTCGACCTCGGCGGCGTGGACGGCCTCGTGCACGTCTCCGAGCTCAGCTGGAAGCACATCGAGCACGCCTCCGAGGTCGTCGAGGTGGGCCAGGAGGTCACCGTCGAGATCCTCGAGGTCGACCTCGACCGCGAGCGCGTCTCGCTGTCGCTCAAGGCGACGCAGGAGGACCCGTGGCAGGTCTTCGCCCGCACCCACGCGATCGGTCAGGTCGCGCCGGGCAAGGTCACCAAGCTCGTTCCGTTCGGTGCGTTCGTGCGCGTCGCGGACGGCATCGAGGGCCTCGTGCACATCTCGGAGCTCTCCGGCAAGCACGTCGAACTCGCCGAGCAGGTCGTGTCGGTGGGCGAAGAGGTCTTCGTCAAGATCATCGACATCGACCTCGAGCGTCGCCGCATCTCGCTGTCGCTCAAGCAGGCCAACGAGTCGGTCGACCCCAACGGCACCGAGTTCGACCCGGCGCTGTACGGCATGACGACCGAGTACGACGAGAACGGCGAGTACAAGTACCCCGAGGGCTTCGACGCCGAGTCGGGTGCCTGGCTCGAGGGCTTCGACGCTCAGCGCGAGAAGTGGGAGCAGGAGTACGCCGCCGCCCAGGCTCGCTGGGAGGCACACAAGGTCGCCGTCGCGAAGGCGCTCGAGGCCGAGGCTGCCGCCCCGGTCGAGACCGGCGCGTCGTCGTTCTCCTCGGACAGCGCGTCGAGCGGCACCCTCGCCGACGACGAGGCGCTGGCCGCGCTCCGCGAGAAGCTGTCGGGTCGCTGATCCGCTGATCCATCTGAACGGGGTCGGAGCCTTCGGGTTCCGGCCCCGTTCGGCGTCGGTAGGCTCGCATCCATGCCTCTCGTCGCGCTCACCGGCGGCATCGCCTCCGGAAAGTCCACCATCGCCCGTCGCCTCGCCGATCACGGTGCGGTCATCGTCGACGCCGACGCGATCGTCCGCGACGTGCAGCAGCCGGGCTCGCCCGTCCTCGACGCCATCGCCGCCGAGTTCGGCGCCGATCTGCTCGGCGACACCGGCTCGCTCGATCGCGCCGCGCTCGGAGCGATCGTCTTCGGCGACGACGCCGCGCTGGCGCGGCTGAACGCAATCGTGCATCCCGCCGTCCGCGAAGAGTCCGCGCGCCGGTTCGCCGAGGCGCTCGCGGCGGATGCCGACGCCGTCGTCGTCTACGACGTCCCGCTCCTCGTCGAGGCGCGTGTCGACGACCCGTGGGACCTCATCGTCGTCGCGGACGCCCCGACATCCGAACGCGCCGCGCGGCTGGTGGCGCTCCGCGGGCTGACCGAAGCGGATGCCGCCGCGCGCATCGCCTCACAGGTGAGCGACGAGCAGCGCCGCGCGATCGCCGACGTCGTCATCGACACCTCGGGCACGCTGGACGAGACCCTCGCCCAGGCGGACGCGCTCTGGGAACGCCTGCGCTGACACGGAGGTGTCACCGCGCCGCAACGGTGCGTTCACGCAGCCTCGGTAGCCTGTCGGCATGACCTGAGCGCCATCCGGAGATCGGAGACGACCATGCCCCACCTTCCTGACGCAGCGCAGCGGTCCGACCCCGAGTTCGAATGGGACGACTTCGCCATGGGCGATTTCGAGTCCGGCGACGACGACGAGATCTGAGCGTCCTCGGCATCCCGCCCGAGTGCGCCGACGGTGAACACCCGACCCCGTGTCGGTGGCCCCGCCTACTCTGGAGGGATGCAGACCACGCGATCCGTCCGACCCTTCGAGGTCGTCAGCGAGTACGCCCCGAGCGGCGACCAGCCGCAGGCGATCGCCGACCTCGCCGCGCGCATCAACGCGGGTGAGACCGACGTCGTGCTCCTGGGCGCGACGGGAACCGGAAAGTCGGCGACGACGGCCTGGCTCATCGAGCAGGTGCAGCGGCCGACGCTCGTGATGGCGCACAACAAGACGCTGGCCGCACAGCTCGCGAACGAGTTCCGCGAGCTCATGCCGAACAACGCGATCGAGTACTTCGTCAGCTATTACGACTACTACCAGCCCGAGGCGTACGTCCCGCAGACGGACACCTTCATCGAGAAGGACTCCTCGATCAACGCCGAGGTCGAGCGGCTGCGCCACTCGACGACGAACTCGCTTCTCAGCCGCCGAGACGTCGTCGTGGTGAGCACCGTGTCGTGCATCTACGGCCTCGGCGCGCCGGAGGAGTATCTGCGGGCGATGGTCGCGCTGCAAGTGGGGGAGCGGTACGACCGCGACGCCCTCATCCGCAAGTTCATCGCGATGCAGTACAACCGCAACGACGTCGACTTCTCGCGCGGCAACTTCCGTGTCCGCGGCGACACGATCGAGATCATCCCGGTGTACGAGGAGTACGCCGTGCGCATCGAGCTGTTCGGCGACGAGATCGAGGCGCTCTACATGCTGCACCCGCTGACGGGCGACATCGTGCAGCGCCTCGACAGCGTGCCGATCTTCCCGGCATCCCACTATGTCGCCGGCACCGACACGGTGCATCGCGCGATCGGCACGATCGAACACGAACTCGGCGAGCGGCTGAAGGAGCTCGAGGGCCAGGGCAAGCTCCTCGAGGCGCAGCGCCTCCGCATGCGCACGACATTCGACCTCGAGATGCTGCAGCAGCTCGGCTTCTGCTCGGGCATCGAGAACTACTCGCGTCACCTCGACGGTCGCCAGCCCGGTGAGCCGCCGCACACGCTCCTCGACTTCTTCCCCGACGACTTCCTCCTCGTCATCGACGAGTCGCACGTGACCGTTCCGCAGATCGGCGCGATGTACGAAGGGGATGCCTCCCGCAAGCGCACCCTCGTCGACCACGGGTTCAGGCTGCCGAGCGCGATGGACAACCGCCCGCTGCGCTTCGACGAATTCAAAGAGCGCGTCGGGCAGACCGTGTACCTCTCGGCGACTCCCGGACGCTACGAGATGGGGATCGCCGACGGCGTGGTGGAGCAGATCATCCGCCCGACCGGCCTCGTCGACCCGGAGATCATCGTGAAGCCCTCGAAGGGGCAAATCGACGACCTCCTCGAGGAGATCCGCGTGCGCGTCGACCGCGACGAGCGTGTGCTCGTGACGACTCTCACCAAGAAGATGGCCGAGGAGCTGACCGACTTCCTCGGGGAGCACGGCGTCCGCGTGCGCTATCTGCACTCCGACGTCGACACGCTCCGCCGGGTGGAGCTGCTCACCGAGCTCCGTCAGGGCGTCTACGACGTGCTCGTCGGCATCAACCTCCTGCGCGAGGGCCTCGACTTGCCCGAGGTCTCGCTCGTCGCGATCCTCGATGCCGACAAGGAGGGGTTCCTCCGCAGCGGCACCTCCCTCATCCAGACGATCGGCCGCGCGGCCCGCAACGTCTCGGGTGAGGTGCACATGTACGCCGACAACATGACCGACTCGATGCGCTCGGCGATCGAAGAGACCGACCGGCGCCGCGAGAAGCAGATCGCGTACAACACGGAGCACGGTATCGATCCGCAGCCGCTCCGCAAGAAGATCGCCGACATCACCGACGCGCTCGCGCGTGAGGCCTCCGACACGCAGGCCATGCTGAGCGGCAAGGCGACGGCCAAGAACAAGTCCGGCAAGGGCAAGTCGCCGACGCCGCAGCTGCGGCGTGAGGGACTGGCCGCCGAGGGCGCGAACCAGATCGAGGCGACGATCGAAGACCTCACCGCGCAGATGCTCGCCGCGGCGTCCGAGCTCAAGTTCGAGCTCGCGGGGCGCCTGCGCGACGAGGTGCAGGACCTCAAGAAGGAGCTGCGCGCGATGGAGCGGGCCGGGCACGCCTGATCACCCGACCCGCCTCCCGGCGGCCGGTTTACGGCCGCCCGCTGCTCACGGGCAGTGCAGGAGGGGCTTCGGCCCTGAGCGATCGACGCTGTGGCGCGACATCGCCGCACCGCACAGCGGGCACGCACGCTCGGTGCGCACCGGTTCGGGCTCGGTGTCGTACGGGCCGACCGAGGCGGGGCCGGCGACTCTGATGAGCCGGCTGTTCCAGTAGGAGTACCAGCCGCCCGCCGCGCGCACCCGCTCGCGCAGAGGCGGTCGCTGTCGACCCTTGTCCGTCATGATCGTTAGTGTACTAACGAATCCATAGAATGGATGCCGTGACCTCCGCCACGACCTCCGCCACGACCTCCGCCACGACCTCCGCCACGACCTCCGACCCGCGCGACGATCTGCTGCGCCTGGACAACCAGCTCTGCTTCGCGCTCGTCACGGCAGCCCGGAACGTCGTCGCGATCTACCGGCCGATCCTCGAGCCGCTGGGGCTCACCCACCCGCAGTACCTCGTCATGCTCGCGCTCTGGGAGCGCGCGCCGCGGGCGCTCGGCGAACTCGCCGACGACCTCGCCATGGAATCGGCGACGCTGTCGCCGCTCGTCAAGCGCCTCGAGGCGCAGGGGCTCATCACCCGCTCCCGCCGCGCCGGCGACGAACGGGTGCTCGACCTCGCGCTCACCCGCGCGGGGGAGGCCCTGCGCGAACGTGCGCTCGACGTGCCCGCGGCGGTGATGGCCGCCACCGGGATGATCGAGGCGCAGATCGTCGCCGTCCGCGACGGCCTCGCCCCATTCGCGGGCCGCCGACCGGCCTGACTGCGCGCGCCGACGGCACCCGCCCGGCCCGTGCCCACTTCGCCCTCAGCGCATCCGGGCCGCCGTGTCGGAGCCCCCGCCTAAACTTGAGGGGTGCCTATCGTCCCCGTCGCCTCCTCGAAGCTCAGCGTCCGCGGAGCCCGCGTCCACAACCTCAAGAACGTGGATCTCGACATCCCGCGCGACGCGATGGTCGTGTTCACGGGGCTGTCCGGATCCGGCAAATCGAGCCTCGCGTTCGACACGATCTTCGCCGAGGGACAGCGCCGCTACGTCGAGTCCCTGAGCGCCTACGCGCGCCAGTTCCTCGGCCAGGTCGACCGCCCCGACGTCGACTTCATCGAGGGGCTCTCGCCTGCCGTTTCGATCGATCAGAAGTCGACCAACCGCAACCCGCGCTCCACGGTCGGCACGATCACCGAGATCCACGACTACATGCGCCTCCTCTGGGCGCGCATCGGCGTGCCGCACTGCCCCGAATGCGGTGCGCAGATCCAGCGGCAGACCGTGCAGCAGATCGCCGACCAGCTGATGGAGCTCCCCGAGCGGACGCGCTACCAGGTCGTCGCGCCCGTCGTCACCCAGAAGAAGGGCGAGTTCGTCGACCTCTTCAAGGAGCTGTCGGCCAAGGGTTATGCGCGTGCGGTCGTCGACGGCGAGCTCATCCAGCTGGCCGAGCCGCCCGCACTCAAGAAGAGCTACAAGCACGACATCGCCGTGGTCGTCGACCGTCTCGTCGCCGCCCCCGACATCCTCGGCCGCATCACCGACTCGGTCGAGACGGCCCTCGGCCTCGCCGGCGGCATCATGCAGGTGAACTACGTCGATGAAGAGGGCGACGACGCGTGGCAGAACTTCAGCGAGAAGCTCGCCTGCCCGAACGGTCACCCCCTGCAGCTCACCGAGATCGAGCCGCGGACGTTCTCGTTCAACGCCCCGTTCGGTGCGTGCCCCGCCTGCTCGGGACTCGGCACCCGTATGTCCGTCGATGTCGAGCTCATGCTCGGCGACGACGAGCTCTCCATCAACGAGGGCGTCATCATCCCCTGGACGACGCAGGGCAAGGGGCTGTACCAGTACTACGAGCGGCTCCTCATCGGTCTCGCCGACGATCTCGACTTCTCGCTCGACACCCCGTGGCGAGAGCTGCCCGAGAACGTGCAGGATGCCGTACTCCGCGGTGAGAACTACAAGGTCACGGTCAAGTGGAAGAACCGCTACGGCCGCGAGATGCGCTATTCGTCGGGCTTCGAGGGCGTCGTCCCCTACATCGAACGCCAGTACACCCAGGCCGAGAGCGACTCGCAACGTCAGCGCTGGGCCGAGTACCTGCGCGAGGTACCGTGCCCGGTCTGCCGCGGCGACCGCCTCAAGCCCGAGGTGCTCGCCGTGCTCGTGCACGGCCAGTCGATCGCGGATGCCTCGCGCATGAGCCTCGGCGACGCGCAGGCGTACTTCGACGAGCTCGAACTGACCGAGCGCGAGGCGAAGATCGCGGCAGCGGTGCTCCGCGAGATCCGCGCCCGCCTCGACTTCCTCATCCAGGTCGGCCTCAACTACCTGAGCCTCAGCCGATCCGCCGGCTCGCTTTCCGGTGGCGAAGCCCAGCGCATCCGTCTCGCGACACAGATCGGGTCGGGGCTGACCGGCGTCCTGTACGTCCTCGACGAGCCGTCCATCGGCCTGCACCAGCGCGACAACCGCCGCCTCATCGAGACGCTCGTGCACCTGAAGAATCTCGGGAACACGCTCATCGTCGTCGAGCACGATGAGGAGACCGTCCACGCCGCCGACTGGATCGTCGACATCGGTCCGCGCGCGGGCGTGCACGGGGGAGAGGTCGTCCACTCCGGGCCGCTCGCCTCGCTGCTCACGGAAGACCGCTCGCTGACGGGCGCGTACCTCAGCGGTCGGCGCGCGATCGAGACCCCCGCGAAGCGACGCAAGATCGACAAGAAGCGCATGCTCACTGTCGTCGGCGCGCGCGAGAACAACCTCCGGAACGTCACCGCGGAGTTCCCCCTCGGCGTCCTCACCGCTGTCACGGGAGTGAGCGGGTCGGGCAAGTCGACGCTCGTCAACGGCATCCTGTACGAAGTGCTCGCCACGAAGCTCAACGGGGCGCGCCGCGTCGCCGGCAAGCACACGCGCGTCACGGGCCTCGACAACCTCGATAAGGTCGTGCATGTCGACCAGGCGCCCATCGGCCGCACCCCGCGCTCCAACCCGGCGACGTACACGGGCGTGTTCGACCGCATCCGCACGCTGTTCAGCGAGACGCCCGAGGCGAAGGTGCGCGGCTACCAGCCGGGCCGGTTCAGCTTCAACGTCAAGGGTGGGCGCTGCGAGGCGTGCTCCGGTGACGGCACGATCAAGATCGAGATGAACTTCCTGCCCGACGTCTACGTCGACTGCGAGGTCTGCCACGGCAAGCGGTACAACCGCGACACGCTGAGCGTCCACTACAAGGGCAAGAACATCGCCGAGGTGCTCGAGATGCCGATCTCCGAGGCGGCGGAGTTCTTCGAGCCGATCCAGGCCATCCACCGCTACCTCAAGACGCTCGTCGACGTGGGCCTCGGTTATGTCCGCCTCGGTCAGTCCGCCACGACGCTCTCCGGCGGTGAGGCGCAGCGCGTCAAGCTTGCGACCGAGCTGCAGCGCCGCTCGAACGGGCGCAGCGTCTACGTCCTCGACGAGCCGACGACCGGCCTGCACTTCGAGGATGTCGCGCGCCTGCTCGAAGTGCTCGGCGGACTCGTCGACAAGGGGAACACGGTCATCGTCATCGAGCACAACCTCGACGTCATCAAGTCGGCCGACTGGATCATCGACCTCGGCCCGGAGGGCGGATCGGGCGGCGGCCAGATCGTGGCCACCGGAACGCCGGAAAAGGTGGCGCAGGTCGAAGGCAGCCACACCGGCGCGTTCCTCGCGGAGGTGCTGGCGGTCGAACCGGCGCGCAAGGCGGGCTGACGTGGCCGAGGCGCTGCCCTACAAACCGAAGAAGGGCGAGATCCCCACTCAGCCCGGGGTGTACCGCTTCCGCGACGCCGACGGGCGCGTGCTCTACGTCGGCAAGGCGAAGAACTTGCGCGCCCGGTTGTCCAACTACTTCGCGCCGCTGCACACGCTGCACGAGCGCACGCGCCGCATGGTGACCACGGCGACATCCGTCGAATGGACGGTCGTCGCGAGCGACGTGGAGTCGCTGCAGCTCGAGTACATGTGGATCCAGGAGTTCTCTCCGCCCTTCAACGTCCGCTACAAAGACGACAAGTCGTACCCCTATATGGCGATCACGCTCGCCGACGAGGCGCCCCGCGTCATCGTCACGCGCAACCGCCGCATCCCGGGCGCCCGCTACTTCGGGCCGTACCCGAAGATCTGGGCGGTACACGACACGATCGACCTCATGATCAAGGTGTTCCCGATCCGCACCTGCTCGGACGCCTCGTACAAGAAGGCGATGGCGACCGGCCGGCCCTGCTTCCCCGGCCAGATCGGTCGGTGTGGCGGGCCGTGCTCGATGAAGGTGACCGTCGAAGAGCACCGGGCGATCGTCGACGACTTCGTCGCGTTCATGTCGGGTGGCGACGCCCGGTTCACGCGCGAGCTGACGGCGCGCATGCGTGAGGCATCCGCGGCCATGGACTACGAGTCGGCGGCTGTCTACCGCGACCGGCTGCAGGCGATCGACGCCGTGCTGAGCCGCAGCTCGCTCGTGCTGTCCGACGACACGGATGCCGACCTGTTCGGCATCGCCGAAGACGAGCTGTCCGCGGCCGTGCAGCACTTCGTCGTCCGCGGGGGCCGCGTACGCGGTGTGCGTGCGACGACGATCGACAAGGAGCTCGACATCTCGGGCGCCGACCTCGTCGACCAGGTCATCCAACGGACCTACGGCGGCGCGAGCGCCGGCGACATCCCGCGGCAGGTCCTCGTGCCGACGCTGCCCGACGACGCGGCGGAACTCGAGCAGTGGCTGCAGGAGCGGCGCGGCAAGCGTGTCAGCGTGCAGGTCGCCCAGCGCGGACGCAAGGCCGACCTGCTACGCACCGCGACGCTCAACGCGCAGCAGGCGCTCCTGCTCCACAAGACGCGGCGGACCTCCGACTACACCGCCCGCACGAAGGCACTCACCGACCTGCAGCTCGCCCTCGGCATGGACGAGGCGCCGCTGCGCATCGAGTGCTACGACGTGTCGCACCTCTCCGGCACGAATGTCGTCGCCTCGATGGTCGTCTTCGAAGACGGACTGCCGCGCAAGGACCAGTACCGCTCGTTCTCGGTCGCCGAGACCACGGACGACACCGACTCGCTGTACCAGGTGCTGACGCGCCGCCTCGCGCACGTCGACCGTGACGAGGCGGCGGACGAACGGGATGCAGCGGCACAGGCATCCGTCGAGCACGTCGGAGCAGCCTCGGACGAGGAACCGGTCGTCACCGAGCGGAAGCGTCCGCGGTTCGCATACCGTCCGCAGCTGCTGGTCGTCGACGGCGGCGCGCCGCAGGTCGCCGCCGCCGCGCGGGCGCTGGAGGATGCCGGTCACACCGAGATCGCGCTGTGCGGCATCGCGAAGCGCCTCGAGGAGATCTGGCTGCCGGGGGAGGAGTACCCCGTCATCCTGCCGCGGACCTCCGAGGCGCTCTACCTGTTGCAGCGGCTGCGCGACGAGGCGCATCGCTTCGCCATCACCCACCAGCGCAAGAAGCGCGGCCGCGACATCACGACGGTGCTCGCCGAGGTCCCGGGGCTCGGCGACGCACGGATCAAGGCGCTCCTGAAACACTTCGGGTCCGTCACGGCGCTGCGTCGTGCGAGCGCCGACGAGATCATGGAGCTTCCCGGCATCGGCCCGAAGCTCGCCGCCTCGATCGAACGCACGCTCGCCGGCAGCGAAGCCCGCGTGTGAGCCGTCGCGATCCCGAATCGGTAGGCTGGGGGCGGAGCCTGGGGAGGACACGTGAGCGAGGACCGATCGCCCGGTGAGATCCTGATCGTCACCGGCATGTCCGGTGCCGGCCGCACCACGGCGGCCAATGCCCTCGAAGACCTCGACTGGTACGTCGTCGACAATCTGCCGCCGCAGATGCTGCGCCCCCTCCTCGACCTCACCGAGATGGCGGGCGCCGCGTTGCCGAAGATCGCCGCCGTCGTCGACGTGCGCGGGCGCGACCTGTTCGCGGAGCTGCCCGCGATCGCCAGTTCGCTGCGCGACCGCAGCCAGCTGCGCGTCCTCTTCCTCGACGCGTCCGACGAGGTGCTCGTCCGTCGGTTCGAGTCGGTGCGCCGACCCCATCCGCTGCAGGGCGACGGGACGATCCTCGACGGCATCCACCGCGAACGGGAGCGCGTTACCGCCATCCGCGAGAACGCCGACGTCATCGTCGACACCAGCACGCTCAACATCCACCAGCTCGCGACCCGCATCGTCGAGCTCTTCAGCGACGAGGGCACCGCCCGGCACACCGTCACGGTGATGAGCTTCGGCTTCAAGTACGGCCTTCCGACCGACGTCGACCTCGTCGCCGACATGCGTTTCCTGCCGAACCCGTACTGGATTCCGGAGCTCCGAGGGCTGACGGGCGAAGACGAGCCCGTCCGCGATTTCGTGCTGTCACAGCCGGGAGCGCTCGCCTTCATCGACGCCTACGCCCTCGCACTGCACCCCGTGCTCGAGGGCTACCAGCGCGAGAACAAGCGTCACTCCGTCGTCGCCGTCGGCTGCACGGGCGGCAAGCATCGCTCCGTCGTCACCGCGATCGAGCTCGCCTCACGCCTCGCCGACGTGCCCGGAGTGGCCGTGCGCGTGAAGCATCGCGACCTCGGACGCGAGTAGGCTGGACCCTTGTCCCTGGCTGACGGCCTCGATCGCCGCCTCACCGCAGAGCGCGCCGCCGTTCCCACCCCCACCTCGACCAAAGGACCGCCGTGCCCCCCACTGCAGACGTGAAGACCGAGCTGGCCGCCGTCCGCGACCCTCGTCCCACGGCTCGCGTGGCGGAGCTCACCGCGATCCTCCGCTTCTCCGGTGGCCTCCACTCGATCGCCGGCCGCGTCGCCGTCGAAGCCGAACTCGAGTCCGACCTCCTCGCGCGCCGCGTCGCCCGGGACATCATGGAGCTGTACGGGGTACGCCCCGAGCTGCACCGGGTCCAGGCATCCGGCGGCCGCGCGGGTGGGTCTTTCGCCGTCCGCGTGATCGACGGCGGTGAGACGCTCGCCCGTCAGACGGGACTGCTCGACCAGCGTCGCCGCCCGGTCCGCGGCCTCCCGAACAAGCTCACCACCGGCGCGCGCCCCGACCTCGCCGCGGTGTGGCGCGGTGCGTTCCTCGCCGCCGGCACGCTGTCGGAGCCCGGGCGCTCTGCCGCCCTGGAGATCGCGTGCCCGTCGGGCGAGGCGGCGATGGCGCTCGTCGGCGCCGCGCACCGGCTCGGGATCGCCGCAAAGGCCCGCGAAGTCCGCGGCGTGCCGCGCGTCGTGGTCCGCGACGGCGAAGCCATCCGTGTCGCCCTCGCCGAGATGGGCGCCGTGCAGACGGCCCAGGCGTGGGATGAGATGCGTCAGCGACGTGAGGTGCGCGCGGGCGTGAATCGTCTCGTGAACTTCGACGACGCGAACCTCCGCCGCTCGGCGCAGGCCGCCGTCGCCGCCTGCGCGCGCGTCGAGCGCGCCCTCGAGATCCTCGGCGACGAGGTTCCCGAGCACCTCCAGGAAGCCGGCGAGCTGCGCCTCGCGCATCGCGACGCGAGCCTCGACGAGCTGGGTCACCACGCCGATCCGCCGCTGACGAAGGATGCCGTCGCAGGTCGCATCCGGCGCCTCCTGGCGATGGCCGACAAGAAGGCGACCGCCGAGGGCATTCCCGGCACCGAATCCGCCGTCCCCGAGGGCTTCGAGGACTGACCGCCCCCTCGCCGCGTTCTCCCGCGAGACCCTGCGTTCTCGACGAGGCCGCGTCTTGGGGTGCGTTTATCCCGCGAGACCCTGCGTTCTCGACGAGACCGTGTCTCAGGGGCGTGGGTCTCGTCGAGAACAGGCGGTCTCGGGGTTCCTAGGGCGGGGGCCGGGGCCGGCGACGGGGGCGGCGCGGCGCGGCGCTAGGTCACCGGCAGGACGCCGCGCGCGGGATGGCCGCGGAGGGCGCGCGCCAAGCTGAGGAGCGGTCCGGTCTGCTCCGGGCGGATGATCGGCAGACCTGCGGCGGGGAGGATGGCGCGGACCTGCTCGCACGCCACGAGATCGCGGAGCGCCCAGTGGGCTGTCGCGCGGACGCCTTTGCGCAACAATCGGGCGTCGCGTGCGTTTCGCGCGTTGAGTGCCTCGCGGGCATCGCCCAGCACGCCGCTGTACTTGATGTCGCCGTCCGCCTCGCCGGCGATGCCCCACTGCTCCCACCACAGGTCGACGCGGTCCTCGTCGTGCGGGTCTCGGCCGAGGATCCAGCGTTGCAGTTCGGGAGGCGGGAATCCGAGCCACTCGATGACCGCGATGCTCACGTGTTCCAGCGGCGACTCAGGTACCGGTGACGCGCGTTCGAGTACCCACGGCACCGCCCGCGCGCCGCGCGGAGTCGGCCGCGCGGCGCTGGCGGCGGCCATCATTCCCACGGTGAGGTTCGGGTCCGCACGCAGCGCACTGCCCGCGACGGCCAACGCAATCGCCGGGTGCCGCAGGCGCGCCATGTCGACCGCGACGTCGGCGGCAGAGGCGATCAGGATGCCGCCACGGCACTCGACCGTCGGCATCCGTTCGGTCGTGTGCACCTGGACCCCCGGCAGCCTGCGTGACTTCGCGGGATCGGACACCAGGAGGTGCACGTCGGGCGGCTCGCCGAAGACGGGGAGACCGCGCACCGCCGCGGCGGATTCGAGCACGAGGACCGCGTCGGGATGACTGCGTGCAGCCGCGTGCACGCGGGCGAGGTAGCGGTGCCACGGCGCCAGCGTTCGCCAGGACTCGGCGGGCGCGTAGGTTCCTCGCCCGACTCGGACGAGTTCGCCCGCGCGGACGGCGCGCGCCGCGTTCGCGACATCGGCGCGGCGGAAGAGCGGGACGGGCGGGGGCGGCACGGTGGCTGAGTCGGCGACGAGAGTCATCCGCCCACCCAAACCCATTCGGCTCCGCCTCGGCATCCGATCTGCGGGATCTGTGGACGATCCCGCACATTGGCGTGCTGTGGAGAGGACGATGCCGCCCCCCGCCGTCGTCCGTCCCGCCCCGAGACCCGGTGTTCTCGACGAGACCCGGGGTTCGTGCGGCGGGTCTCGTCGAGAACGCGCGGTCTCGGGGAGAAGGGGCGCGGGAGGAAGGGCGGGGCGCGGGAGGAAGGCGGTCGGAGGGGAGGGGAGCAGGGGAGGGGAGCAGGGGAGGCGCGTGTACAACGGCGTCACACGGGGAACAACCCCCTGACGCAGGCGTTGGACGTCAATAGGATGAAACACGTCCCCTCGCCGCGTGCGACGCGGCGCGAACAGGAAGAAGAGAAGATGGCGAAGTACACACTCCCGGACCTCCCGTACGACTTCGCGGCCCTCGAGCCGCACATCAGCGGTAAAATCATGGAGCTCCACCACGACAAGCACCATCAGGCGTACGTCACCGGAGCCAACACCGCCCTCGAGCAGCTCGCGGAGGCCCGCGAGAGCGGCAACCTCGCGAACGTCAACAAGCTCGAGAAGGACCTCGCCTTTAACCTGGGCGGGCACGTCAACCACTCGATCTTCTGGACCAACCTGGCCCCCGCCTCGGCGGGCGGCGGCGAGCAGCCCGAGGGCGAGCTGAAGTCCGCGATCGACGAATTCTTCGGCGGCTTCGACAAGTTCCAGGCGCACTTCACCGCGGCCGCGACCGGCATCCAGGGCTCCGGCTGGGCCGTCCTCAGCTGGGACCCGATCGGCGAGCAGCTGATCATCCAGCAGCTCTTCGACCAGCAGTCGAACACGGCGCAGGGCACCATCCCGATCTTCCAGGTCGACATGTGGGAGCACGCCTTCTACCTCGACTACCTCAACGTCAAGGCCGACTACGTCAAGGCCATCTGGAACATCGCCAACTGGCAGAACGTCGTCGAGCGCTTTTCGACGGCGAAGGACAAGACGGCCGGCCTGCTCTAGTAGTAGTGTCATGACCAGGTGAGGATGCCGGGTCCCTCCCGGCGACGGGGGAGACCCGGCATCCTTTTCTCACATCAGCGATCGCGTCCCAGGGTCGCCGAGAACGGCGACCACGGCGCGACAGGAACCGGGAGACAACGTGTCTGTCAAGATCGGAATCAACGGCTTCGGCCGCATCGGACGCAACTTCCTCCGCGCGGCTCTCGCGCAGGGAGCTGACCTCGACATCGTGGCGGTGAACGACCTCACCGACAACAAGACCCTCGCCCACCTGCTGAAGTACGACTCGATCCTGGGCCGTCTCGACCAGGAGGTCAGCTACACGGGCGACTCGATCACTGTCGGCGACAAGACCATCAAGGTCTTCGAGGAGCGCGACCCGGCAGCGCTGCCGTGGGGCGAGCTCGGCGTCGACATCGTCATCGAGTCGACGGGCCGCTTCACGAACGCCGCCGACGCCAAGAAGCACATCGAAGGCGGTGCCAAGAAGGTCATCATCTCGGCTCCCGCGTCGGGCGAGGACGGCACGTTCGTCATCGGTGCGAACGAGGGCGAGTACGACAACGCCGTGCACAACATCATCTCCAACGCGTCGTGCACGACGAACTGCCTCGCGCCGCTCGCGAAGGTGCTCGAGGACAACTTCGGCATCGTCAAGGGCCTCATGACGACGGTCCACGCCTACACGGCTGACCAGAACCTGCAGGACGGCCCGCACAAGGATCTCCGCCGTGCCCGCGCCGCCGCGATCAACATCGTCCCGACGTCGACCGGTGCCGCCAAGGCGATCGGCCTCGTCCTGCCCGAGCTCAAGGGCAAGCTCGACGGCTTCGCGATGCGCGTCCCCGTCCCCACCGGCTCGGCGACCGACCTCACGGTCGAGCTCCGCAAGGACGTGACCGTCGACGAGATCAAGGCTGCGTACAAGGCCGCCGCCGAGGGTCCGCTCAAGGGCATCCTCAAGTACACCGAAGACGAGATCGTCTCGAGCGACATCGTCACCGACGAGCACTCCTGCATCTTCGACGCGGGGCTCACGCGTGTCATCGGCAACCAGGTGAAGGTCGTCGGCTGGTACGACAACGAGTGGGGTTACTCCAACCGTCTCGTCGACCTGACCGAGCTCGTCGCCGAGAAGCTCTGAGGTAGACCCCATGGCTCTGCGTACCCTCGCATCGTTGGGTTCGCTGGCCGGTAAGCGTGTCATCGTCCGTGTTGACTTCAACGTCCCTCTCAAAGAGGGCGTCATCACGGACGATGGCCGTATCCGGGCGGCACTTCCGACGCTGAACTACCTCATCAACCAGGGCGCACGCATCATCGCGTGCTCGCACCTGGGCCGCCCCGACGGCGCCCCCGACCCGAAGTACAGCCTCGAGCCGGTCGCGCAGCGCCTGTCCGAACTCCTCGGCAAGCGCGTCGCCTTCGCGGGCGACACGGTCGGTGACGCGGCGCAGTCGACCGCCGCCGGCCTCGCCGACGGCGAGGTCGCCGTCATCGAGAACCTCCGCTTCGACCCGGGCGAGACCGCGAAGGACGAAGGCGAGCGTCGCGCGTTCGCCGAACAGCTCGCGGCCCTCGGCGAGGCGCTCGTCTCCGACGGCTTCGGGGTCGTGCACCGCAAGCAGGCATCCGTCTACGAGCTGGCGGAGATCCTGCCGTCGGCCGCCGGCTTCCTCATCGAGAAGGAGGTCGACGTCCTCGACCGCCTCACCGAGAACCCGGAGCGGCCCTACGCGGTCGTCCTGGGCGGCTCGAAGGTGAGCGACAAACTCGGCGTCATCGAGCACCTCCTCCCGCGCGCGAACAAGATCCTCGTCGGCGGCGGCATGGCCTACACGTTCCTCGCCGCGCAGGGCTTCAAGGTCGGCAAGAGCCTGCTCGAAGCCGACCAGTTCGACACCGTCAAGGGCTACATCGCGAAGGCCGACGAGCTGGGCGTCGAGCTCATCCTCCCCGTCGACTCCGTCATGGCCTCCGCGTTCTCCGCCGACGCCGACCACGTGGTCGCCCAGGCGGACGCGCTCGAGGACACGCCCTACGGCCCCGAGGGCATGGGACTCGACATCGGCCCCGCCACCGAGCGCATCTTCGCCGACGCCATCACGTCGTCGCGGACGGTGTTCTGGAACGGCCCGATGGGCGTGTTCGAGATGCCCGCCTTCGCGAGCGGTACGAAGGCCGTCGCGCAGGCGCTCACCGAGGTGAACGGTCTGTCGGTCGTCGGCGGCGGCGACTCCGCCGCGGCGGTGCGTCAGCTCGGGTTCACCGACGACCAGTTCGGTCACATCTCGACCGGCGGCGGCGCGAGCCTGGAATTCCTGGAGGGCAAGAAGCTCCCGGGTCTCGAGGTCCTGGGATGGGAGGGCTGATGGCGCGGCAACCGCTCATCGCCGGCAACTGGAAGATGAATCTCGACCACCTGCAGGCGGTCGCGTTCGTGCAGAAGCTGCACTGGACGCTGAAGGATGCCGGACACGACGACGCCTCGGTCGAGGTCGGGCTCTTCCCGCCGTTCACCGATCTCCGCACCGTGCAGACGCTGCTGGATGCCGACAAGATCCCGTTCGCCCTCGGCGCGCAGGACCTGTCGACGAAGGATTCGGGCGCATACACCGGCGAGGTGTCGGGCGTCTTCCTGTCGAAGCTCTCCTGCGCGTACGTGATCATCGGGCACTCCGAGCGTCGCGACTACCACCACGAAACCGACGAGATCGTCGCGGAGAAGGTGCAGGCCGCGCTTCGCAACGGTCTCGTGCCGGTCATCTGCGTCGGCGAGACGCTCGAGCAGCGGGAGGAGTCCGGCCCCACCGCCGTCTCCGTCGGACAGCTCGAAGTCGCCCTCGAGGGCGTGCCGGCGGATGCCGACATCGTGGTCGCCTACGAGCCCGTCTGGGCGATCGGCACCGGTCAGGTCGCTTCGCCCGAGCAGGCGCAGGAGGTGTGCGCCGCGCTTCGCGCCGTCATCGCCGCGAAGCTCGGCGACGACGCCGCGGCGCGCACCCGCATCCTCTACGGCGGATCGGTCAAGTCGGGCAACATCGCGAGCTTCATGCGCGAGCCCGACGTGGACGGCGCCCTGGTCGGCGGGGCGAGTCTCGTGGTCGACGAGTTCGCTGCGATCATCCGCTACCAGAAGCACGTCGGGGTCTGAGGGCTCTCGACGCGGCGCTCCGCTGCGCGCTCGACGACCGGACGGGGACACCCGTACCCGGTCGTCGAGCGGGCGAAGCGGGTGCGAACGCGACGACCGGTATACTCGATCCTTGTGCGCCCCGAAGCGGGTGCCGAAAACCTGTGCGCCCGAGCCGGGCGCCGCGAAAGGCTTCAACGACGGTGGACATCCTCGAGTTCGTCCTGCAGGTGGTGCTCGGCATCACGAGCCTGCTGCTGACCCTGCTGATCCTGCTGCACAAGGGCCGCGGTGGCGGCCTGTCCGACATGTTCGGCGGTGGAATGAGTTCTGCAATGGGCTCGTCGGGCCTCGCGGAGCGTAACCTCAATCGATTCACCGTCGTGCTCGCACTGATCTGGTTCCTGGCGATCGTCGCTCTCGGCCTGATCACGAAATTCCAGGGGATCTGATGGCTACCGGAGGAAACGCGATCCGCGGCACCCGTGTCGGTGCCGGTCCGATGGGCGAACAGGACCACGGACACCACGCCGACCGCATCGCCGTGTCGTACTGGGACGGACTCGGCAACGAAACGGTCCGCTACTTCGCGGCCGGCATCGCCGAGGAGGAGATCCCCGAGGTCATCGACTCGCCGCACTCGGGCCTTCCCGCCGGGCGCGATAAGGACAACCCGCCGGCGGTCGCGAAGACCGAGCCGTACAAGACGCATCTCGCCTATGTGAAGGAGCGTCGCACCGAGGAAGAGGCCGATGCCCTCCTCGACGACGCACTGCACCAGTTGCGCGAGCGGCGCGGCCAGGCCTGAGCGCGCCTGCGGCGGCAGTGATCCGCCGCGCGTCAGAACTCCTGGTCGATGAGCTCCGGCGGAACGTTCGCCGCGGCATCCTGATCGACGAAGAAGAGCGTGCGCTTGCGTCCCTTGGCGCCCGCGGCGGGCACCGTCTCGTAGCTCGCGCCGGCCAGGGCGAGTCCGAGCGCCGCCGCCTTGTCGACGCCCGAGAGCACGAGCCAGACGCACCGCGCCGAATTGATGACCGGTCGCGTCACGGTGAGGCGGTCGGCCGGCGGCTTGGGTGCGTCGTGCACCGCGACGACCGTGCGGTCGGTGATCTGGATCTCGCCGCGGTCGGGGAAGAGCGAGGCGATGTGGCCGTCGGGTCCGACGCCGAGGAAGCACAGGTAGAACGACGGCCACGGGTGCTCGTCGGTGCCGTACCGGGCGAGGTCGGCGGCGTAGGCATCCGCAGCCGCGTCCATGTCGGACACGTCGTCGGATGTCGCCAGCGGGTGCACGTTGTCGGCCGGGATGTCGATGTGGTCGATGAACGCGCGGCGTGCCCCGACGTCGTTGCGCTCCGGGTCGTCGGCGGCGAGGAAGCGCTCGTCGCCCCACCACAGGTGCACGAGCGACCAGTCCACCTCGCCGCGGCGCTCGTGCGCCCCGGCGGCGCGCAGCACCTCGGTGCCGATCGCCCCGCCCGTGAGCAGCAGGTGCGAGGTCTTTCCGGCGAGGGAGCGGCGGATGAGCCGCACGATCAGACGGTCGGCGACGGCGGAGGCGAGCTGCGGCGCGTCCTCGCTGATCACCACGCGCTTCTCGGTCCACATCTGCGCCATCGAGACTCCTAAGATTCCGACGCGTTCGCCGAGTCCGCCTGCTCCGGCGGGCCGATGAGCGACCAGCCCTCCGTGATCACTCGACCATACAGGACGTCCGGGTCCAGGCGACGGAGCTCCTCGGCCAGGCACTCGCGGAGCGTCCGGCGGGGGAGGACGATGTCATGCGCGGGCTGGCCGGGCTGGGTGAGCGTCGCATCGATGTCGTTGCTGCGCTCGAGCACGATGTCGCCACTGGCACGGGTCAGTCGAACGCTCCGGATGCCGTGCTCCCACTCGGCGGCCGGGGCGTAGCGCCACGCCACGGGGACGTCGAGCTTGAGGCGCAGCCACGCGGCGAGCAACCCCGTCGACGGCGAGCTGCCGGCACCGACGACCTCGACGGCGGTGACCGTCTCGTACGGGGGCTGGTCGAGGACGGCGGCGAGCTGCTCGCGCCAGTGCGTGAGGCGCGTCCAGGCGAGGTCGGTGTCGCCCGGAGCGTAGGAGGCGCCGAGCTGGGAGAGCCGATCCTTGGTGAAGGGCTTCGTCGAGGCATCCGTGATGCGCCGCTGCGCCATGCGTCCGACATCCGACGTCGACGGGACGGCGGGCGGGTAGTCGGGCCACCACGCGACGACGGGCGCATCGGGAAGGAGCAGGCCGGTGATCAAGCCCTCTTGGCTCTCGGCGGCGGGGCCGTGGGCACGGAGGATGATGACCTCGCTCGCGCCCGCGTCTCCGCCCACGCGGATCTGGGCGTCCAGGCGCGCCTCGCCGTCGGGGTCGGCGATCAGCACGATGACGCGCATCGGGTGCTCGCGGGAGGCGTCGTTGGCGGCCTCGATGGCCTCCTCCTGCACGCCGTGGGTCGTCACGATCACGAGCGTCAGCACGCGGCCGAGCGCGACGGCGCCGCCCTCCTCGCGGACGCTCACGAGCGAGCGGGCGATCTTCGACACCGTGGTGTCGGGCAGGTCGACGATCATGGACGCCTCCAGACGCGGCCGTCGCGGGCCAAGAGCTCATCGGCGGACGGCGGTCCCCAGGACCCCGGGGCGTACTGCTCGAGCGGCCCTCCCTCGGAAGCCCAGTACTGCTCGACGGGGTCGAGGATCTTCCACGACAGCTCGACCTCCTCGTGACGGGGGAAGAGCGGCGGGTCGCCGAGGAGCACGTCGAGGATGAGGCGCTCGTACGCCTCGGGGCTCGACTCGGTGAAGGCGTGGCCGTACCCGAAGTCCATCGTGACGTCGCGCACCTCGTTCGCGGCCCCGGGTACCTTCGAGCCGAACCGGATCGTCACGCCTTCGTCGGGCTGCACGCGGATGACGAGCGCGTTCTGACCGAGTTCGAGTGTCTGGTTCCGCTGGAACAGGTGCTGCGGCGCCCGCTTGAAGACGACGGCGATCTCGGTCACGCGGCGCCCCAGACGCTTTCCGGTACGCAGATAGAAGGGCACGCCCGCCCAGCGGCGCGTGGCGATCTCGAGCTTGACGGCCGCGTAGGTCTCGGTCGTCGACTGCGGGTCCATGCCGTCCTCGTCGAGGAACGCCGTGACCTCCTCGCCGCCCTGCCAGCCGCCGCCGTACTGCCCGCGCGCGGCGGCGGTGGAGAGGTCTGCGGGCAGCCGCACGGCGGCGAGCACCTTCTCCTTCTCGGCGCGGAGGTCCTTGGCCTCCATCGAGTTCGGCTCCTCCATGGCGGTGAGGGCCATGAGCTGCAGGAGGTGGTTCTGGATGACGTCGCGCGCGGCTCCGATGCCGTCGTAGTATCCGGCGCGGCCGCCGACGCCGATGTCCTCGGCCATCGTGATCTGGACGTGGTCGACGTAGTTCGCGTTCCAGATGGGCTCGTACAGCTCGTTCGCGAAGCGCAGCGCCAGGATGTTCTGGACCGTCTCCTTGCCGAGGTAGTGGTCGATTCGGAAGATCGAATCGGCGGGGAACGCGACCTCGAGTGCCGCGTTGAGCTCGCGCGCCGTCTGCAGGTCGGATCCGAACGGCTTCTCGATGACGACGCGGCGCCAGGCATCCGCCCCCGTCGACTTGTCGTCGACGAGACCGGACTCCTTCAGCTGCTTCGCCACGATCGGGAAGTCGCGCGGCGGGATCGACAGGTAGAACGCGTGGTTCCCCATCGTTCCGCGTTCGACGTCGAGCTTCTCGACGGTCTCACGCAGCCGCCGGAACGCGTCGGCGTCGCCGAACTCGCCCGAGACGAACCGGATGCCCTGCAGCAGCTGCTTCCACGTCTCCTCGCGGAACGGGGTGCGGGCGTACTGCCTCACCGAGTCGTGGACGACCTTCGCGAAGTCCTGGTCCTCCCAGTCGCGCCGGGCGAAGCCGACGAGGGCGAACCCGGGCGGCAAGAGCCCGCGGTTGGCGAGGTCGTACACGGCGGGCATGAGCTTCTTGCGCGACAGGTCTCCCGTCACGCCGAAGATGACCAGCGCGCTCGGCCCCGCGATGCGGTTGAGGCGTCGATCATCCGGGTCGCGCAGGGGGTTGTTCCCGCGCGAGATCTCGACAGTCATCGGATCGGTTACTCCTACTGCGCTGCTTCGTAAATGGCGAGGACGTCGGCCTGGGCGTCGGTGAGCGTCAGGGTGACGACGGGGCGCCCGTGCGACATGAGCACGGCGGCGTCTCCCGCGGCCTGCGCCGCGATCAATTGCCCGAAAGTGAACGGCCGACCGGGGATTTCGAGGTCGACCTCTCCCGGGCCGATGATCTGCAGGAAGACGCCCTCGGCGGGGCCGCCCTTGTGGTACTGCCCGGTCGAGTGGAGGAAGCGGGGGCCCCAGCCGAACGTGGTCGGACGGCGGCTGTCGGCCGCGATCATCTCGCGGAGGCCGGCGAGCTGTGGCATCTCGTTCCGGTCGACGTATGCCTGGATCGACACATATCCGGTCGGGCCGAGCCGTGCCCACAGCGCGTCGAAGACGCCGGCGAGCGTGTTGGATGCCGTCAGCGAGATGTCCGACACGCGCACATCGATGCCGTCGACGCTGAAAGCTGCGGCACCGACTTCGGGGCGCGCGTTGAGGAGACCGCGCGCGGCCTCCTTGGCGGACTCCACATCGGGCTGGTCGAACGGGTTGATGCCGAGCATGCGTCCGGCGATCGCGGTCGCGAACTCCCAGACGATGAACTGCGCACCCAGCGACCCGCTCACGAGGATCTCGCCCGGGTGCTTCTCGAGCAGGCGGGGATGCTCCGCGTCGTCGACGAGACGGACGATCTGCATGTCGTCCGGCGTCTGCACGTCGACCTCGGGCGAGAGGGGGACGAGCACGACCGGGAGGATGCCGGTGCCGTTCTTGCCGGTCGACTCGGCGATGAGCTGCTCGATCCAGTCGGGCAGCCCCTCGATGTGGGTGCCGTCGGTCACGAGGCCGAGCTTGTCGCGGCGCGGCGCACCGCCGGCGGTGCCGGCGATCGCCGCGGCGAGGACGAGGGCGGGGTTCCGCGGATCGTCGATCGCGACCTCGAGCAGCGTCGCGTCGGCCTCATCCAGCAGTTCCCCGACGTCGACGCCGGCCAGCCCCGAGGGCACGAGGCCGAAGGCGGTGAGCGCCGAGTAGCGGCCGCCGACGTTCGGGTCGGCGTTGAAGACACGGTAGCCGGCCTCGCGGGCCGAGACGTCGAGCGGCGAGCCCGGATCGGTGACGACGACGATGTGCTCGGCGGGGTCGATGCCGAGGTCGCGCCAGGCGGCCTCGAAGGCGCGCCGCGCGGAGTCGGTCTCGACCGTCGATCCTGACTTCGACGACACGACGAGGACGGTCTCGGCCAGGCCGCCCGTCTCGCTGTCGCCGTCGATCGCGGCGAGCACCTGACTCGGAGCGGTCGAATCGAGGATGACCAGCGGCAGGCGCGCCGTCGCGGTGATCACCTCGGGGGCGAGCGAGGACCCGCCCATGCCGGCGAGGACGATGCGCGTGATGCCGCGACCGGCCAGTTCGGCGCGCAGGGCCTCGATCTCGGGGACGAGCGGACGGGAGACACCGACGGCGTTCACCCAGCCGAGACGGCGGGATGCCTCGTCGGTCGCCTCGGGTCCCCACAGCTCCGGGTCGCCGGCGGTGAGGCCGCTCGCGACGAGCGAGTCGACGAGGCCCGGAAGGGTCTCGTCGACGACGTCCTTGACGTGACCCGAGACGTGGATCTCGAAGCTCACCGCGCTGCCTCCGCCGTCGCCGCCAGCGCGGTGGCGACGGTCTGCTGGAGGTCGTGCCAGGAGGCGATGAACTTCTCGACGCCTTCGTCTTCGAGCACCTGGACGACGTCGCTCATGTCGACGCCGACCTCGGCGAGGGCGGTGAAGGTGCGGTGGGCGTCGGCGTAGCCGCCGGTGACGGTGTCGCCCGTGATGACGCCGTGGTCGAACGTCGCCTCGAGGGTCTTCTCCGGCATGGTGTTGACGGTGCCGGGCGCGACGAGCTCGGTGACGTAGAGCGTGTCGGGGAGTGCAGGGTCCTTCACACCGGTCGAGGCCCACAGGGGCCGCTGCACGGTGCCGCCGGCGGCGACGAGCTCCTGCGCACGCGGGGTCGCGAAGGTCTGCTCGAACAGCTCGTAGGCCAGCCGCGCGTTGGCAAGGCCGGCCTGCGACTTCAGCGCGGCGGCTTCGTCGGTGCCGAGCGCGGCGAGGCGCTTGTCGACCTCGGTGTCCACGCGGGAGACGAAGAACGAGGCGACGGAGTGGATGCCGGAGAGGTCGTGCCCGTTCTCCTTCGCCTGCGTGAGGCCGGTGAGGTAGGCATCCATCACCTCCGCGTAGCGGTCGAGGGAGAAGATCAGGGTGACGTTGACCGAGATCCCCTCCGCGATGACCGCGGTGATCGCGGGGAGGCCGGCCTTGGTCGCGGGGATCTTGATGAGCGCGTTGGGGCGGTCGACCTTGGCCCACAGCTTCTTCGCCTCGGCGACGGTCGCGTCGGTGTCGTGCGCGAGGTCGGGGGAGACCTCGATCGACACCCGCCCGTCGACGCCGCCGGTCGCGTCGTACATGCCGCGGAAGATGTCGGCCGCGTCACGCACGTCGGTCGTGGTGAGCTCGAAGATCGCTGTGTCGACGTCCGCGCCCGCGGCGGCGAGCGCAGCGAGCGGCGCGTCGTAGGAGTCGTCGTTCCGGTTGCCGATGGCCGCTTGGAAGATCGACGGGTTCGTGGTGACGCCCGAGACGTTCCGGCTCGTGATCAGCTCGGCGAGGGTGCCCGAGTCGATGCGGGTGCGGGAGAGGTCGTCGAGCCAGATGCTGACGCCCTGTGCGACGAGGTCTTCGGTGGGGGTGCTCATGCGTTGTTCTCCTTGACGGTCTCGCGCGCCGCCTGGACGACGTGGTCGGCGGTGATGCCGAACTTCTCGAACAGGGTCTTGTAGTCGGCGGATGCGCCGAAGTGGTCGATGCCGACGGTGCGGCCGGCGTCGCCGACGATGCCGCGCCACAGGGGGGTAGAGCCGGCCTCGACCGAGACGCGCGCCTTCACTGCGGCGGGCAGGACCTGCTCGCGGTAGTCGGCATCCTGCTCTGCGAACCACTCGAGCGACGGCGCCGACACGACGCGGGCACGGATGCCTTCGCCGGCGAGCGTCTCACGCGCCTGGACGGCGAGCTGCACTTCGGAGCCGGTCGCGATGAGGATGACGTCCGGCGTGCCTTCGGTGTCGAGGAGCGTGTATGCGCCCTTCGCGACACCCTCGACCCCGGCGAAGCCGTCTTCGCCGCGCGGGAAGACCGGGATGTTCTGTCGCGTGAGCGCGATGCCGACCGGGCCACCCGAGGTGCGGCGGACGATCTCGAGCCACGCGGCGGAGGTCTCGTTCGCGTCGGCGGGGCGGACGACGGTGAAGTTGGGGATGAGGCGCAGCGTCGAGAGCTGCTCGACCGGCTGGTGCGTCGGTCCGTCCTCGCCGAGCGCGACCGAGTCGTGCGTCCATACGAAGATCGACGGGATGTCCATGAGCGCCGCGAGGCGCACCGGGGGGCGCATGTAGTCGCTGAAGATCAGGAACGTGCCCCCGAACGGGCGGGTCGGTCCGTGCAGCTTGATGCCGTTGACGATCGCGCCCATGGCGTGCTCGCGGATGCCGAAGTGGAGCACGCGCCCGTACGGGTCACCCGACCACTCGTGCGTCGACCACTCCGCCGGGATGAAGCTCTTCGCGTCCTTGATGGTCGTGAGGTTCGACTCGGCGAGGTCGGCCGAGCCGCCCCACAGCTCCGGGAGCTGCGCGGCGAGCGCGTTGATGACCTGGCCCGACGCGGCGCGCGTCGAGACGTCCTTTCCGGCCGTGAACGTCGGCACGTCGAGGTCCGCGGGGAGCTCGCCCGCTTCGAGGCGGTCGAGGAGTGCCTTCCGCTCCGGGTTCGCCGCCGCCCACGCGTCGAACGACGTCTGCCAGGAGGCGCGTGCCTCGGCGGCGCGCTCACCCAGCTCGCGCGTGTGCGCGATGACATCGTCTGCGACGACGAAGGTCTTCTCCGGGTCGAAGCCCAGCACCTTCTTCGTCGCGGCGAGTTCGTCGGCGCCGAGCGCGGAGCCGTGAATCTTGCCGGAGTTCTGCTTGCCCGGGGAGGGCCAGCCGATGATCGTCTTCAGGATGATGAGCGAGGGCTTCGCCGACTCGCCCTGCGCCGCCTGGATCGCGGCGTACAGCTCGGCGACGTCTTCGACGTACTCGCCGGTCTTCTTCCAGTCCACCGTCTGCACGTGCCAGCCGTAGGCCTCGTACCGCTTGGCGACGTCCTCGGTGAACGCGACGTTCGTGTCGTCCTCGATGGAGATCTGGTTCGAGTCGTAGATCGCGATGAGGTTGCCGAGCTCCTGATGACCGGCGAGGCTCGACGCTTCGCTCGTGACGCCCTCCTGCAGGTCGCCGTCGCCGGCGATCACGTACACGAAGTGGTCGAACGGGCTCTCACCCGCCGGGGCCTCCGGGTCGAACAGTCCCCGCTCGTAGCGGGCGGCGTACGCGAAGCCCACCGCCGACGACAGACCCTGACCCAGCGGCCCGGTCGTGATCTCGACGCCCTTCGTGTGCCCGTACTCCGGGTGACCGGGGGTGAGCGAGCCCCACGTGCGGAGCGCCTCGAGGTCCTTCAGCTCCAGGCCGAACCCGCCGAGGTAGAGCTGCACGTACTGCGTGAGCGAGGAGTGGCCCGCCGACAGGATGAAGCGGTCGCGACCGATCCAGTGGGTATCGGCCGGGTCGTGGCGCAGGACGCGCTGATACAACAGGTACGCGGCGGGGGCCAGGCTCATCGCCGTCCCGGGGTGGCCGTTGCCCACCTTCTCGACGGCATCCGCCGCCAGCACCCGCGCGGTGTCCACCGCGCGCCGATCGATCTCATCCCACGTCAGCTCGGTGGTGGTCTCACTGGCCAGCTCGGACACCCGGTCGCCTTTCTGCAGAAGCGCCCTGTGGTTCCACCTGTCCGGTGTCTCCACCTGTCTCCACCTGTGTCTCCAGGGGGACAGCGGCCGGTCCGCGGCCTCCGGACAGGGTGTGCGGGGAGGTGTGATGGGATCGGCGCTCGGGCGCGCGTATGTGGTTCCAGCATATCGAAGCGGGTGTCGTGGGGGGCCGTTGTGACGGGGTGGGACAGAGCCGTCCGCCGGACGTTTTGACAGAGGTGCCGAAGAGCGGGCTGAGCGGATGCCGTAGACTTGCTGCGACTTTTCGGACTGCGGCGGGGGCGATGGACATCACGACGACCATGCAGGGCGGGGCGACCCGGAAGGGCGCGGCATCCGCAGAGGTGCGCACCGCTTCCCGCCCCGGCTTCGGTCGGACCCTGAAGGCATACGTCGCGCTCACGAAACCCCGGGTGCTCGAGCTCCTCCTCGTGACGACCGTGCCGGTCATGATCCTCGCCCAGGGCGGCATGCCGAGCCTCTGGCTCGTCGTCGCGACCGTCATCGGCGGCGCTATGAGCGCCGGGTCGGCCGCGGCGTTCAACATGTACCTCGACCGCGACATCGACGCCCATATGCACCGCACCGAGAACCGTCCGATCGTGACGGGAGAGGTCTCTCCGCGTGCGGCGCTGATCTTCGCGTGGACCCTCGCGGTGCTCTCGACCGTGTGGCTGGCTCTCACGACGAATCTGCTCGCGGCATCCCTCAGCGCCGTCGCGATCTTCTTCTACGTCGTGATCTACACGATGATCCTCAAGCGTCGCACCGAGCAGAACATCGTCTGGGGCGGCATTGCCGGATGCTTCCCGGTCCTCATCGGCTGGACCGCCGTGACCGGGTCGCTCGCGTGGCCCCCGTTCATCCTGTTCCTCCTCGTCTTCCTGTGGACGCCGCCGCACTACTGGCCGCTGTCGATGAAGTACAAGGACGACTACCAGGACGTCGACGTGCCGATGCTCGGTGCGACGCGTGATGGGCTGCAGGTCGGGCTCCAGGTGATCCTGTACGCGTGGGCGACGGTGGCCTCCTCGCTCCTGCTCGTGCCGGTCGCGAGTATGGGCCTCGTGTACACGGTGTCGGCGGTCGTGTTCGGCGGCTGGTTCATCGTCGAGGCGCACGTGCTGTATAACCGCGCCGCGCGCGGCGAGCAGATCAAGCCGATGCGCGTGTTCCACGCCTCCATCACCTACCTGACGCTCCTCTTCCTCGCGATCGCGATCGACCCGCTCCTGCCCTTCTGACCCTCTTGTCCTTCTGACCCCCTGCCCTTCTGACCCCCTGCCCTTGTGACCTAGGGTTCCGCGCGGTGCGCGTCCTTCGGAGATCGAGCGTTCTTCGGAGGTTTCGGCGCGGATCGGTCCGGAGAACGCCCGATCTCCGCAGAACGGAGGCACCCGGCGCGGCGCCGGTGCGCGGGATGCCGGCGACGCGTGCGCGTCGGCATCCGCTCCTCCACAGGGGCGATCTCGCGGGAGTTGTCCACCGATCGGGTCCTCGGGGCCGCGCGACGCGCTGCGCCCCGGCATCCTGGCGGGCATGATCCCGACGACACCCGCCGTCTGTCCCTCTCTCGCGCTGTCGGCTCGCGGCCACGCGCTCGTCGCGTCCGTCGCCGCCGCGGGAGGGGTCGCGCGCGCGTCGCGGCTCCGAGCGGAGGGGCACAGCCCCCACCACATCGCGCGAGCCGTCGCCGCCGGCGCGCTCGAGCGCGTGCGACGCGACTGGGTCGCCCTGCCCGGGGCCGACGCCGAGCTCGTCTCCGCGGCGAGAGCCGGCGTCGTCCTCTCGTGCATCAGCCTCGCGCGGCGTCTCGGGCTGTGGGTCGCCACCGAGGACAGATGTCATGTCGCCGCGGACCCGGGCGCGGCCGGCGGCAAGCCGGAGCGCGCCGCCGTGCACTGGGCGCGCCCGGTGGTGCCGCGCGAGCCGGATGCCCTCGTCGACAGGATCGAGAACGCGCTCCTCCTCGTGGCCGCCTGCCAGCCGGTCGCTGCGGCCGTCGCGGTCTGGGACAGTGCCGTGCACCGCCGACTGATTACCGTCGCCGAACTGTCGCGGCTGCGCTTGCCGCCCGCGGCGCGCTCGGTGCTTGCCCGGGTCGACCCGCTGTCGGAGTCGGGGCTCGAGACGCTGTTCCGCACGGCGCTCCGGTGGCTGCGGCTCCGCATCCTGACGCAGGTCTTCATCGGCGGGCATCGGGTGGATTTCCTCATCGGCGACCGGCTCGTCGTGCAGATCGACGGCGGTCACCACGTCGGTGCGCAGCGCGCGAGCGACGTCGCACACGATGCCGCCCTCACGCTGATGGGTTACCACGTGCTGCGGTTCACCTACACGCAGATCGTCGATGACTGGCCGGCGGTGCAGGATGCGATCCAGCGGGCCGTGGCGCAGGGTCTGCACCTTTCTCGGTGAGCCCGCCGGGGCGCGCGTTCTTCGGAGATCCGGGCTCCTTCGGACCTTTCGGCGCGAATCTCTCCGAAGAACGCGCGATCTCCGGAGAACGCGCGACCCTCGCGCGGTGGGGGAGGCGTGGAGAGGAGGCGGCGCGGGGAGGCTCGGGGAGGCGCGGCTCGGAGAGGCGCGGCTCGGGGCGGGGGATGCCGGGAGTACGGGGTTTCCCCGATGTGGAGACCCCTCGCCGAAGCGGAGAGTGGGGCCGATACCGCTCCCCAGGAAGGAATCCGCATGCCCGCTCTTCCCCTCGCCCGGCGTCGCGCCGCGGTCGGCATCACCGCCGCTACCGTCGTCGCCGCCGGCTCCATCGGCGCCGCCCCCGCACAAGCGTCGACCACCCCCGCCGTCCCTGACGTCCCCGAGAATGTCGTGACCGCGTACTTCACGAGCTGGAGCGTCTACGACCGTCAGTTCTTCGTGAAGGACATCCCCGCCGACAAGATGAACGTCATCCAGTACGCCTTCGGCGACGCGACCTACGACCCCGCGACGGGCGCGGTGGGATGCGACAGCCTCGACCCGTGGGCCGACTACCAGATGGTCTACTGGGGCGGCGAGAACTCCGTCGACGGCCAGGCCGACACGGTCGGCGACAACGGCAACCTCTACGGCAACTTCAACCAGCTGAAGAAGCTCAAGGCGCAGAACCCCCACCTCAAGGTGCAGATCTCCCTGGGTGGCTGGACGAAGTCGAAGTGGTTCTCGACGCTCGCGTCGACGCCCGAGCTGCGGAGCGCCTTCGCCGCGGCCTGCATCGACACGTTCATCAAGGGCAACCTGCCCACCGGCGGGTGGCCCGAGGATGCCGGGGGAGAGGGCGCCGCGGCCGGCATCTTCGACGGCATCGACCTCGACTGGGAGTACCCGACCGCCGTCGCAGACGGCAACTACAACCCGAGTCCCGCCGACCGCGCCAACGCGACGGCGCTCGCGAAGGAGTTCCGCACGCAGCTGGATGCCTATGGCGCGACGACGGGCACGCACTACCTGCTGACGGCCGCGCTTCCCGCCGCGAAGAGCTCGACGAAGTACTACGAGCTGGCGAAGTTCGCGAAGCACCTCGACTGGGTGAACGTCATGTCGTACGACTACAACGTCGCCTCGAGCAAGGTCGCCGCGCACAACTCGCTGTTCGGGTACGACCCGCGCGACCCGAACGCGAAGGACCCGACATGGAACACGGTCGGCACCGTCGGGTATTACCTGTTGCAGGGCGTGCCGCGCTCGAAGATCGTCGTGGGCATGGGGTTCTACGGCCAGCAGTGGCTCCGCACCGGAACGAAGAACAACGGCCTCTACACCGCCTACGACAACCGCGGCTTGAGCGCCGACTCGCTGCTTGCCGACAGCGCCTTCCAGCCGAGCTTCCGTGCGCTCGTCGACGCGGGCTACGTGAGCGCCGACGGCACGACGGGCGGGGCGGGGTACACGGTCGGGTGGAACATCCTCGCGGGTGAGCCGTACTTGTACTCCGCGGCGGCGGACCACCCGAACCTGACGACGGGGCCCGAGACCGTCCGCACCGTCATCACGTTCACGAACCCCCGGTCGATCGCGCAGCGCGTGAAGCTCATCGAGAAGCTGGGTCTGCGCGGCGCGATGGTGTGGGAGCTCAGCCAAGACACGGACGACCACGCCCTGATGGGCGTGGTCGCACCGTTGCTCGACTGACGGCAGGTCAGGCGCGGGGCGTCTCGGTTTCGGCCGGGGCGCCCTTCGCCGTGTCCGTACCCTCGGCCTCCGACGCGGCGGCATCGGCGATCACGTCGTCGGCGATCACGTCCTCGGCGACGGCATCGACGGGCTCATCGACGACGACCACGACGGTGTCGTCCTCGACCGGGGTGCTGTAAAGCGGCTCGTTGGAGAGCGCGACGACGTCCACGGCTTCCGGCGCGGCGGGGATCAGGGCGCTGAGGGCCGCGAGGGTGAGCGCGAGCGCGAGACCGATGAGGCCGATGCCGCCCAGCAGTGCGCCGGCGACGGCCCACACCTGACCGGCGTACACCTCGACGCCGGTCGCGGTCTGGTTGTTGAGAGCGGTCGTCATCACGTCGAGCTTCGAGATGAGCAGATACGCGCCGACGGCGATCGCGACGACGGAACCGCCCACGAGCACCCAGAACGGGACGCTGCGGATCAGGCGGGAGGTGGACATGAGGACTCCTTCGGGTCGTGTCGGCGCACACGCGGCGACTCATCGACTATCTGCGCAGCGCCCGAGTGCGAGCGATGTTCTCCCTATGATCCTCCTGTGGAACGGATTTCGCCCAGGAGTCGGTGATCGGACTCAGGTGGTCGATCCGCCGTCGAAGGTGAGCACCGCCCGCGGAGCCTTGAGATGCATGAGCACCGCGGTCATGGCAGCGACGAGCGACACCGCGAGCACCATGTGGATGTTCACGAGCGCGATCGGCAGACCGGTGCGCGCCTGCCAGATCCCGACGATGATCTGGACGACCTCGACGGCGAGGAGGAGACCGGTCCACAGCGGCAGGCGGAGGATCTCCGGCATCCGGAACGATCCGGCGAAGACGATCAGGGTGAGCGCGAACAGCACGTAGGCCGGCCAGCTGTGCACGTGCTGCCAGAGGATCGGGTCGAGTCCGTTGCGCGCCGCGGCGTCGTCGCCCGCGTGCGGGCCGGAGCCGGTGAGCAGGATGCCGATCAGGACGGTGACGAGGAGGACGACGCTCGTCACGTGCACGAGCACCGCATAGCGCTTCGGCACGGCGGTGCGTTGCGGCCCGGGTGTCGCGTAGACGCGGACGACGTACGCCGTGGCGATGGCGACGAGGGCGGCGGAGACGAGGTAGTGGAGCCCCACGACCGCAGGGTGCAGGTGCAGCAGCACCGTGACGCCGCCGATGACCGCCTGCAGGATGATGCCGATGCCGACCGCGAGGGTCAGGCTCGGGAGCTCGGGCCGCGTCTTCCAGAGGCGGACGACGGAGAGGAAGGCGAGAAGGGCGATGACGACGAGGACGCCGGTGAGAGTCCGGTTGCCGAACTCGATGAGGCCGTGCATGCCGAGCTCTTCGGTCGGGACGAGCGACTCGGACGTGCAGTACGGCCAGGTCTCGCAGCCCATGCCCGATCCGGTCAAGCGCACGAGCCCGCCGGTGCCGACGATCACGATGTTGCTGATGAGGAGCAGCCACGCCAGCACGCGCGTGTAACGGGTCACGTGATCGGGCAGCAGCGCATCGCGGAGCGACGTGCGTGATGTCGCGCGATCTGCGTCGCTGACAGGGGCCTGGGACATGGACGTCGCCTCCGGAGGGGGCGCCTCGGGCGGGCGCCGGGCACGCCCCTCGCCGGAGCGTTGCCTGTAGACTTGAACGGTGGGAGCGACGGCGATCCAGATCGCATCGGTCCCACTGTCAGTCTAGGCGCGCACCCCGTGCGCCCTATCCCGAGCGCGACGGCCGACAGGCCGGAGCGCGCAGAGCGGCCCTGAAAGCGGCATCCGGCTCTCCGTCCACGACCCTCCACCGTGAGAACGACGAAGAACCCGGAATGCCGGAGCGGATGACACCGCGGGCACGAAGGAGGCAAGCCATGTCGGATGTGCTCATCGACCGACCCGAGCTCGACGGGCTCGGTGTCTACGAGTTCGGCTGGCACGACCCTGACGCCGCCGGCGCGAGCGCCAAGCGCGGACTGTCGGAAGCGGTCGTGCGTGACATCTCGGCGCTGAAGGCCGAGCCCGAATGGATGCTGAAGACGCGCCTCAAGGGCCACCAGCTGTTCGGCCGAAAGCCCATGCCCACGTGGGGTGCGGACCTGTCGGAGATCGACTTCGACAACATCAAGTACTTCGTCCGCTCCACCGAGAAGCAGGCGCAGTCGTGGGAGGACCTCCCCGAAGACATCCGCAACACGTACGAGAAGCTCGGCATCCCCGAGGCCGAGCGTGCGCGCCTGGTCGCCGGCGTCGCCGCGCAGTACGAGTCCGAGGTCGTCTACCACCAGATCAACGAAGAGCTCGAGCGCCAGGGCGTCATCTTCATGGACACCGACACGGCCCTCCGTGAGCACCCCGAGTTCTTCGAGGAGTACTTCGGCACCGTGATCCCTGCGGGCGACAACAAGTTCGCCGCGCTGAACACAGCCGTCTGGTCGGGCGGATCGTTCGTCTACGTGCCTCCGGGCGTGCACGTCGAGATCCCGCTGCAGGCCTACTTCCGCATCAACACCGAGAACATGGGCCAGTTCGAGCGCACCCTCATCATCGCCGACGAAGGCTCGTACGTGCACTACATCGAAGGTTGCACCGCGCCGATCTACAAGTCCGACTCGCTGCACTCCGCGGTCGTCGAGATCATCGTCAAGAAGAACGCCCGCGTGCGCTACACGACCATCCAGAACTGGTCGAACAACGTCTACAACCTCGTCACCAAGCGCGCCGTCGCCCACGAGGGCGCGACGATGGAGTGGATCGACGGCAACATCGGCTCCAAGGTGACGATGAAGTACCCGTCGATCTACCTCATGGGCGAGCACGCGAAGGGCGAGACTTTGTCGGTCGCCTTCGCCGGCCCCGGCCAGCACCAGGATGCCGGCGCGAAGATGATCCACATGGCGCCCTACACCCAGTCGTCGATCGTCTCGAAGTCGATCGCCCGCGGCGGCGGACGCGCGGGATACCGGGGCGAGGTCCGCGTCGATGCGAACGCGCACCACTCCGCGAACACCGTGCGCTGCGACGCGCTGCTCGTCGACACGCAGTCGCGGTCGGACACGTATCCCGCGATCGACATCCGCGTCGACGACGTGCAGCTCGGGCACGAGGCGACTGTGTCGAAGGTCAGCGAAGAGCAGCTGTTCTATCTCATGAGCCGCGGGATGCCGGAGGACGAGGCGATGGCCATGATCGTCCGCGGCTTCATCGAGCCGATCGCCCGCGAGCTCCCGATGGAGTACGCCCTCGAACTCAACAAGCTCATCGAGATGGGCATGGAAGGATCCGTCGGCTGATGACGACACCCACCCAGGCCCCCGCCTCCGAGAACACGGCGGAGGGTCACATCGACCCTGCCGCGCGCCTCGCCGACCGTCGTCAGCCCGGCATCCCCGAGAGCGACTCGTTCGTCCCGGTGCAGACGCGCTCCGAGCGCCCCACGTCGTTCGACCCGGGAGACTTCGGAACGCCGACCGGCACCGAGGTCAACTGGAAGCACACGCCGCTGAAGAAGCTGGCCGCGCTCTTCGTGGACGAGCCCGCCCCGCACGGCGTGATCGACGTCGCCGTCCGCGCCCCCGAGGACGTCGAGCAGAGCCGGCTCGCCGTCGGCGAGGCTCCGCGCGGCGAGGTCTTCCGGCCCGAAGACCTGCCGAGCGCGATCGCGTGGGCGCAGGAGGCGGAGGCGCCGCTCGTGCGCATTCCCGCGGATGTCGAGCTCGACGAGCCGATCGTCGTCCACCTCACCGGGCGCGGCGGCGTCGCGCACGCGCACGTCGTGATCGAGGCGCAGCCGCACTCCCGCGGCACCGTGATCCTCCGCCACGAAGGCACGGCGCAGCAGGCGCAGAACGTCGAGATCATCGTGCGCGACGGCGCGTCGCTCACCGTCGTCAGCGTGCAGCGCTGGGACGACGACGCGATTCACCTCGCCTCCCACCAGGCGCGTGTCGACCGCGACGCGTCGCTCACCCACGTCGTCGTCAGCCTCGGCGGCGGTATCGTGCGCGTGAACCCGTCGGTCGAGCTCGCCGGTGCGGGCGCGGACGGCAAGCTCTACGGCCTCGCCTTCTCCGACTCCGGGCAGCACCTCGAGAGCCAGGTGTACCTGCACCACAAGGGACCGCACACCGTCGGCGACGTGCTCTACAAGGGCGCCCTGCAGGGTGCCGGAGCGCGCACCGTGTGGATCGGTGACGTGCTGATCGGACCGGATGCCACGGGAACCGACTCCTACGAGGCGAACCGCAACCTCGTGCTCACCGAGGGTGCGCGCGCCGACTCGATCCCCAACCTCGAAATCGAGACGGGCGACATCGTCGGCGCCGGCCACGCGAGCGCGACCGGCCGCTTCGACGACGAGCAGCTCTTCTACCTGCAGGCTCGCGGCATCGCCGAAGACGAGGCCCGGCGCCTCGTCGTCCTCGGCTTCCTCGCCGAGATCGTGCAGAAGCTCGATATCCCCGATCTGCAGGACGAACTCATCGCGGCCATCGAAGCGGAACTCGCCCTCACCGACAGCATCACCGCGGACGCGGCCGAGGCATCCACCGAGGCATCGGCGTGAGCGCCCAGAAGGTCCTGAACCTCAGCGACCTGGCCCAGGACACCGCCGTGCGGGTCGAGGTGGACGGCGTTCCGATCGCCGTCGTCCTCGACTCCGAGGGCGAGGTCCACGCGATCGGCGACACCTGCACGCACGGTGACATCTCGCTGGCCGACGGCTTCGTCGAAGGCGAGACGCTCGAATGCTGGGCGCACGGCTCGGCGTTCTCGCTGCGCACCGGCCGCCCCCTGAACCTGCCGGCGTACGAGCCGGTGCCCGTCTACGAGGTCGTGATCGACGGGGACGACGTCCTCATCGACCCCACCGTCCTCAAAGAAGTGAACTGACAAGGAACCTGACATGGCTGTTCTCGAGATCCGCGACCTCCACGTGACCGTCGAGACCGAGGCGGGGCAGACCCCGATCCTCAACGGTGTGAACCTCACCGTCTCGACCGGCGAGACCCACGCGATCATGGGCCCCAATGGCTCGGGCAAGTCGACGCTCGCCTACACGATCGCCGGACACCCCAAGTACACCGTCACCTCGGGCACCATCACGCTCGACGGTGAGGACGTCCTGGCGATGTCCGTCGACGAGCGCGCCCGCGCGGGGCTCTTCCTCGCGATGCAGTACCCGGTGGAGATCCCCGGTGTCACCGTGACCAACTTCCTCCGGACGGCCAAGACCGCCGTCGACGGCGAGGCGCCCGCGATCCGCGCGTGGACGAAGGATGTCAAGGAGGCGATGAAGAACCTCCGCATGGACCCGAAGTTCGCCGGCCGCAACGTCAACGAGGGCTTCTCCGGCGGCGAGAAGAAGCGTCACGAGATCCTGCAGCTCGAGCTGCTGAAGCCGAAGATCGCCGTGCTCGACGAGACCGACTCGGGCCTGGACGTCGACGCGCTGAAGATCGTGTCGGAGGGCGTCAACCGTGCCAAGGCCGAGACCGACCTCGGAGTGCTGCTCATCACGCACTACACGCGCATCCTCCGCTACATCACGCCCGACTTCGTGCACGTGATGGTCGCCGGCCGCATCGTCGAAGAGGGCGGCCCGGAGCTCGCGGCGCGGCTGGAGGACGAAGGCTACGACAGATTCCTCGACCCTGCTGCTCCGATCGAAGCCTAGGATCGATCTATGACCGCGACTCTCAGCCCCGAGAAGTACGACGACGTCACCGAGGCGCTCAAGGACGTCATGGATCCCGAGCTCGGGATCAACGTCGTCGACCTCGGCCTCATCTACGACCTCTCCTGGGACGAGGAGAACGACGCGCTCGTCATCCACATGACGCTGACCTCCGCCGGGTGCCCGCTCACCGACGTACTCGAGGAGCAGACCGCGCAGGCGCTGGACGAGGTCGTCGACCGGTTCCGCATCAACTGGGTGTGGATGCCGCCGTGGGGACCCGAGCGGATCACCGACGACGGGCGCGACATGATGCGCGCGCTCGGTTTCGCGATCTGACGGCGCCCCGCCCCGAGGCCGCGCACCGTCGGTAGGCTCGATGGGTGAGCATCACCCCCCTTCAGGCGCTTCCGATCGATGTGCTACGCCGTCGCACGAGTACGAAATGGCGCACCTACCCGGCAGACGTGATCCCGATGTTCGTCGCCGAGACGGACTTCCCGCTCGCGCCGCGGATCACCGAGGTGCTCGCCGAGGCCGTGGCGATCGGTGACACCGGGTACACGCCGCCCGATCCCGGTATCCGTGCGGCGTTCGCCGGCTTCGCCGGGCGCCGATTCGGATGGCAGGTCGACCCGGCGCGCATCCGCACGACCGCCGACGTCATGATGGGAGTCGTCGAGATCCTCCGTGCGGTGACCACCCCCGGCGACCGCGTCGTCACGACGCCTCCCGTCTACCCGCCGTTCGCGATGTGCACGGCAGAGGCCGGATGCCTCGTCGAGCCCGTCCCGCTGACCGACACCGGGTCGGGGTGGGAGCTCGATCTCGCAGGGATCGAGGCAGCCCTCGCGGGCGGCGCGCGCGCCGTACTGCTGTGCAACCCGCACAACCCCACCGGCACGGTGCACTCCGCGGCATCCCTCGCCGCCCTCGCGGAGATCGCGGCGCGTCACGGCGCGGTCGTCATCAGCGATGAGATCCACGCGCCGCTCGTCCACGGCGACGGCGTCTACACGCCGTTCCTCGCCGCCTCGCCGGCCGCGGCCGAGGTCGGGTACGCCGTCACGAGCGCCTCCAAGGCGTACAACCTCGCGGGCCTGAAGTGCGCCCTCATGGTGACCGCCGCGGATGGCCCGGCCGCCGTGCTTCGCGGTCTCAGCGACGAGGTCGAGTGGCGCACGGGGCTGTTCGGCGCGAACGCCGGAGTCGCCGCGTTCGATCCGGCATCCGATGCCTGGCTGGACTCGCTCCGCGTGACGCTCGACGGCAACCGCAGGCTCCTCGCCGACCTCCTCGCCGCGCACCTGCCGGAGGCCGTCTATCGGGTTCCGGATGCCGGCTACCTGGCGTGGATCGACCTGTCGGCCTACGGGTGGGGCGACGACGCTGCGTCGTATCTGCGTCGCGCGGCCAAGGTCGCGCTTCACCACGGGCCACTGTTCGGCCCGCAGGGAGTCGGGTTCGCGCGCCTGAACTTCGGGTGCGCGCCCGAGCTCCTCACGGAGGCGATCGAGCGCATCGGCGCCGTCGCGCGGGCGTGAGCGCCTCGCCGCCGGTGGGCGCGGCGCCGGAGGTCGTCGAGGGCATCTGGCATCCGCGCTGGGTGTGGGTGACGGCCGGCGCCGTCGCGATGATCTTCCTCGCCGCGACGCAGTCGCTCGCGGTCACGACCGTCATGCCGCTCGTGAGCGACGATCTCGGGGGTGCGGAGCTGTACGCCGTCGCCTTCTCGGGGACGCTCGCCACGAGCGTCATCGGGATGGTCGCCGTCGGCGCCTGGTGCGACCGTCGCGACCCGGTGCTGCCGCTCGCGACGTCGGTCGCGCTCTTCGTCGCGGGGCTCCTGATCGCCGGGTTCGCGACCTCCATGCCGATGCTCGTCGTCGGGCGTCTGCTGCAGGGTCTCGGCACGGGCGGGCAGACCGTCGCCCTCTACGTCGTCGTGGCACGTGTCTACCCCGTGGCCCTCCACGGGCGGGTGTTCGCAGCGTTCTCCGCCGCATGGGTGATCCCCTCGATCGTGGGGCCCTCGCTCGCGGGGCTCGTCGCCGAGCACGCGCACTGGCGCTGGGTGTTCTGGGGTGTCGCGGCGCTCACGCTGGTGGCATTCGCGGTCGTGTTCGCGCGGCTCCACGGCATCGACCTGCGCACCGCAACCCCGTCACGCGAGCCGGTCGCGCGGCGGCTCGCGCTCGCCACCGTCGTCGCCGCGGGCGCCCTCGCGCTGAGCCTCGCGGGAGAGGCGGGGCCGTGGATGCTGCTCGTCGTCGTCGCCGCGCTCGTCGCGATCGTCCTGTCGATCCGGCCGCTCGTGCCGCGCGGCACCCTCGTCGCCCGACGCGGCCTGCCGAGCGTCATCCTCATGCGGGCGTTGATTGCGGGGGCTCTGTTCGGCGCGGAGATCTACGTGCCCTACCTGCTCATCGTGGACTACGGGTTCTCGGCGACGGCGGCCGGTTTCGGCCTCACCGCCGCGGCGCTCTCGTGGGCGGCCGCCGCCGACGTGCAGGGCCGCTTCGGCGATCGCATCGGTGATGCACGCATCGCGCTCCTGGGTTGCGCGCTGCTCGCCGCGGCGACGCTCCTCGCGGCGGCGACGGCCGCATGGCACCTGGCGCCGTGGGTGATCATCGCCGGGTGGGCGCTCGCGGGAGCGGGCATGGGGCTCATGTACCCCCGGCTGTCGGTGCTGACACTGTCGTACTCGACGCCGCAGAACCAGGGATTCAACTCGGCGGCGCTGTCGATCTCCGATTCGGTGGGAGCGTCGGCATCCATCGCCGTCATGGGGCTCACGTTCGTCGCACTCGCGGCGACGGATGCCGGATTCCCCGCCGTCTTCCTCATCGCCGCGGCCCTCGCGGTGCTGGCGGTCGTCCCGGGCCTGCGAATGGGGCGAGGTGCCGTGACCGAGGCGGGTGCGACCGGTGCCGCGGCCGCGGAGGCTCACACCTCCGAGCGGCCGAGCCGCCAGTAGCCCATGAAGGCGACGGCGCGCCGATCGACGCCACGCGCCGTGACGAGCTGGCGTCGCAGCGTCTTGATCGCTCCCGCCTCGCCGGCGAGCCAGGCGTACAGCGGCGCGCTTTTCAGGGCGGCGCCGCCCTTCGCCGTGCGCGGCACCTCCCAGAGGATGTCGCGGTCGATGTCGACCTCTTCGACCTCGGCGCCGCGACCGGCCGGGGCGAGACGGTCCGCGGCATCCGTCACCGCGTCGATGAGGAACGCGTGCCTCTCGCCGCCCGCGCGGGAGGCGACCCGCACCTCGAAGCCCGGGTGGTGGGGGAGGTAGGCGGCGTCCGTGTCGTCGGGGACCTCCAGCACGACGACGCCTGTCGCGTCGGGCGGGAGCTGCTCGAGGATGACGGCGATCGCGGGCGCGGCGGTCTCGTCACCCGCGAGGAGCAGCTGCTCGGTGTGCGCCGGGGGAACGAAGTCGATGCCGTAGCTGACGCCCTCGTGGGCGGTCGTGGGTGCGAAGATGAGGAGTTCGTCGCCGACCTGCGCGTTCGCGATCCACGCGGAGGCGGGGCCCTCGACCGCGTGCGAGACCATGTCGATGTCGACCTCGCGTGCCTCGCGGCGGACGTACCGCGTCGTGTAGGTGCGGAACGGCGGCCGCGCGTCGTCGTCCATCTCGCGCCACGCCGTCCACCAGTCCTCGCCCGTCGGCATGTCGTCGATCGACGTCGTCGCGGTCGGGAAGACGACCTTGATGCGCTGATCGAACCCGGGGTCGCCGTAGTCGGCGAGGTCGTCGCCCTGGAGTGTGAAGCGCCGGAAGCTCGGGCTGAGGTCGGTGATCGCGCTCACCCGGGCGCGGAAAAAGCGGCTCGTCGGGCGGGTGGTGGTCGCGGTCGTCATCGGTGTTCTCCGGTCTGGACGGGCGTGTGGGCGGGGGCGGCGGTCTGAACAGGGGCGGCGGGCAGGACGCGGTGGCGCCCGCGGGGAAGGACGAGCGGCGTTCCCGACGCCGGGTCGTCGATGACGAGCGCGTCGAGGTCGAAGACGCCGCGGACGAGGTCGGCGTCGACGACGTCGCGGGGCGCACCCGACGCGATGAGCTTTCCGGCGCGGACGGCGAACAGGTGGTCGGCGTAGCGCGCGGCGAGGTTGATGTCGTGGAGCACCATGACGACGGTCGTGCCGCGCGTCGCGTTGAGGTCGGCGAGGAGGTCGAGCACGTCGATCTGGTGCGACACGTCGAGGAACGTGGTCGGCTCGTCGAGGAGCAGGATGTCGGTCTGCTGCGCGAGCGCCATCGCGATCCAGACGCGCTGACGCTGGCCGCCCGACAGCTCGTCGACGGCGCGGTCGGCCAGCTTCAGCGTTCCGGTCGCGGCGAGCGCTTCAGTGACGGCGCGATCGTCCTCGGTGCTCCAGCTGCGGAAGAGCTTCTGGTGCGGGTGCCGGCCGCGCCCGACGAGGTCGGCCACGGCGATGCCCTCCGGCGCGACGGGCTGCTGGGGGAGGAGGCCGACGGTCCGTGCGAGCTCCTTCGTCGGCACCTGGTCGATCGCGCGGCCGTCGAGGATCACCGACCCGGACTGCGCCGGAAGGAGGCGCGCGATGGTCTTGAGCAGCGTCGACTTGCCCGAGGCGTTCGCGCCGACGATGACGCTCACCTCTCCGTCGGGGATCTCGAGGTCGACGCCGTCGACGACGACCGTGCGGCCGTAGCCCGAGACGAGCGCCTCGGTCCTGAGCGAGTGCGGCATGGTCATGAGGATCCTCCCCGGCGGCTGGTGCGGATGAGCAGGTAGAGCAGGTACGGTGCGCCGAGGATGCCGGTGATGACGCCCACGGGGAACTTCGTGTCGAACGCGAACTGTCCGAGGAGGTCGGCGCCCATCACCAGGCACGCGCCGGTGAGGGCGGCGGGAAGCACGAGGGGAATGCCGGGCCCGACGATCCGGGCGGCGATGGGACCGGCGAGGAACGCGACGAACGCGATCGGGCCGGTCGTCGCGGTCGCGACGCAGGCGAGGGCGACGGCGGCGAGGACGAGGAGGAGCCGTGTGCGGTCGACGCGCACGCCGAGGGCGGTCGCGGTCGCATCTCCCAGCTCCAGCGCCCCGAGGTTCCGCGCGAGCAGGAGCACGACGGGCACGAGCACGACGACCGCGATCGCGAGCGGCGGCACCTCTTCCATGCGCGAGCCGTTGAGGCTGCCGGTCATCCAGCGCGCCGCTGCCGGGAGGTCCCAGACTGCCGCGCGGAGGAGGAGATAGGCGACGACGGCATCCAACATCGCGCCCACGCCGATGCCGATGAGGATGAGGCGACCACCGGTCGACTCGCCGCCGCGCGCAGCGAGGGAGATGAGCGCGGCGGTCGCGAGCCCTGCGCCGAGAGCCAGGGCCATCGTTACGCCCGCCGACCAGTGCAGGATGACGAGGGAGAGGATCGCGGCGGCACTCGCGCCCGACGTGATGCCGATGACGTCGGGGCTTGCGAGGGGATTCCGGAGCATCGTCTGGAAGGTCGATCCGGCGACCCCGAACGCGACGCCCGCGAGGACCGCTGTGATCGCGCGGGGGAGGCGGAGCGTGCCGACGGTGAACGAGGCGCCCGGGACCTGCTGCCCGAGGAGCACCGCGATGACGTCGGAAACCGGGTAGATCGTGTTCCCGAGCATGAGCATCGCGGCGAAGAGGACGACGATGAGGATGCCCATCGCGATGAGCGCGATCGTGCGGCGGCGGGTGCGGCGCGCGCGCCCGGCGCGGACGCGCGCGATGTCGGCGTCGAGGTCGGCATCGAGGCCGGCGCCGAGTCCGAGGAGCGCGGAGGCGGTGACCGTGGCCATCAGAGGGCCTTCATCCGAGTGCGGCGGGCGATGACGATGAGGACGGGAGCCCCGAGGAAGGCGGTGATGATGCCCGCCTCGACCTCGCCGGGGGATCCGATGACGCGGCCGAGCGTGTCGGCGAGGGTGAGGAGAACGGCGCCGCCCACCGCCGAGATCGGCAGCAGCCAGCGCTGGTCGGGTCCCGTGAGGGCGCGGACGGCGTGCGGCACCATGAGGCCGACGAACCCGATGGGCCCGGCGATCGCGGTGACGGCCGCGCAGAGGGCGACACCGGCGACGGCGGCCACGATGCGGACGCGCCCGACGCGCACGCCGAGGCCGACCGCGACATCGTCGCCGAGCGCGAGGGCGTTGAGCGACGACGCGCACAGCAGCGCAATCAGGCCGCCGATGATGAGGACCGGAACGATGACGGTCAGCGTCTCGAAATCGGCGCGGGCGACGTTGCCCACCTGCCAGTAGCGGAACTCGTCCATGACCGCTTTCCGCGGCAGCAGGATCGCGGAGACGAGCGACGACAGCGCCGCGGTCGTCGCCGCGCCTGCCAGTGCGAGCTTGATGGGGGTCGTGCCGCCCGGCCCGACCGACCCCACGATGTACACGAAGACGGCCGTCACGAATGCGCCGACGAGCGCGAAGCCGAGATAGCCCCAGGCGCTGGAGAGACCGAAGAATGCGATGCCCGAAACGACCGCGAGCGCGGCGCCGGTGTTGACCCCCAGGATGCCGGGATCGGCGAGCGGATTCCGGGTGATCGCCTGCATGAGCGCACCTGACAGGGCGAGGGCGGCGCCGGCGAGGAGTGCGACCGCGGTGCGGGGGATGCGGCTCTGCACCGCCAGCGCGCCGATGTCGGTCGGGGTCTCCCCGCGAAGCCACGACCCGATGCCGTCGAGCACCTGCCCGGCATCCACGGGCCGTGAGCCGAAGGCCAGGGAGAGCGCGACCGACAGCACGATCGCGAGCGCGCCGACGACGAGGGCGACGACGCGACGCCGCGCGCCCACCTGCGGGGTGGACGCGCGGCGCGCGCTCGGCGTCGGGGTCGCGGAGGTCGAGGTCACTGCACCTTCGCCGCGGCGTCGGAGAGCTTCGCGACGTAGTCGGTCAGCACCCACGGGATCGACAGGGCGGTGGGGGAGACGGCGGCGCTGAAGGCATTCCCTTCGCCGACGGCGACGACCGCGCCGTTCTTGACGGCGGGAAGCGTGCTCCACAGCGGGTCGGCCTGCAGAGCCGGCAAGAGCGTCTCGTCGCCGTACGTGACGATGACGTCGACGTCCTTCAGCTGGTCGGCGTTCTCGGCGCTGAAGTCGAGGTAGAACGAGCCCTTCGCGGCGGCGTCCGCAGCGACCTTCGGCTCGGTGAACCCGAGGTCGGTGAGGAACGCGGTGCGCGAGTCGCCGCCCGTGTAGAGCGAGACCGAGGAGAGGTCGGACGAGCTCATGTAGAAGAACGCGGCGGTCTTTCCGTCGAAGCCGGCGCCGTCCGTGGCGTCCGCGATTTGGGCGTCGAGATCGGCGACGAGCGCCTCGCCCTCGGTCTTCATCCCCAGGGCCTCGGCGTTCATCGTGATCTGCGTGCGCCACGGCGTGAACCACGGGATGTCGGGGTAGGCGACGACGGGCGCGATGTCGCTGAGGGTGCCGTACTCCTCCTCGGTGAGGCCCGACTGGGCGGCGAGGATGACGTCCGGCGTCGTGTCGGCGATGGCCTCGAAGTCGATGCCGTCGGTGACGTCGAAGAGGGTGGGCTCGTCGCCACCGAGCTCGGCGAGCTTGTCGCTCGTCCACTCGTAGACGCCCGGGTCGGCGTTGCCGGTCCACGACCAGACCTGCGCGTCCATGCCGACGGGGACGACACCGAGCGCGAGGGCGACATCCTGGTTGCCCCACGAGATCGTCGCGACGCGCTCGGGCTGGGCGGGGATCGTCGTCTCGCCGAGCGCGTGCGTGATCGTGACGGGGAACGCGTCGGAGTCGGCGGCGCCGTCCGTCGAGGACGGGGCGGAGCCGGAGCTCGCGCAGCCGGTGAGCAGGAGCGCGGCGGCGGCCGTCAGGGCGGCGGCGGTGCGGATGCGGGGCACGGGCGATCCTTCGTTCGGATGCGGTAAGGGCACCCTTACCTTACTTCCGCGAGCACCGTGATGCGAAACCGCTCCCGTGATGGGGCGGGGGGAAGCGGGAGAACGACGATGCCCCCACCGTGCGGGACGGCGGGGGCATCGGTCGATCAAGGGGTCAGGACGACTTTGTACGGTCGAGACGTCGCACGCCCGCCCACGCCGCGGGGATGATGAGCGCGGCGAGTGCGGCCTTGACCAGTCCGCCGACGATGAAGGGCCACAGCCCGAACTTGAGGATCTCGCCGATACCGAACGAGCCGCCGCCCACGACGTTGAGGATGAGGGCCATGTAGGGGATGCCGAAGACGAACGGGATCGCGCTCGCGAGCACGAAACCGGCGAAGGCGAGGAGGGGCTTGCGGTCCCACGCGCGCTCGGCGAACCACCCGGCGACGAAGGCCGCGAAGACGAAACCGATGATGAAGCCGAAGCTGGGCTTCGCGACGGCGGCGATCGTTCCGGTGAAGCCGGCGAAGACGGGGAGCCCCGCGAGGCCCGCGACGAGGTAGGTCAGCAGCGCCGCGGCGCCGCGCCGCGCCCCGAGGGCTGCGCCGACGACGACGACCGCGAGGGTCTGACCCGTGATCGGCACGGGCCACAGCGGCACCTCGACCTGTGCGAGCAGGGCGACCACCGCGGCGCCCGCCACGACGAGCACGGCATCGAGCGCGAACGCGCGCGCGCGGTCGGACGGACGGGCGATGAGGTCCGCCAGGACCGGACGGCGGGCGGGAAGGGCGAGGGACATGCGGGCTCCTCATTGTTGAGCGGGTGTCGTGCGGTGTCGTGTGGCGCGGGCGGGAGCGCGGGCGCGAGACTCAGCCTAGGGGCGCGACGCGCCGTCCTGTTGGACGCCGTCCACCAAAGAAACGTGGCCTCCCTATCCGACATGGACAACGCCGTGGGCGGGGCGACGGCGGCGAGGAGCGGGCCGCGGTCGGCGGGAGCCCCGGTAGACTGGAGGTTCGGCCTCTCGGCCGGCCCACCCACCCCCTCTTTCCACCTCAGAAGAACGGACGTCCGCTGTGCTCGCCGTGCACGATCTCGAGATCCGCGTGGGCGCGCGCACCCTCATGTCGGACGTGTCCTTCCGTGTCTCCGACGGCGACAAGATCGGTCTCGTCGGCCGGAACGGTGCCGGCAAGACGACGCTGACGAAGGTCCTCGCCGGCGACCTCATCCCCGCCGACGGCAAGGTCGAGCGCTCCGGCGAACTCGGCTACCTCCCGCAGGACCCGCGGTCGGGCGACCCCGAGATGCTCGCCCGCACCCGCATCCTCGACGCTCGGGGCCTCGGCAGTCTCGCGCTGCAGATGCACGAGGCGTCGCTCGAGATGGGGGATGCCGACGAGAAGGTCGCCGCCAAGGCGATGCGCCGCTACGGAAACCTCATGGAGCGCTTCGAGGCCCTGGGCGGTTACGCGGCGGAGGCCGAAGCGGCATCCATCGCCCACAACCTGTCGCTGCCCGACCGCATTCTCGACCAGCCGCTGAAGACCCTCTCCGGTGGTCAGCGGCGGCGTATCGAGCTCGCACGGATCCTCTTCTCCGACGCGCAGACGATGATCCTCGACGAGCCCACGAACCACCTCGATGCGGACAGCGTCGTGTGGCTTCGTGAGTTCCTCAAGAACTACAAGGGCGGGCTCATCGTCATCAGCCACGACGTCGAACTCGTGGGCGAGACCGTCAACCGCGTCTTCTACCTCGACGCCATGCGTCAGGTCATCGACGTCTACAACATGAACTGGAAGAACTACCTGCGCCAGCGGGTGGCCGATGAGGAGCGCCGCAAGAAGGAGCGCGTCAACATCGAGAAGAAGGCGACCCAGCTGCAGCTGCAGGCCGCCCGATTCGGGGCGAAGGCGTCGAAGGCGGCCGCCGCGCACCAGATGGTCGCGCGCGCCGAGAAGATGCTCTCCGGCCTCGAAGAGGTGCGCCAGGAAGACCGCGTCGCGAAGCTCCGGTTCCCGAAGCCCGCGCCGTGCGGCAAGACGCCGCTCATGGCGAAGAACCTCTCGAAGTCCTACGGATCGCTCGAGATCTTCACCGACGTCGACCTCGCGATCGACCGCGGTTCGAAGGTCGTCGTCCTCGGCCTCAACGGGGCCGGCAAGACGACGCTCCTCCGCATTCTCGCAGGGGTCGACGAGCCGGACACAGGTGTCCTCGAACCCGGCCACGGTCTCAAGATCGGCTACTACGCGCAGGAGCACGAGAACCTCGACGTGAACCGCTCGGTGCTCGAGAACATGATGTCCGCCGCGCCCGACATCACGGCGACCGAGGCGCGGAAGGTGCTCGGCTCGTTCCTGTTCACCGGTGACGACGTGCTGAAGCCCGCGGGCGTCCTCTCCGGTGGGGAGAAGACCCGACTCTCGCTCGCGACCCTCGTCGTCTCGAGCGCCAACATGCTGCTCCTCGACGAGCCGACCAACAACCTCGACCCCGCCTCGCGCGAGGAGATCCTCGGTGCGCTCGCGCACTATGAGGGCGCCGTCGTGCTCGTCTCGCACGACTCGGGCGCCGTCCAGGCGCTGAACCCCGAGCGGGTGCTGATCCTGCCCGACGGCGTCGAGGACATCTGGGGTCGCGACTACGTCGACCTGATTGAGTTGGCGTGACGCGGTCGGGCGAGTAGGCGTGACGCGGTCGGGTTCGACGATCCGCGCGGTGTGCTGGGACTGGAACGGCACGCTCCTCGATGACGTCGAGCGCTGCATGCGCATCATGAACGACACGCTCGCCGCTTTCGACCGCGCCCCCTTGGCATCCACCTCGCACTACCGGAGCATCTTCCGGTTTCCGCTGAGCGATTTCTACGCGGATGCCGGCATCCCCAGCGACCTGTATCGCGATGCCGCCTGGCTGGATGCCTCGGGTTACGCGCCGGGTGAAGTGCTGATGATCGGCGACACGGCGCACGACCGCGAGTTCGCCGCCGACCTCGGCGCGCGCTTCGTCCACTTCACCCAGGGGGCACCAGGTGGTGGACGACGCCGGGGTCACCGGCATCCATGAGCTCTCGGAGCTCGTCGGTATCGTCACCGGGCAGTGACTTCGCGGCCGGTGCGCCGCGCGCGCATCACGGAGCCAGGAGATGTCACCGAGGCAGGACGCGGGAGCGCTCACGCGTCCTGTGGCCATGAGATCCCCTGCGTCGCTGACGCGGCGTGCGGGCACGGGCTCGCGGCGAGGGGGCTCAGCGCGACGAGTCGAGGAGCGCGTCCTCTTCCTCCATGTCACGGTCGCGGCGGCGGGCGCCCGACCGGCGGGTGCGGCGCGGCGCGGCGCGGGATGCCTCGGCATCCGCGCCGATGGGCGATGACGCGTCGGCCTCCGCCGGCTCGCTCTCCGCACCGGCGGCGGTCGGGGGCTCGTCGCCCCCGCGGGCCCCGGCCGCCTCGAGGGCGGCGTCCTCGGCATCCTCACGGCGATGGCGCAGCTCGGTGCGGATCATGTACCAGATGAAGACGAAGCCCATGACCGCGAAGAGGATCCACTGGATCGCGTAGGACAGATGCGGGCCCGGGTCTTCCGAGGGGGACTCGAGCGCGTGCGGACGGGTCTCGGGCGCGGGGTCCTCGGAGGCCATCAGGCCGTACGCGCTCGTGATGAGGTTCTCGAGCCCCGTCTCCTCCGCGACGAGCGGAAGGTTGATCGTCGGCACCTGTCCTTCGGGAGCCGACTGATTCGTGTTGCGCAGCTGCTCGCCCGGCATGAGGCGGGCGATGAGCGTCACCTCGCCGGCGGGCGGTGCCGGGATGTGGTCGGGGTCGGGCTGGTCGTCGCCCGGCGGCACCCAGCCGCGGTCGATGAGGAACACGTCGCCCTCGGTCGTCTCGAAGGGGACGAGCACCTCGAATGCCGCCGTCCCGCCGTGCGCCCGGTTGCGCGCGAGCACGGTGTCCTCCGCGAGGTAAGTACCGGTGAGCGTCACGGGCTGCCACTGGTCGCTCCGGTCGAACGATCCGTCCGCCCCCAGAGCATCGCGAAGCGCCACGGGATCGCTGTCGTAGTTCGCGGCGATGAGGGTGAGCTGACGCTCGCGCTCCTCGTTGCGGCTGAACTGCCAGTGCGACAGGTACGCGCACGCGATCGCGAAGACGACCGCGATGGCGACGTATCCGGTCCAGCGCAGAGCGGTGCGGTTCACGATGCCGCCTCCGCGCGCTCGACGCTCGGAGCCGGCATCGGCTCCACCGCCACCGGGAAGTCCCGCGCGGCCAGGTAGTCGCGCAGGTAGCCCACGTGCGCGTCGCACGCGGCCCAGATCTTGCGGCGGTCGGCCGTGTGGATGCGCGGGTTCCGCCATACCACCTGCCAGCGTGCGTCGTCTCGGCATCCTGCGCGGGAGCACATCGCGGCGCTCACGCGTCGTCACCCGTCGATGGCGAGGTCGATGCCGGGGGCGGTGTCTGCGCGGAGCGGGGGGATGCCGCAGAGCGGGGGGATGTCGCAGGCCGGGGCGACTCCTGAATACGGATGACGCCGCTTTGCCCGGCACCGTTCACGATGCCGTTCGCGGCGGCGGCGGGCGCCGGCGCGGGTGCGGGGCCGGCGGTGAGCGCCCGCTCAGGTGCGATGGCGTTCTCGGCGCTACCGCTCGCGACGTTCGCCACGACGACTGCGACGTACGGCAGGAAGATCGCCCCGATCGCGAAGAGCCACGTGTACCAGCTGTAGGGCTGGATGAAGAGCATCAGCATGAAGCAGGCCACGCGGACGACCATCATGATGAGGTACTTGCCCATGCGGCTGTTCGCGTCGTCACGGGGTGCGCGCGGAAGGGAGGTCGCCGACTGGGTGGAGGAGTTTCTCACGGTCCGACAAGCCTACGCCGCGCCGGGCGCGACTGCGGCGGGGCAACCCGTGCCGGGCGGAGGGCTCAGGCGCCGTAACTCGAGCCCGATGACGCGGCGATGCCGATGAAGAACAGCAGCAGGAGGCCGATGAACACCCACAGTGCGACCCCGGCCCACCCCACGATGACGCCGGCGAGCGCCATGCCGCGGCCGCCCTCGCCCGTGCGCTTGATCTGACCGAGCGAGATGTGCCCCATGATCGCGCCCGCGAGCGACCCGACGAAGGGCAGCACGCCGATGATGCCGAGGATGGAGGCGATGAGCGACGCGATCGACAGCCCGTTGGTCTTCTGTGCCGGCGCGTGCGCGCCGTAACCGTAGGCGGGCGCTGCCGCGTAATTCGGGGCGCCGTAGGCGGGTGCTGCCGCGGGGCTGCCGGGAGCCGCACCGTAGGGCCCGGTCGGCGCTGAGCCGTACGGCGCGGCGGCGGGAGGAGGAGTGGGTGCGCCGTAGGCGGGGGCGGCGCCATACGGAGAAGCTGCGGGCGGCGGCGTGACAGGAGCGGCAGCACCGGGGGCCGGATACACGGGCGGCACCGGCGGGACATTCGTTGCGCCGTCGCCGTAGGGCGGGGTGTCGTTCGTGTCGGTCATGGTGGCTCCTTTCGCCGGTGCGCCCAGCCTAGCGCGACGACAGGCGCCGCTAGGCTGGTCCGGGTCCTCGCGCGAATGGAGCAGCATGTCCACTGACAGAGTCGTCCTCGTCACCGGCGGAAACCGCGGCATCGGTCGCGCGATCGCCGAGCGGTTCGTCGCAGCCGGCTACAAGACGGCCGTCACCGCGCGCTCGGGCGAAGGCCCCGAGGGCACCCTCACGGTGCGCGCCGACGTGACCGACGCCGCATCGCTGGATGCCGCCTTCACCGAGGTCGAGAAGACGCTCGGCGCCGTCGAGATCGTCGTCGCGAACGCCGGAATCACCAAGGACACGCTGCTGCTGCGGATGACGGAGGACGACTTCGACTCGGTCGTCTCGACGAACCTCGGGGGCACGTTCCGCGTCGTCAAGCGCGCCTCGAAGGGAATGCTCCGCGCCAAGTGGGGCCGCGTCATCCTCATCTCCAGCGTCGTGGGCCTCTACGGCTCGGCCGGGCAGATCAACTACTCGTCGTCGAAGGCGGCGCTCGTCGGGTTCGCCCGCTCGCTCACCCGCGAGCTGGGCGGGCGCGGCATCACGGCCAACGTCGTCGCGCCGGGCTTCATCGAGACCGACATGACCGCCGACCTGCCCGAAGACACCCAGGCCGAGTACAAACGCAACATTCCGGCGGGGCGCTTCGCGACCCCCGACGAGGTCGCAGGCGTCGTGACCTGGCTCGCGTCGGATGACGCCGCCTACATCTCAGGCGCCGTGATCCCCGTCGATGGCGGCCTCGGCATGGGGCACTGACACCCCGTCGGATCAGCGCTCGACCGCGGCGACGATCGCCTCACCAAGCCTCTGAGGCTGCGAGAACTGCGGCCAGTGGCCGGTGCCCAGCCGCACGACCTCGGTGTTGGCGATCGCGTCGAACTCGTCGGCGTACGGACCCCATTGCGCGAGGAACGCGCGGAACGCCGCGTCGTCGAGCCCGCCCGACAGGACGGTCACCGGGACGTCGCGGCGACGCTCGTCGCCGAGTGCGATCGCGTCGGTCGGCACCTTCGCCGGAACGCTGAGGGCGCGTGGCGCGGTCGCGGCGCGCGTCGGCTGGTCGAGGTCGGCGACGTCGTCGGCGTCGAAGAAGTCCCAGCCGGGGAACGGGATGACACCGTCGATCTCCTCGAACTCGGAGATCATCCCGCCCTCGAACGGGACGGCGGTGTCGACGAGGATCACGCGCGCCACGCGGTCAGGGCGCGCGCCGGCGGCCGCCCACGCGACGTTGCCGCCGCCGGAGTGCCCGACGACCACGACATCGCCGTCGGCCTCGTCGATGCGGCGGACCACGGCATCCACCCAGTCGGCGATGCGGATGTCGGAACTGGCGGATGCCGGTTCGCCGACCCCCGGCATCGTCAGCGGTACGGGGGTGAGCCCCGCGTCGCGGAGCGTGGGCAGCACGTCGTCCCACGAGGAGGCGTCGAGCCAGAGGCCGGGGATGAGGATGATGTCCATGCCTGGCACGCTACGCGGCGGGTCGGACATCGGGGAGGGGGTGCGGTGTTTCGACTCGCTGCGCTCGCTCAGCGGTCGCGACGCGGACGTCAGGGGAGCAGGGGGATCAGTTCGCGGAGGTCGACCGGACCCACCACGAGGTCGGCGCGCGCGCGGACGGCGGGCTTCGCGTTGAACGCGATTCCGAGACCCGCCTGCGCCATCATGAGGAGGTCGTTCGCGCCGTCGCCGACGGTGATCGTGCGACGGAGGGGAACGCCGAACTCCGCCGCCCACGCGCCGAGCGCGGTCGCCTTGCCGGCGGCATCCACGATCTCTCCCTCGACCGTCCCGGCGAGGGCGTCTCCCACGACCGTCAGTCGGTTCGCGCGCCAACGGTCGAGCCCGAGGGCCGGCGCGACCGCGTCGAGGATCTCGTGGAACCCTCCCGACACGACGGCGGCGACACCCCCGCGCTCATGGATCGCGGTGATCAGCTCCACCGCACCCGGGGTCGGCTCGACGCGCGCGAGGACCCGCTCGAACGCCGCCACCGGCACGCCCGCGAGCGCCTCCACGCGCGAGCGCAGGCTCGTGGCGAAGTCGACCTCGCCGCGCATCGCGGCTTCTGTCGCCGCGGCGACCTCCGGTCCGCGCCCCGCTTCGGCGGCGATGAGCTCGATGACCTCGTTGCGGAGGAGGGTCGAATCGGCGTCGAAAACCACGAGGAAGCGGGCGTCAGGCACCCGACCAACCTACCCGCCCGTGCCTACCGGTCCGTGCCTACCGATCCGTGCGTGTTCACCGCGCGACGCGCGTGTTCTTCCCGACGACCGTGATGCCGCTGTCGGTGACTGTGAAGCCGCGCGCGACGTCGAGGGCGCGGTCGACGCCGACCGTCGCGCCCGCTTCGAGCACGACGTTCTTGTCGAGGATCGCGCGGTGGACGCGCGCGCCGGCGCCGACGTCGACGTGGTCGAACAGCACCGAGTCGGTGATGGTCGATCCGCCCGCCGAGAGGGTCCAGGGGCCCACGACGGAGCGCTCGAGGTGCGTGCCCGACAGCACCGAGCCGAGGGAGACGATCGAATCGATCGCGTTCCCCATGCGCCCGACGCTGTCGCGGACGAACTTCGCCGGCGGCGAGTTGATCGCCTGCGAGTGGATCGGCCAGTCGACGTTGTAGAGGTTGAAGATCGGCAGCGTCGAGATGAGATCCATGTGGGCGTCGAAGAACGAGTCCAGCGTTCCCACGTCGCGCCAGTAGTCGCGGTCGCGATCGGTCGACCCCGGCACGTCGTTGCGCTTGAAGTCGTACACGACGGCATCCCCGCGTCCGACGAAGTAGGGGATGATGTCGCCACCCATGTCGTGGTCGGAGGTCGGGAGCTCGCCGTCGGCCTCGACCGCCTCGATCAGCGCGTCGGCGTCGAAGATGTAGTTGCCCATCGAGGCGAGCACCTCTCCCGGGCTGTCGGGGAGACCTTCCGGATCCTGCGGCTTCTCGAGGAAGTCGCGGATCGTGATTCCGTCGGCGGGGTCGACGTCGATGACGCCGAACTGGTTCGCCTGCGAGATCGGCTGTCGGATGCCGGCGACACTCGCCTTCGCGCCGGATTCGATGTGCGCCGCGAGCATCTGACGGAAGTCCATGCGGTAGACGTGGTCGGCGCCGATGACGACGACGATGTCGGGATTCTCGTCCTGAATGAGGTTGAGCGACTGCAGGATCGCGTCGGCGGAGCCCGAGAACCACCGCTTGCCGAGGCGCTGCTGCGCGGGCACGGACGCGACGTAGGAGTCGAGGAGGGCGGACATCCGCCAGGTCTGCGAGATGTGCCGGTCGAGGCTGTGCGACTTGTACTGCGTCAGCACGACGATCTGGCGCAGCCCCGAGTTGATCAGGTTGGAGATGGCGAAGTCGATCAGCCGGTACTGCCCCCCGAAGGGCACGGCCGGTTTCGCCCTGTCCTCCGTCAGAGGCATGAGGCGCTTGCCCTCGCCGCCGGCGAGGATGATTCCGAAGACCTTCGGCGCTGCAGGCATGTGCCCACACTATGCCCCCCGTCTGCGCTTGTACTACCGTTCGAGGCATGCGCGTCGACATCGTCACGAAGGAATATCCACCGGAGATCTACGGAGGCGCAGGCGTCCACGTGACCGAGCTCGTCCGGGCGTTGCGGCGGAGCATCGAGGTGCAGGTGCGCGCCTTCGGCGCGCCTCGCGATGAGGTCGACACGACCGCGTATCCCGTGCCGGTGGAGCTCGACACGGCGAACCCCGCCGTTCAGACGCTCGGTGTTGACTTGGAGATCGTCGGGGACGTCGCCGGGGCCGACGTCGTCCACTCGCACACCTGGTATGCGAACTTCGCCGGCCACCTGGCGTCGCTCCTCCACGGCATCCCGCACATCGTCACCGCGCACTCCCTCGAGCCGCTCCGCCCGTGGAAGGCCGAGCAGCTGGGCGGCGGGTACGCGGTGTCGAGCTACATCGAGAAGACGGCGTATGAGGGTGCCGCGGCCGTCGTCGCGGTGAGCAACGGCATGCGTCGCGACATCCTCCGCAGCTACCCCGGCCTCGACCCCGAGAAGGTCCGGGTCATCTACAACGGCATCGATGTGGATGCCTGGCACCCGCAGAGCGACCCGGAGCTTCTGGAGCGTTACGGCATCGACCCCGAGCGGCCGTCGGTCGTTTTCGTCGGGCGCATCACGCGCCAGAAGGGCCTGCCGTATTTCCTCCGCGCTGCGGCTCTCCTGCCCCAGGACGTCCAGGTCGTCCTCTGCGCCGGGGCCCCCGACACGCCCCAGATCATGGCGGAGGTCGAGGGACTCGTCCGCGACCTCCAGGCGCAGCGGTCGGGCGTCGTCTGGATCGACGAATTCCTGCAACGCGACCAGCTGTGCGCGATCCTCACCGCCGCGACGACGTTCGTCTGCCCGAGCATCTACGAGCCTCTCGGCATCGTGAACCTCGAGGCGATGGCGTGCGGTGCGGCGGTCGTCGGGACGGCGACCGGAGGCATCCCCGAGGTCGTCGTCGACGGGGTGACCGGCCGGCTCGTGCCGATCGACCAGGTGCAGGACGGCACCGGCACACCCACCGACCCCGACCGCTTCGTCGCCGATCTCGCGGCGACCCTCACCGAGGTCGTCACCGACCCCGAGCGCGCGCAGACGTACGGCGAGGCCGGGCGCGAGCGGGCCGCGACGGAGTTCAGCTGGCAGGCGGTCGCCGACGCCACGGAGGCGCTCTACCGCGAGGTGTCGCGATCCACTCGATAGGCTGAGTGCATGTCCCAGGCCCTCGATTTCACCGACGTCGTCGTCCGTCGCAACGCTCGCAACATCGTCGATCACGTGGACTGGAGCGTCGGCGACGATCAGCGCTGGGTGATCCTCGGCCCCAACGGTGCCGGCAAGACCACGATCCTGCAGCTTGCGGCGACGCTCCTGCACCCGACGTCGGGGACCGTGACCGTGCTCGGTGAGGAGCTGGGGCGGACGGATGTCTTCGAGCTGCGTCCTCGCATCGGGTTCGCCTCGTCGGCGATGGCCCGGCGCGTGCCGCCCGAGGAGACCGTGCTCGATGTCGTGCTGACCGCGGCGTTCTCCGTCCTCGGCCGCTGGAACGAGGAGTACGAGCAGATCGACGAGCGTCGCGCGCGGCGCGTGCTCGCCGAGTGGAAGCTCGACCACCTCGCCGACCGGGCCTTCGGCACGCTGTCGGACGGGGAGCAGAAGCGCGTGCAGATCGCGCGCGCCGTCATGACCGACCCCGAGCTGCTGCTGCTCGACGAGCCGAGCGCGAGCCTGGACCTCGGCGCGCGTGAGGAGCTGCTCGGGCTGCTCAGCGGATACGCACAGGCGCCGACGACGCCGGCGATGGTGATGGTGACGCACCACGTCGAGGAGATCCCCGTCGGGTTCACGCACGTCCTGCTGCTGCGCGAGGGCGCCGTCGTCGCGGCGGGGCCGCTCGAGGAGACGCTCACCGCAGAGAACCTGTCGGAGACGTTCGGAATGCCGATCGCGCTCACCGCCGACGACGGCCGGTTCGCCGCGCGCGCCACGGCCTGATAGAATCGCTCTTTGGTGCACTCGGCCACCCGAGTCCCACGCACCGCAGACTTCCCTCGCCCTGGCAAAATCCAGGGCACCACGTAAGGAATCCCATGAAGACTGACATCCACCCCGAGTACCAGGCTGTCGTGTTCCGCGACCTCGGTTCCGGCGACACCTTCCTCACCCGTTCGACGGTCACGAGCGACAAGACGATCGAGCTGGACGGCGTGACCTACCCGGTCATCGACGTCGAGATCTCGTCCTCGTCGCACCCGTTCTACACGGGCAAGCAGCGCATCATGGACTCGGCCGGTCGCGTCGAGAAGTTCAACCAGCGCTTCAAGAACTTCGGCTCGAAGTAATCTTCGCGTCCCCGAAAGCCCCGCTTCGGCGGGGCTTTTGTCGTTTCCGGGTGAGCGTTTCCCGGTGAGGCGGAGGGGCGAGATGCATGCAGGTGCCGAGTTCTGTCGCCATGACGCCGGCATACCGACAAATCCCGGCACGCGGGTGTCGGCACGCGCGAGTCGACGCGACGCGGCGTGAGGCGCTCGGCGCTGTGCGGTCGTATGCGCGTGGCATGCTGAACGCGTGACGTCACCCGCCGACCGAGCGATCGCCGACGACGAGCTCGCCGCGCTGCGCGCCCGTGCGTACGGGCGCTCGCCAGACGGCGCCTTGACGGATGCCGAGGCTGCGCGCCTCAGCGAACTGGAGCAGCGTGAGCGCAGGGCCTCTCCGCTGGGCGCGGGCTCCCCGCACTCCGAGTCCGAGGCGTCGGAGGAGCCGGTCGCAGACGGCATCCCCTCGTCCACCCGGGGCGACGACGGAGCGGAGGCCGACGCCGAGCCCCGTCGCGCCTCGGCGAGGTGGGGTCGGCGGCTCGTGTGGATCGCCGCCGGCGTGGTCGTCGTCGTGATCGCGGCGATCGGCGCCTACGCCGCGGGGGTCGCCTCAGCGGGTCCGCGCAGCACTGCGCCGTTCGTCGACGACTCGGTGACCGCTCAGACGGTGGCGGAGGCGCGAGCGCGCGTTGAGAAGCAGAACACGTGGGACGCCGGCGGGGTCTCTCTCCTCGCCGCGGTCGAGGGCATGACCGTGTGGTGGGGCACCCAGCAGGGCGGAGAGGTGACTTGCATCTCGAGCGACGGCTTCGGTACGGCATCCCTCGCATGCGACGACACGGCGGTCGCGAAGTCCGAGGGACTCCAGCTGATGTGGGGGTTCACGCAGATGCACGTCGATGACGGCGGTGGGGCGGGAACCGAGAGCGAGATCACGGTGACCGTCCACGCGCGTCCCTACTCGGGCTCCGTCGTCGTCACGCGCGAGGTCACGGCTCGCTGACCACTCCGCGGCGATCCGCCGGAGCCGACGGCTTCAGCGGATCGGCCAGCTGCCGTCGAGCTTCTCTTCGGGGTCGATCCTGCCGACGCGGATGAAGTACTCGGTAAGGCTCTCGGCCTGTGCCCGGGCCCAGCCGATCTGCTGCGTGTGGAGCTCGCCGACGGGACCGGTGAGCTCGAAGCGGCGTGCGAGTGCCTGAGCCACCCGCCCCGCGGCGATCGCGTCCGCGGCGGCGTCGTGGGCGCCCACGAGCGGCACGGCGTAGTGGGCCGCCACGACCTCGAGGGTCCGCTTGCCCTTGCGGTAGCGGTCGTGGGCCTTGTCGAGCACGAGCGGATCGATGACCGGCGACGGATCGTCGATGGGTGCGACGCCATGGCGGAGCGCCTCGTACTTGAGCAGCGAGAAATCGTACGGGGCATTGTAGGCGACGACCGGGATGCCTGCGGCGAACAGGGCCCTCAGCTCCGCCACGACCTCGGCGATGACCTCCGCAGCAGGCCGCCCGTGGGTGCGAGCGTGCTCCGTCGTGATGCCGTGGACCGCGGTCGCGCCCGCGGGGATCTCGACGCCCGGGTCGGCGAGCCACGACCGCGACATGCGCGCCGAGCCGTCGGGTCCGAGAAGTCCCACGTGCGCCGTGACGACGCGATCGGTCGTGACGTCGACGCCGGTCGTCTCGAGGTCGAAGACGCCGACGGCATCCGCCCACGACGGGGGAGCGGCTGACGACGTGCTCGGCTCCGCCGCGGAGGGGGCGAGGGGTTCGTCCTCCCACAGCGGGAGCGGCTGCCAGTGGTCCATGCCACCGACGGTATGCGCACCGTCCGACATCGCCGCCCCGCCACGCGCATGTGGCGGAGAGCGCGTACACAACTCAGGCAGAACCGCGCACCGCGCGCCTCCCGGGCTCGAGACGCGTCGTTCTGCCTGAGTTGTGTCGGCCCCGCCGGCGCGGGCGACCGACGCTCGTAGACTCGAACGGTGACCGCGCCCTCTCCGTACGCCGCCCGTCTCGCCGAGATCCCGGTCGAACGGCGGACGGCGGATCTTCCGGGCGGCCCGACGGCGTACTGGGTCTACGGAGACGCCGAGGCGCCCGAGACGCTGCTCATGGTCCACGGCTACCGGGGCGACCACCACGGGCTCGAGCCCGTCGTCGCGCACCTCGACGGCATCCGCGTCATCTCGCCCGATCTTCCCGGCTTCGGCGAGACCCCGCCGCTCCGCGCCGCGGGTGGCGCCTACGCGGAGCACACCCTCGACGCCTACGCGGCGTGGCTCTCGGACTTCGCCGCGGCCGTCGCGCCCGGCGCTCCGGTGCTCGGGCATTCGTTCGGCTCGATCGTCGTGTCGGCCGCCGTTGCGGGCGGCCTCCAGACGCCGCAGGTGATCCTCGTGAACCCGATCGGAGCGCCGGCGCTCGAAGGGCCCCGCGGCATCCTGACCCGCCTCGCCGTCTTCTACTACTGGGCGGGCGCGCGCCTGCCGAAGCCCCTCGGCGACGCGCTGCTGCGCAACCCCCTCATCGTGCGGGTGATGAGCGCGTCGATGGCGAAGACGCGCGACAAGGCGCTCCGGGCGTTCATCCACGACCAGCACGATCGCTACTTCTCCCTGTTCGGCGACCGCGACGTGCTGCACGAGGGCTTCGTCACGTCGGTGTCGAACGACGTCCGCCGCTTCGCCCCCGACATCGCGCAGCCGACGCTCCTGATCGCGGCGGAGAAGGACGACATCACCCCGATCGAGGCCGAGCGGCACCTACAGACGCTCTTCCCCGAAGCGGAGCTCGTCGAGATCCCGGCGGTGGGTCACCTCATCCATTACGAGACGCCCGCGCGCGCGGCATCCGAGATCAGGCGCTTTCTTCGGCCTTCCGGCGCCGATACGCGATGACGTTCATGCGGTTGCCGCAGTTGCCGGTATCGCAATAGCGCTTCGATCCGTTCTTCGAGAAGTCGACGTACACCGACTCGCAGTCGTCGGCCTCGCAGATACGCACGCGGTCCCACTGGTCGGAGCGGATGACGTCGACGAACGCCATCGCCGATTCGACGAGCATGCGCACCGACAGCGGCGCGTCGGGCTCGGTGGCGTGGATGTGCCAGTCGAACTCGTCGTGGATCACGAGCTGGGGGAGGGCGTGGCCGTCACGGAGCATCGCGTTCACGAGCGGCACCGCCCCGTCGCGGTCGACGTCCCACAGCTCCCGCAGCCGCGGGCGGTTGGCGCGGACGGCGGCGAGCTCGTCGTCGTCGCGATGGAACGTGCCGGTGTAGGCGTACTCGTCGAGATAGGCGTCGAAATCCTCCTGCGTGACGAGGCGGTCGACGCCCTCCGTGTCGGTCTCGGGGAGGGTGTTGACGAGAGCGGCCGCAGCGCGCAGCGACATCTCGGTGTCATGGATGAAGACCATGTTGACTCCTGACGTGGGGCGGCGCTACTGTCACCAGTGTAGGCATCGTTCACTCATGACAGGACCGCCGGTGACGAACACCGCTTCTCTTCCGATCATCGCATCCGCACCGATGCCGGCGATCGCGCGACCCGCTCCATCCGCGGCAGCATCCGGCCTCGTGACGGCCGTCGTCTCGGCACTCGCCTTCTCGTCGAGCGGTCCGCTGGTGAAGCCCCTCCTCGAGGCGGGCTGGTCCCTCTCGGCCGCCCTCATTGTCCGCATGGGACTCGCGGGCCTCATCCTCTCTCCTGCGCTCGTGCGCGCCGTCCGCCGCGAGCGCGCGTTCCTCCGCCGCCATTGGCGGGCGCTGCTCGCATTCGGCCTCATCCCCGTCGCGGGGTGCCAGCTGCTCTTCTTCTCGGCCATGCAGCGGATGCCGGTTGCCGTCGCCCTCCTCATCCAGTACCTCGCCCCCGTGCTCCTCGTCGGCTTCGTGTGGCTGCGCACGCGCCGCGCACCCTCGCGCCTCGTCATCGTCGGATCCGTCGTCGCGATCGTCGGACTCGTGCTCGTCGTCGACGTCTCCGGCGCGCGGTTCGACCTGCTCGGCACGCTCCTCGCGCTCGGCGCCGCCGTCACGGTGTGCGTCTACTTCGTGATGAGCGAGCGCACCGGCGACGACCTCCCTCCCCTCGCGCTCGCGGCCGGGGGCCTCCTCGTCGGCGCGGCGTTCATGGGTCTCGTCGCCGCGGCGGGCGTGATCCCGTTCTCGGCACCGGTCGTGACCGTCGCGTTCCGCGGCGTGGAGGTGCCCGGCATCCTCGCGCTTCTGTGGGTCGGCGCGGTCGGGACGACCCTCGGCTACGCGCTCGGGGTCATGGCGGTGCCGCGCATCGGCTCGCGGCTCGCGTCGTTCGTCGGGCTGAGCGAAGTGCTCTTCGCCCTCGGGTTCGCGTGGCTGCTGCTCGCCGAGACGCCGGGGCCGGTCCAGTTCGTCGGAGGTGCGGTGCTCCTTGCCGGTGTCATGCTGGTGCGACTCGATGCGACGGAAGCACGGGACGACCTCGCCGCGGCGGCGGTCACTCTTCCGATCGAGCCGATTCCCGGTGAGCTCCCTCGAGAATCTGCTTGACGCGGTACCCGATCACCTCGCCCATGACGAGGGAGGTCTCGGTGCGCTCGACGCCCTCGATCGAGAGGATGCGCGCGTCGACGTCGAAGAGGTGCTGCGTGTCACGGGCGGCGACGCGCACGAGCAGGTCGATCTGACCGCTCAGCCCGTGCGCCTGGATGACCTCGGGGATCTCCGCGATCGCCGCCGTGATGCGCGGGATGTCTGCCTGCCGGACGACGACGCTCACCATCGCCTCGATCGGAAGCCCGAGCGCCGCCGGCGACATGGCGCGCTCGAACGACTGGAAGACGCCGGCCCGCTCGAGACGAAGCATGCGCGCCTGCACCGTGTTGCGCGAAAGTCCGAGCCGGTCGGCGAGAGCGACGACGGTCGCGCGGTGATCGTCGGCCAAGGCGCTGAGCAGTTCGAGGTCGACACGGTCCAGAGGTCCCATAGTGCGAGATGTTAGCAGGCAGTGGGGCGCCATGTTGCGCAACATGCTCAACGCCGAGCCGAATGCTTGAGCGACGTGCGATCCCGCCGTAGCCTCGGGGGACCGGCGACGAGGCCGGTGACCGGACGCGGCGGTGTCCACAAGACGCCGCGGCCCCCCGAAGGGATGACGACGATGCACACCCTGACCACCCCCCACGAGACGGGCACCGAGATGCCCGCGCAGCTGCTCACGCCGGCCGGCGAGCGCGTGTCGGACGACAGGCTGGATGCCTGGGCCGACGGCCTCGACGCGGCCGCCCTCCGACCGGTCTACCGCGACATGGCGCTGACGCGGCGGGCGGATGCCGAGGGCGTCGCTCTCCAGCGTCAGGGGCACCTGGGGCTCTGGGCGCCCGCGCAGGGCCAGGAGGCGATCCAGGTCGCGAGCGCCCGCGCCTGCAGCCTGGGCGACTTCCTCTTCCCGAGCTACCGGGAGCTCGGCATCCTGATCGTGCGCGGCGCGAACGCCGCCGACCTCGTCCTCGGCTGGCGCGGCGAAGTGCACGCGACCTTCGATCCGCACGCACTGCGGGTCGCCTCACCCCAGATCATCATCGGCGCCCAGACTCTTCACGCGGTCGGGTATGCCATGGGCATCCAGCGCGACGGCGGCGACGAGGTCTCGGTCGCGTACTTCGGCGACGGGGCGACGAGTCAGGGCGACGTGAACGAGGCGATGGTGTTCGCGTCGTCGTTCTCGGCGCCGGTCGTCTTCGTCTGCTCCAACAACCAGTGGGCGATCTCCGAGCCGGTGACGGTGCAGTCGCGGTTCCCCATCGCGGGCCGGGCGCCGGGCTTCGGCATCCCGAGTCTCCGCGTCGACGGCAACGACGCGCTCGCGTGCACCGCGGCGATGCGCTGGGCGCTCGCTCGTGCCCGGTCGGGCGAGGGACCGGCGTTCATCGAGGCCGTGACCTACCGGATGGGTCCGCACACGACATCCGACGATCCCTCCCGCTACCGCGACGCGGCGGAGGTCGAGGCGTGGCGCGCCCGCGACCCGCTGACGCGTCTCGAGGCGTATCTCCGCCGGGCGGGGCAGTTCGACGATGCCTTCGCCGCGGAGGTGGCCGCCGACGGCGACCGACTCGCGGCGGCGATGCGCGCGGCGGCCATCACGGCGCAGAGCCGCCCGCCGATCGAGGTGTTCGACGACGTCTACGCCGGGCAGCACAGCGGCATCGACCGGCAACGCGAGAGGTTCGCCGCGTACCTCCACGGTTTCGCAGACGACAATGCCGCCGCCGGCGAGGGGGTCGCACGATGACCGCCACGACCGGGACGACCGGGACGACGCGCCTGTCGATGGGCAAAGCGCTGACCGCCGGGCTCCGCTCCGCGATGGCGCGCGATGACCGCGTCGTCGTCATGGGGGAGGATGTCGGGCGCCTCGGCGGCGTCTTCCGCATCACCGACGGGCTCCTCGACGAGTTCGGCGCAGGGCGCGTCATCGACACGCCGCTGGCCGAATCGGGCATCGTCGGCACCGCCGTCGGGCTCGCGTACCGCGGCTTCCGTCCCGTCGTCGAGATCCAGTTCGACGGGTTCGTCTACCCGGCGTTCGACCAGATCGTCTGCCAGGTCGCGAAGCTCCACTACCGCACGCGCGGACAGGTGAGAATGCCGATCACGATCCGGATCCCGTGGGCGGGCGGCGTCGGCGCCGCCGAGCACCACTCCGAATCGCCCGAGGCGTACTTCGTCCACACGGCCGGGCTCCGCGTGGTCGCCGTGTCGAACCCGCGGGATGCCTACACGGTGCTGCAGCAGGCGATCGCGAGCGACGACCCGGTCGTCTTCTTCGAGCCGAAGCGGCTCTACCACCACCGCTTCACGGGTGCGGAAGGCGAGATCGACCTCGGCGCGGACCTCGCCGACGCGCCCCCGATGGGGCTCGCCCGCGTCGTCCGCGAGGGCACCGACGTGACCCTCGTCACCTACGGCGCACAGGTCGTCACCGCTCTCGACGCCGCGACCGCCGCCGAGGACGACGGCATCTCGATCGAGGTGATCGACCTCCGGTCGCTCTCGCCGGTCGACTACCGCACCGTGTCGGCATCCGTCCGCAAGACCGGCCGCGTCGTCGTCACGCACGAGGCCGGAGGTGAGGCGGGTGTGGGCGCGGAGGTGATCGCGAGCATCACCGAGCAGTGCTTCCACCACCTGGAGGCGCCGCCCGTGCGCGTCACGGGCCACGACATCCCCTATCCGCCCGCGAAGCTCGAGCGTCACCACGTGCCCGACCTCGACCGGATCCTCGACGCCGTCGACCGCGTCCTCGACCGTCCGAACAGCCTGTCGGAGGTGGCCCTGTGATCGCCGAGTTCCGCTTGCCCGACCTCGGCGAGGGACTTCCCGACGCCGAGATCGTCCAGTGGCTGGTCGCCGAGGGCGACCCGGTCACGCTCAACCAGCCGATCGCCGAGGTCGAGACCGCGAAGGCCATCGTCGAACTGCCCTCCCCGTTCGCCGGGGTGGTCCGCCGACTCCACGCCGATGCCGGCGACGTCGTCGACGTGGGCGGTTCGCTCATCGACATCGACGTGCCCTCGGGTGACGGCGATGCCGGGCCGGCCGACGACGTCGACGCGCCCGGTGGGGTCGGGTCGGCCGAGGGGGTCGAGGGGGTCGGGTCGGCCGCGAGCGAGGAGGACGATGCCGAGGGAGCGGCACCGGCCTCGACCGAGGAGGATGCCGACGTCGCGCTCCCGAACCTCGTCGGCTATGGCGCGGCGCCCCGCGGCACGGGGCGGCCGCAGCGACGCGCACGCATCGCGGGCAGACGGCCCCTCGTCGCGGCCGATGCGGCGGTGCGCGAAGCGGCGCCGCACGACGTGCTGGCCGAGGGCGGCGCTGCCGACGGCGGTGAGGATGCCGGTGACGCGCGCCGCGAGCGCCCGCGTTCGACCCCGCCCGTCCGCCTGTATGCGAAGCAGCGCGGGATCGACCTCGCCCTCGTCGACGCATCGGGCGCGACCGGGATCATCCGCCGCGAGGACGTCGATCGGTTCGCCGAGCGGCTGACCGCGGCATCCGCAGGGGCGCCCGCGGACGCGTCAGCCGGTGCGTCTACCCTGCCGCCGGTCTCACGCCCCCACGCGGGGCCTCGCGAGACGCGGATGCCCATCCGGGGGGTGCGCAAAGCGACCGCCGCCGCGATGGTGCGAAGCGCCTTCACCGCCCCGCACGTCACGTGCTTCCTCGAGGTCGACGTCACCGAGACGACGGCGCTCGTCGCGCGACTGCGGAGCGACCCGCGCCTCGCGGAGCACCGCATCGGCATCCTCGCGGTCGTCGCGAAGGCGGTGTGCCTCGCGCTTCACGCCGAGCCGTCGCTCAACTCGCGGTGGGACGAGGAGGCCGGGGAGATCGTCCAGCACCACTACGTGAACCTCGGCATCGCAGCGGCGACCGACCGCGGACTCGTCGTGCCGCACATCGACGACGCCGACCGGCTCGGACTCGCCGCGCTCGCCGACGCGATCCGCGACCTCACCGACACGGCACGGGCGGGGCGCGCGACGCCGGCCGCGCTCACGGGCGGGACGTTCTCGATCACCAACTTCGGCACGTTCGGGATCGATGCGGGCACGCCGATCCTCAATCCGCCCGAGGCCGGAATCCTCGGCGTCGGAGCCGTCCGCCGGCGCCCGTGGGAGCACGCCGGCGAGATCGCCCTGCGCGACGTGATGACCCTCGGCCTGTCGTTCGACCACCGGCTCGTCGACGGGGAGCAGGGCGCGCGCTTCCTCGCGGCGGTCGGCGACATCCTGCGCGACCCCGGACGCGCTCTTCTGCTCGTGTGACGGGGGCGCCGGTCAGTGCGCGGCGAGCGCTGCGAAGGCCATGTCGGCGAGGATGTCGTGCACGTGGGCATCCGTCTCGTCTCCCGCGTCGCGCACCGAGTGGGGCGTGGAGTTGATGAGGCCGAAACCGGCGTGCGCGCGCACTCGCAGGTCGGTGGCCGATCGGTCGGGGTGCAGGCGCGCGAGGGTCGCGGTCCACAGGTCGACGTACTCGCGCTGGAGGCGCCGCACGCGGTGCCGGTCGTCCTCGGAGAGGTGGCGGAGCTCACGATCGTGCACGCGGATGACATCGGCGTCGGAGAGGGCGAACTCGACGTGGAAGTCGATGAGCTCGCGCAGCTGCTGCGCCGGATCGTCCTCGGTCGCGACGACGCGGCGCCCTCCGTCGAGGAGGTCCTCGCTCGCGGCGCTCAGGATCTCGCCGAGCAGGGTCCGCTTGCTTGCGAAGTGCCGGTAGACCGCCGGTCCCGTGATGCCGACGGACGCCCCGATGTCCTCGAGGCTCACGCCGTCGAAGCCATCCGCCGCGAACAGCCGGGCCGCTTCGCGCAGCAGCGCGTCGTGGCGTTCGGCCTTGGCGCGTTCGCGCTCGGTGCCGAACGAGCGGGAGGACTCGTCGCGACCGTTCGTTGTCATTCCAGTTAATCCTCGCTAACCTGGGAGCATCCGGTGACGGAACACTAACCCGACGTCGCGGCGTGCGAGATCCTGGCGATCGCACCTGTGATCGGATCGTGACTGCGGCACATCGAAGGACACATCGAAGGAGATGTGATGAGCGTGATCGACCTGTCGACGTACGAGCTCGACGACGACCATCTCGAGCTCGCGAACCTCGTGCGCGCGTTCGCCGACGAGCAGGTCGCACCGCAGGCGTACGAGGCGGACCGCACCAAGACGCTGTCGATCCCGCTGGTCCACGCGATGGGGGAGCTGGGCCTGTTCGGCCTGCCGTTCCCCGAGGAAATCGGGGGCCAGGGCGGCGACTACGTCGCGCTCGGCCTCGCGATCGAAGCGCTCGGGCGCGTCGATCAGTCGATCGCGATCACCCTCGAGGCCGGCGTCAGCCTCGGCGCCATGCCGGTCTTCCGCTTCGGCACCGAGGCCCAGAAGGGCGAACTCCTCCCCGACCTCCTCGCCGGGCGCGCCCTCGCCGGCTTCGGTCTCACCGAGCCCGAGGCGGGGTCGGATGCCGGAGCCACTCGCACCACCGCCCGCCTCGACGACGGGGAATGGGTCGTCGATGGCGCGAAGCAGTTCATCACGAACTCGGGCACGTCGATCACCCGCTTCGTGACGGTGACCGCCGTCACCGGATCGCGCACCGGCATGGACGGCGCCGAGCGCCCCGAGATCTCCACGATCATCGTCCCGAACGGCACCACGGGGTTCGAGGTCGGACCCGCCTACGACAAGGTCGGCTGGCACGCGTCCGACACGCACCCCCTCACCTTCACCGGCGCGCGCGTGCCCGAGGCGAACCTCCTCGGCGAGCGCGGCCGCGGGTTCGCGAACTTCCTCGGCATCCTCGACGAAGGTCGCATCGCGATCGCGGCGCTCTCCACCGGCGCGGCGGAAGGATGCCTGGAGGCCGCCGTCGACTACGCGCAGACGCGCCAGGTGTTCGGCGAGCGGCTCGGCTCGCGGCAGGCGATCCAGTTCATGCTCGCGCGCATGCAGCTGCGCGTCCACACTGCGAGACTGGCCTGGCTGCACGCGGCGCGCCTGCGCGACGCCGGTCGCCCGTTCGGCACCGAGGCGGCGCTCGCGAAGCTCACGGCATCCGACGCCGCGATGGACAACGCGCGCGACGCGACGCAGATCTTCGGAGGGAACGGCTTCATGAACGAGTACCCCGTGGCGCGGCACTACCGCGATTCCAAGATCCTCGAGGTCGGTGAGGGCACGACCGAGGTGCAGCTGCTCCTCATCGCCCGGGCGCTCGGGCTCGCGGATGGAGGCGCGCGGTGACCGGCGGCGCGTTCGACCTCGGACCGGCGCTCCTCTTTTGCCCCGCCGACCGGCCGGACCGGTACGCGAAGGCCGCGGAGCGGGCGGATGCCGTCATCCTCGACCTCGAGGACGCCGTCGCGCCCCGCGACAAGCCGACCGCCCGCGGTGCGCTCATCGACGCGGCGCTCGACGTGCCCTCGCTCGACCCGTCCCGCGTGATCGTGCGGGTGAACGCGCTCGGCACGCCCGACTTCGATGCCGACATGGCGACGCTGTCGCAGACCGACTACCGCCTCATCATGTTGCCGAAGGCCGAGTCGCCCAAGAAGGTCCTCCGCATCGACACGCGCTTCGAGGTCATCGCCCTGTGCGAGACGGCTCGGGGAATCGTCGCCGCCGAGAAACTCGCCGCCGCGTCCAACGTCGTGGGGCTCATGTGGGGCGCAGAGGATCTCGTCGCCTCGCTCGGGGGCACCTCCAGCCGGAAGCCGAACGGACGCTACCGCGAGGTCGCGCGCGCCGCGCGGTCGCGGGTGCTCCTCGCGGCGGGAGCGGCGGGCGTCGCCGCGATCGATGCGGTCCACGTCGACATCGCCGACGACCGGGGTCTGCGGGCGGAGGCGGAGGATGCCGCGGCGAGCGGGTTCTCGGCATCCGCCTGCATCCACCCCGGTCAGGTCGCGACGATCCGCGCCGCATACCGTCCCGCCGACGACACTCTCGCGTGGGCGCGCGGGGTGCTCAACGCGGCGCAGGGGGAACGGGGCGTCTTCCGGTACGAGGGACGCATGATCGACGAGCCGGTGCTGCGCCATGCGCGCTCGGTCCTCGCCCGCTCGGGCGGGTAGCGAGGGCGGGGAGACGCGCCCCGCGTCAGGCGATGGGCACGGCGGCGTAGGCGCGGACCGTCAGGCGGTCGCGTTCGAGGTGGAACTCGTGCGTCGACGCGTTCGCCAGCCGCTCGCCGGGAAGGGGGAGCGTGTCGCCGCTCGCGTGCCGGATGAGCTGCCCGATGAAGGCGCCGTGCGCGACCGCGATGACGGGGACGTCCAGCGGGGCGTGGGTGCGGCGCGCGTCGCGGACGACCCGGCGGATGCCGGCGACGGCGCGATCCCGAAGCTCCCCGGTCGTCTCGGCCCCGGGCACGTTCTCGCGGTCGAACGTCCCGTACTGCGCGAGGTACTCCTCGATCGAGAGCCCCTCGGCGACGCCGTACGCGCGCTCCCGCAGCTGCGGGTAGGTGCGCGGCCCCTCGACGCCGAGCGCCTCGGCGATGATCTCGGCGGTCTCGCTCGCGCGCGACAGGTCGCTCGAGACGACGACCGGTGCGAGCCCGGCGAACCGCACGCGCAGGATCTCGGCGGTCTCGCGCGCCTGGGCGCGGCCGGTCTCGTTGAGGGGGATGTCGGTCGAGCCCTGGATGCGCCGCGCGGCGTTCCAGTCGGTCTCGCCGTGGCGCACGAGGAGGAGGGTCGTCACTCTTCGAGGGTAGCCGGGCGTCCTGAGAGGAAGATCACCGCGCTGCGAGCAGGAAGGTCACCGCGCTGCGGGCAGAGAAGTCACCGCGCTGCGGGCAGGGAAGTCACCGCGCTGCGGGCAGGGAAGTCACCGCGCTGCGGGCAGGGCCGTTGCGAACGCCTGCAGCACCTCGGTCGTCCCGGCGTCGATCTTGACGGTCGCACGCGCGTCGCCGCGCGTCTCGCCGCGGTTGACGATGACGATGGGGAGCTTGCGCTTGCGCGCACGATCGAGCAGGCGGATGCCGGAGTTCACGACGAGCGACGAACCCGCGACGAGCAGGGCGTCGCTCGCGGCCAGCAGCTGCTCCGCCTCCTGGAACTTCGTGACCGGGATGTACTCGCCGAAGAAGACGACGTCGGGCTTCAGCACCCCGCCGCACACGCTGCACGCGGGGATCACGAAGCCCTCGCTCGAGGCGGGCAGCACGTCGCCGTCGGGTCCGAGCTCGACGGCATCCGGAACCGTGATCCACGGATTGTCGTGCTCGACGCGCTCCGCGAGGTCGCGGCGGTCGAACACCTGCCCGCAGTGGGTGCACAGCACGCGGCGCATCGTGCCGTGGAGCTCGACGACGCGGTTGCTTCCTGCCCGCAGGTGCAGACCGTCGACGTTCTGCGTGATGACGCCCGTCGCGATGCCGTCGCGCTCGAGGAGGGCGAGCGCCTCGTGGCCGGCGTTGGGGCGGGATGCCGCGAAGGCCCGCCAGCCGAGGTGGCTGCCGACCCAGTAGCGCCGCCGCGCGGACTCGCTCGTGAAGAACTGCTGCACCGTCATCGGCGTCCGGGTGGGTGCGCCCTTGCCGCGGTAGTCGGGGATGCCCGAGTCGGTCGAGACGCCGGCGCCGGTGAGCACCGCGACGCGGCGGCCGGCGAGGGCGTCGATCGCCCGCCCCACGGAGGCGGCGGTCTGCGCATCGAACTCGAGCACGGTCGTCATGACACCCCCTCCGCACCGGTCGGCTGTCTCGAGCCTACGCCCGTCGCTTTTCGGGGATGTTACGCAGCGTCCGCGCAGCGACATGCGAGCATGGAGGGATGCCGGTGACCACGATCGACGACCCCGCCGATCCGCGGCTGTCCGACTACCGCGACCTCACCGACGTCGCCCTGCGCCGGCGCACCGAACCCGCCGAGGGCCTCTACATCGCCGAGTCCGCCAAGGTCATCGCCCGTGCCCTCGCGGCGGGCCACGAGCCCCGGTCGGTGCTCGTCCAGGAGAAATGACTCGACGGCATCCTGCCCCTCGTGTCGACGGAATCAGCGGACGGCGATGCGCCGGTGTACGTCGTGACGGATGCCGTCGCCGAAGCCCTCACCGGCTATGCCGTGCACCGGGGAGCGCTCGCCGCGATGCATCGGCCCGTGCTGCCGCCGGTGTCCGAGGTCGTCGCCGGCGCCCGGCTCGTGCTGGTCCTCGAGGACATCGTCGACCACACGAACGTCGGCGCGGCCTTCCGGGCCGCCGCGGGCCTCGGCGCGGATGCCGTGCTCGTGACGCCTCGGTGCGCCGACCCGCTCTACCGCCGGAGCGTCCGCGTGAGCATGGGCACCGTGTTCCAGGTGCCGTGGACGCGGCTGCCGGAGGATACGCCCGACGGCACCGGCGGCTGGGCCGCGAGCCGGGCGCTGCTACACGACGCGGGCCTCCACATCGCCGCGCTCGCACTCGCCGACGGCGCGGTGCCGCTCGACGCGTTCGCCGCGGCGCGGCCCGGCCCCGTCGCGCTCGTGATGGGATCCGAGGGCGACGGGCTGTCGCCGCACGCGCTCGCCTCAGCCGACACGATCGTCACGATCCCGATGGCGGGCGGCGTCGACTCGCTGAACGTGGCGTCCGCCGCAGCGGTTGCCCTCTGGGCACTGCGCTGACGCGTGGGCCCTGCGCTGACGCGGGAGCACTGCGCTGACACGCGGCGCCGGCCGAGCAGGGGCGTTTCGACTCCTCGCTGCGCTCGTCGCTCAACGATCGGGGGTGACGCGGCGGTGAGGCGGGGATCAGACGGGCTGACCGGGCCCCGCCAGGCGATCCTTCGCGGGTGCCTCGGTCGTCACGGGTAGTCCGGATGCCGTGGTCTCGGCGGCGCCGCTGTTCTCGGAAGGAATCATTGGGAGGGCGTCGGGGCGCTTCGCGGTGATGTTGTCGCCGGATGACTGATGCCGCACGCGCCGCAGCACCCACGGGACGAGGTGCGTCCGCGCCCAGACGAGGTCGTTCGCCCGCGCGGCGCGCCACGTCAGGGTCGGGAGCGGGTCGGGCTGCATCGGCTGAAGGTCGTTCGGCACGTTGAGGGTCCGCAGCACCATCCGGGCGACCTCGTGGTGGCCGAGTGCGTTGTAGTGCAGGCGGTCGTCGTCGAAGAAGCGCATGTCCTGCGCCTCCTTCAGCGCCCACTGGTCGGCGACGATCGCGTCGTACCGGTCGGCGATGCCGCGGATGTTCTCGTTGTAGATCGCGACCCGCCCGCGGATGCCTCGGAACACGGGCGTGAAGTTGGTGTCGATGCCGGTGAACACGACGACCGTCGCGCCCTGGGAGCTCAGGCGCGCCACGGCATCCTCGAACTGCGCCGCGACGACGTCGGGGTCTCCTCCGGGACGGATGACGTCGTTGCCGCCGGCGGAGAAGGTCACGAGGTCCGGATTGAGCGCGAGCGCCGGTTCGATCTGGTCGGCGACGATCTGTCCGATGAGCTTGCCGCGGACGGCGAGGTTCGCGTAGGCGAAGTCGTCGACCTGCGAGCCGAGCACCTCCGCGACGCGATCGGCCCAGCCGCGGTGCCCGTCGGTACCGGGAATCGGATCGCCGATGCCCTCGGTGAACGAGTCGCCGATCGCGACCATGCGGCGCCACGGGTGGGCCGACTCGTTCGGCACGTACGGCGAGCGGTGCTCGTCGGGGGTGGGGTCGTTCTTGCGCATCGCATCTCCTGACGTGTGTCCCTTCGAGGCTACCGGTGGTCGGGACGTCGCAGCCGGGGGCGGGGCGACGACGTCGGAGCCCGGGGTTAGGGTGGTCAGTCGTGACGGAAGAGGGGGCAGTGGACGCAGAGCAGGAGAACCACACCCAGTTCGGGTCGTTCGCCGCCGAGCACCTGTCGCCGTCCTTCCCCCAGCGCGCCCCGTGGGGTACCGCCCAGAACCTCCGGGCCTGGCAGGCCGAGGCGCTCGAGGCGTATTTCGGCGCGGACGGCCCCGACGGCGTCGGGAAGGGCCCGCGCGACTTCCTCGCCGCCGCGACCCCGGGAGCCGGAAAGACGACCTTCGCGCTGCGCCTCGCGTCGGAGCTCCTCCGCCGCGGCGTCGTCGAGCGGATCGTCGTCGTCGCGCCCACCGAGCATCTGAAGACCCAGTGGGCCGATGCCGCGGCACGCGTCGGCATCCGGCTCGATCCGCGCTTCAGCAACCGTCACCGTACGCACTCCCGGCAGTTCCACGGCGTCGCCGTCACCTACGCGCAGGTCGCCGTGAAGGCGTCGGTGCACCGCTTCCTCACCGACGAGCGGCGCACGCTCGTGATCCTCGACGAGGTGCACCACGGCGGCGACGCGCTGAGCTGGGGCGACGCGCTCCGTGAGGCGTACGGACGGGCGACGCGGCGCCTGCTGCTGTCGGGAACCCCGTTCCGCAGCGACACCGCCCCGATCCCGTTCGTCGAGTACCACCCGAACGACAAGGGCATCCGCCTCTCGCGCACCGATTACAACTACGGCTACGGCAGGGCGCTCGCCGACGGGGTCGTCCGGCCCGTCCTGTTCCTTGTCTACGCCGGCAAGATGCGGTGGCGCACTAAGGCGGGCGACGAGCTCGAGGCGCACCTCGGGCAGGACAACACGAAGGACGTCACGGCGCAGGCGTGGCGGACGGCGCTCGATCCCGAGGGCGACTGGATCCCCGCCGTCCTCCGCAGCGCCGACCGGCGTCTCGGCGAGGTACGGCAGGACGTGCCGGATGCCGGGGGACTCGTCATCGCGACCGATCAGACGGCGGCGCGCGCGTATGCCGCGATCCTCCGCGAGATCACCGGCGAGGCGCCGACCGTCGTCCTCTCCGACGACAAGGCCGCCTCGGGCCGGATCGAAGAGTTCGCTCACGCGACGACGCGCTGGATGGTCGCCGTCCGTATGGTGTCCGAGGGCGTCGACGTGCCGCGTCTCGCGGTCGGGGTCTATGCGACGAGCGCCTCGACGCCGCTCTTCTTCGCGCAGGCGATCGGGCGCTTCGTGCGAGCCCGGCGGCGCGGCGAGGCGGCATCCGTCTTCCTTCCGAACGTGCCGGTCCTCCTCACCCTCGCGGGCGAGATGGAGCGCGAGCGCGACCACGCCCTCGACCGCGAGTCGGGCGACGACGACGGCCTGGAAGACACGCTGCTCGCCGAGGCCGAGCGCGAGGACAAGGCCTCGGACGATCTCGAACAGGAGTTCTCGTACCAGGCGCTCGGCTCGGTCGCCCACTTCGACCGGGTGCTGTACGACGGGCGCGAGTTCGGTCAGCTGGCCGTTCCCGGCACCCCCGAGGAGGAGGAGTTCCTGGGGCTCCCGGGACTTCTCGAACCCGAGCACGTGCACGAGCTCCTCATGCAGCGCCAGGCGCGGCAGACCCGCCACCGCAAGGCGCGCGAGGCCCACGAAGGAGCCGCACCCGAGGTGGCGGATGCCGGGGGAGTGGATGCCGCGCTGCCGCCTGCCCTGCACCGCTCGCTCCGCGAGCAGCGACAGCTTCTCAACAGCCTCGTGGGCCTCTACGCCCGCCAGAGCGGCGAACCGCACGGATCGGTGCACGCGGAGCTCCGCCGCATCTGCGGCGGTCCCGAAGTCGCCCGCGCCACGGTGGCGCAGCTGCAGGCGCGCATCGAGGTGCTGCGCTCGCGCGTGCGGTCCTGAGGCGGTCCGCGGGCGCGCGTACACTCGCGCCATGCCCGCCGACGTCTTCCGCTTCGTCTCCCGCTGGGAGGTCGCGGCGTCGCCGGAGCGGTGCTGGCAGATGCTCGAGGACGCGCTCCGACGAGGGCGCCTGCCCTGGTGGCCCGCCGTCCGCGTCGACCCTCTCGGTGTCAGAAGTCCCGCTGTCGGCGACGACCTCGCCCTCGAGGTGCGAAGCCCGCTCGGCTATCGCCTCCGGGTCCGGCTTACGCTCACCGAGGTGGCGCCGCCGCACGTGATCGCCGCGACGAGCGACGGCGACCTCGCGGGGCGCGGGCGCTTGGAGATCGCGCGAACACCGGCACCCAGGGTATCGGCAGCCACGGCACCGGCATCCGGGGCGCCGGCCTCCGACCTCGTCTGGACGTGGGAGGTGGCCGTGCGGCGGCCGTGGATGCGCGCGCTGAGCCCCGTGCTGCGCCCGCTCTACGTCCTCGCCCACCGGGAGGTCATGCGCCGCGGCGAGCGCGGGTTCGCGCGTGCCCTCGCCGCCGCTGTGGAGGGCTGAGTCGCACGGATGTCGCGTCGGTTCGGAACCCCGAAATGCTGGCAATCCCGGCGTTCCGGGCGTCGCGGCCGCACCCGCTGGATACGGTTGCTCTCGACGCGTCGGCGCTCCTGCACCAGGACGCCGGCCCCCGACATCCCGACATCCCGACATCCCGACACTACGAATGGAGCGCCGTGACCGAGGCCCCGCCCCGCACGCCGATCGCCGCCGACCGGCGCCGCTGGGCGCGCTACCTCGCCGAGGAGCGCTCGGAGGCGCAGGTGTACCGCGACCTCGCCGAGCGGCGCGAGGGAGAGGAGCGCGAGATCCTCCTCGCGCTGGCGGATGCCGAGGGCCGGCACGCCGACCACTGGATCGCCCTCCTCGGCGGGGAGCCCGCGCGGCTCCCCGCGCCGAGCCTGCGCAGCCGCATGCTCGGGGTCCTCGCGCGCCGATTCGGGTCGATCTTCGTGCTCGCCCTCGCGCAGAGCGCCGAGACGCGCTCGCCGTACGACACCGAACCGTTCGCGACGCCGCGCATGGCCGCCGACGAGAAGATCCACAGCGAGGTCGTCCGGGGCCTCGCCGCGCGCGGCCGGCGCCGACTGTCCGGCACGTTCCGGGCCGCCGTGTTCGGCGCGAACGACGGACTCGTCTCGAATCTCGCCCTCGTCCTCGGCATCGGCGCAACGGGCGTCGCGAGCCAGTTCGTGCTCTTCAGCGGCATCGCAGGGCTCCTCGCGGGCGCCCTGTCGATGGGAGCGGGCGAGTACGTGTCGGTGCGCTCGCAGCGGGAACTGCTCGATGCCACGGAGCCGAACAGCTACGGCGACGAGATCCTCCCCGACCTCGACCTCGATGCGAACGAGCTCGCCCTCGTGTACCGCACCCGCGGCATCCCCTCGGACGAAGCCCAGGCTCGCGCTCGCCGCGTCCTCGAGGGCGCCCGCGCGGCGCAGGCCGGGCAGGCGCCGTCGGCGTCGGCGGCCGCCCATCCCGCTCCCGCGCACCGCGACCATGACGTCGTCGGCAGTGCGCTGGGCGCGGCGGCATCCAGCTTCCTGTTCTTCGCATCGGGCGCGATCATCCCCGTCCTGCCCTGGATCTTCGGCATGAGCGGCGCGCCCGCGATCATCGTCGCGCTCGTGCTCGTGGGGGCCGCGCTCATGCTCACCGGCGCGACCGTCGGACTGCTCTCGGGCACGTCGCCGCTCAAGCGGGGTCTTCGCCAGCTCGCGATCGGCTACGGCGCCGCCGCGGTCACCTACCTCCTCGGGCTGCTGTTCGGCGTCTCGATGGGGTGACCGCGTCGGGCGACGCTGGAGATCTGTCGATCGCGCCGATTGGTCGATCGCCGCCGTGACGTGGTAATGTCGATCCTCGGTTGCGAAACCGAAAAACACCACCTGCGCGGGTGGCGGAATAGGTAGACGCGCTAGCTTGAGGTGCTAGTGCCCGTATAGGGCGTGGGGGTTCAAGTCCCCCCTCGCGCACGAACAGAAAATGGCCTCTGACCTGGGGTTTAGATCACCGGGTTGGGGGTCATTTTCGTGCCATGTGCTGAGATATGTGCTAAGCCCCACCGAGATGGGCCGCGAAGCGGTCTGCTGCGGCTTTCTGCATCGTCGGGGTGACATGGCTGTAGATGTTCATCGTGGTTGTGATGGTGGAGTGCCCCAGGCGCTCCTGTACTACCTTGGGATGCTCGCCAAGCTCCAGCAGGAGTGTGGCGTGCGTGTGGCGCAGCCCCTTGATCGTCACGCGGGGCAGCGTCGGGTGTGCCTTGGCGAGCCCGTTCATGCGGCGATCCCAGCGGCTCGTCATGGCGTCGGGTGAGCGCAGCTTGCCCTCGTCGTCACCGAACACATACGCATCGGCTTTCGCCAAATCGAACGACACTTCGGCGCGGGCGACCTTGTAGGAGGCGAGCACTTTGAGGGTCGCGGCGTCCACGTCGATCACGCGGGCGGTGCCCGTTTTCGTGGTCTTGGTGGTCGTCCAGTCCTCGGTGTTCACCGCTCGCCGGATGCTGATGCGCCCGGTCTTGGTGTTGATGTCGTTCCATCTGAGCGCGAGAGCTTCGGAGCGTCGCATCCCGGTGTAGGCGATCAGTCGCCACAGTGGGAACAGTTCGTCTTGCAGTTCCTTCTCGTTCCAAGTGAGGAATGTCTGTAGCTGCTCGCCCGTCCAGGTCACGATTTCCGGTTTCTGCGCTCGAACCTGTGACGACTTCGGGGCGTTCACGGTGCGCTTCTTCTTTGCCGGGTTGACTTGGATCAGCCCATCGTCGATTGCGGCGTCGAGGATCGCGCCGAGGACGACGTGCACCTTGTGGATGCTGTTGGCCGAGAGTGGTTTGCCTTTGCCGTACTCGTCCTTGCGCCCGCTCTTTTCCAACTCCCGGTAGTGGGAGCCGATGCGGGTGGCGGTGAGCTTGTCGATCCTGATGCGACCCAGGTCGGGGGTGATGTGGTTACGGATGATCTTCCGATACCCCTTGATCGTGGAATCGGCCAGCCGCAAGCTCGACATCCAATGCTCGGCGTACACACCGACCGTGGGGGTCTTGCCCTGGAACTTCTCGTTCCTCGCTTTCTTTCGTAGCGCCTCGGTGAGCGCGGCCTGTGCTTCTTCGAGGTCGGTGAACCCGCCACGGGTGAGCCGCTTCTCGCCCAGCTCGGGCTTCTCCGGGTCGATCAGCACATAGATTTGGAACTTCCACCGTCGCCCCTTGCGGGTCTGGTAGTCGCCCAGCGATCCCTGATGCCGCGACCGGGAACGTCGCTGCTGCTTCTGCTTCACCCCCTCAACGCTGCTCGGTGCCGCCTCGTCCGGCGGCGGGTGACTGGCTGGTGCCATAGACCTTGCTCCTTTCTCTCGTGGTGGTTCGTTACTCGAACGCGAGTGAGGCGTTCGGGTCGAGTTGCAACAGCCTGCCGGTGGCGTGTTCCTCGCGGGCGGTCTGCACGTCGTAGCGTTCCTGGTACACCTCGCGCGGAGTGATACCAACCTGGCCGCGGTCGTACTTGGCGAGTATTTCCTCGGCCCAGTGCGCCGAGTTGATCGCTTGGAAGCGTTGCTCTTTCCAGTAGCGCACCAAGTCCTCGGTGGTGAGCTTCACGGCGCCTGCGACCCATGCCTGTATCTCTTCGGGTAGGAACGACTCGGGCACCCCGGTCAGCGTGACCGCCTCAGCAAGCGGGGTAAGAAGAGCTGCGGGTGTGGTGCGGAGGATGTAGGCGAGGGCGGTGAGGTCGTCCACGTCCACGCGCCGGTCGCCGTTCTCGATCTTGCTGATCCCCGACGGGGAGAGCTTTCGGCCCGCCTCGGTCATCAGCCGGGCGGCGGTGCGCACGTCCATGCCGATGGCCTGGCGTGCGGTGCGGAGGTTCTGGGCGACGTGCTCGTGCGTGATCCCGGCGGGGTTTCCCCGCACTCGTTCTGTTTCCATACTAGGAACGTACATGCCCGCTCTTGACTCGTCAAGCACCATACTGTACTTTATTGGGAACTCAGGACTCTTGATTAGGGACGGCAGGCAGGGCGATGAGAGACATATCGGTGACATTGGACGACTTACGGGCCTCCCGTAACGCGGTCATTACACGGGCGGAGGCTGCGGCGGCGCTCGGGGTCGATCCCCGCACGATCACGGCGAGCATCGAGAACGGGTCGATCCCGTCCGTGAAGCTCGGCAGGCGGGTCGTGATTCCACGAGAGAAGTTCCTGCGCATCTTCGACGGCGACGACGCACACTCCACGGTTCCCGGCACCCCCGCGCGGTGAACAGGGCTGGTGGTGCCGATTCGGCACTCCCGTGCTGGTCGTCGGGCGCTTTGTCGGACGTGCCGCGTAGACTGAACTCACGAAGCCGACCACAAGGAGGCACCCCATTATGGCGACGAAGACTCGCGTATCCGAGGCGCACGTTCAGCGCGTGCTCACTGAGGTGCAGGCCGGGCAGCAGACCGCCGGTGAGCAGATGACCCCCGAGGGGCTGGAGCTTCTGGCCCGCCAGGTGCGCGGCGAGATCACCGTGGACGAGGCTGTCGAAGTGATCGCCGCCCGTACCCGCGCACGCCTGGCCGCTCGCACCGCCTGAACCGCTCGGCGTCGCGATGCCTGATCGGTACACCTATCCGGGCAGCGATGTTCTGGTCAACACGTTCGGCATCACCGACTACGACGACTGGAAAGATGCTGAGGCCGACTTCATCGGTGCCCGCATGGGTGCGCTACGCGAGCACCCCGTCGCTGGTGGCTACGATCTGCCGCACTTGCAAGCGATCCACGCCTACCTGACGCAAGATATGTACTCCTGGGGTGGCGAGATTCGCGCCACCGACACCCATCCCGGCGGCACCGGCATTGCGCATTGCCGCCCGCAGTTCATCGTTCCCGAGACGGAGCGCGTGTTTGGTGCGCTCGCCCAGCGCGACTACCTGCGCGACCTGGACGTGGATGCGTTCTCGGATGGGCTGGCGTGGGTGTGGGGTGAGACGACGGCGATCCATCCGTTCCGTGACGTGAACACGCGCAGTCAGCATGTCTTCTTCAACCAGCTCGCCCGCGATGCCGGGTGGGTGATCGACTGGTCGCAGATCCCCGGCGACGTGTTCGCCCATGCCCGCACCCTCGCCATCGTGGAAGATCACTCCGGGCTTGACGCGCTGATCCGCCCGAACCTCGTCACCGTCGAAGACGCCGCACGCTCCGACCGGCTCACGGCGAGCCTGGACGGGCACGCACAGGGCTTCACCACTCGCCGGTCGGTGCGCGACCCGGAGACGTTGGATCGCGCGCTCGACGCCGCCCGGCAGCGCCGCTGGAACCTCCAGCCGCCTGAGGCGTTCGGTGGCGCGTCGCCCTGTGATCCGCGCAGCGGCCCCTCGCTCGGCCTATAAGCCCAGGCTCGGGCCTTCACGCCGTGGCTCTGTGCTCGGGTGGTGCTGCTCTACCGTGCCGCGCAGTCGCCGCGCGCGGTCAGCGGCAAGCTGCCGGACCTGCTCTGCCGCTGCACGCTTCACTTCGACCAGTGCGGCGGCTTGCTCGGGCGGCAGGGCGCGCAATTCCTCGGCATCGCGCCGCGCCACCGCCGCCTGTGCGTGCACGTTGCGGGCTTCGCGGTCGGGGCGGATGAACCGTGCTCGTATCGGGTCACGACGCACCCGTTCGACCCCCAACTCTCGCGCGAGCAGCGTGAGGCGTTCGCGGTTGTGCTGGTCTTTGAGCGCCGCCCGCCCAGACTGCGCATCCGCGAGGCGGCGGTCAGCGTCGATCACTCGCGGGTCGTTCTCGGCACGCCGCTCGGCAGCGGTGGTGGCCCACTCGGTGAGGCCGTCACCGTGGCGCGGTAGTACACCCCAGGCGTCGCGCACCTGCTCGCGTGCCGTGTGGGTGCGCTCGGTCGCGGCCTGGTACTCCTGTCGCGCTCGGCGTCGTCCGAACCTGCCCGACGTGGCGAGCCGTTCCGATGTGGTGCTCTCGGCGGTGACGGCTGTGAGGTAGGTTTCGCCGTCCTCGACGGCCTGCGGCACCAACTCCGCGACGACCTCGGCGCGGGCTTGGGCTGTGTGAGTCTCGGCGGCGCGGATCATCTCGGCGCTTTGCTCGTCCTCCGCCTGGTGGTTGGCCTGCTGCTGGTCGAGCCGCTCCGCGATCTGCTCCCACTTCTCGGCCGTTCGCTCGGCGCGCTCAGCGTCACGCAGGAGTCGGACAACCTCGTCGTTGACGAGCTTCACCGGGCCGTCAGCGACGAGGCCGCGCACCGCTTCGGCCGCGCGTTCGGTCGCGTCGGCGAGTCCTCGGTCTGCGCGGTCGCGTTCGATCGCCTCGATGAACTGCGCTCGGGCGTCGGCCATGCTTTCCGCGACGACGTGCAGGGTGTTCTCGTTTCGGCCGCGGGTCATGCCAACATAGACGGTCGCGCCGCCCATCTGCTCGGTGAGGACGGTGTGCGAGGCGGGCACGGTAACGCCCTGCACCCCATAGGCGGTCGCGGCATAGGAGAGGTGGGTGTGCTCGCGCACATACTCGGCGGGCAGGCGGATTGAGTGTTCGCGTTTGCGGTCGCTGTGCGCGTCACGCACCCAGAGCGACCCATCCTGCTCGACTCGTTGGACGATCCACGGTTGCCGGTTCGCCACGCCCAGGTCGGCGCGGTTCTGCCGGGTCTGGATCAGATCACCGCGCCCGATGCTGAGGCTGTCGCTGCCGGTGGTCGTGGTGGTGTCGTCGACGATGCCCGCGCGGGTGCGTTCGTCTCGGATGCGATCATTCAGCCGGGCCGCCTCGTCATTCGATGCGACGGTGACGGCGTCGCCGTCGTGTCTGCTGGTGGCGAGGTCTTCGCGCAGTTCGTCGGCATCGGTGTGGAGCCGGATCAGCCCGAGCTTGCGCAGCCGGTCGAACACCTCGCCGGGGTTGCGACGGTCGCGCATCTGCACGGTCACCTCGGCGTAGGCGGGGTTGGTGAAGCGGTGTACCTCATCCATGTCGAACGTGCGGCCCCTGAGTTGTGCGGCCATGTCGAGCACGCCGCCCCTGCCGACTGCGGGCAGTTGCGCGCGGTCGCCGACGAGCGCGAGGGTTGCGCCCGTCTCGGCTGTGACGGTGAACAGGGCGAGTGCGGTGTCTTGGTCGAGCATCCCGGCCTCGTCCACGACGATCCGCTCGCCACGGCGCACCTGCGCGTCTCGGGGTGGGCCGGTGTAGGTTCCGCCAGTCATCGGATCGGTGTCGCCTGGGGCGAGGCGTGTCCATACGCCGTCCTGGTTCCAGCGCCATCCGTACGCGTAGACGAGGGCGGCGACGCTTTCGGCGGGCACGCCAAGTTCTTGGTGCGCGACCTCGGCGGCACGCTTGGTCGGCGCAACCACCCGCACCCTGCCGCCGCGCTGCTCAGCGGCGCGGATCGCGGTGGCGAGCATCGTGGTCTTGCCCGCGCCTGCGGCGCCCTCCACGATCACCAACGGATCAGTCGAGGCGACCGCTGCGGCCGCGACGAGCTGGCCAGGGTCAAGCTGCTGCCCGAGTGCGGCCGCGTGCTCGCGCACGTCGCCGTGTTTCGGCTCGCGGTCGGGTGTTCGGGCGGTGATGAGGTCGCGCAGTTCCGTCTCTACCTGCACCACCCGCAAACTCGTGAGGTGCGCGACATGCTCCGGGGTAGCGGTGTCAGGCGGCAGGATCGAGAAGCAATCCTCGAGCGCGAGCGTCGTTGCAACGGTCACCAGTTCGCGCAACTCCTGCGGGGTGGCACGCACGCCCGCCTCGGTGATGATGCGGGTGGCGTGTTCCTGCACGGTGTGGCGAGTCCATGCCGACTCTGCTACGGCGCAACGATCCAGCGCACGCGATGCGATCCGCTGCACCGAGACCTCATCCGGTGATACCGGCACACGCGCCGGCATGCCGGCCAGGTGTTCGGGGTCGTAGCCGACCTCGCGGAGCTCGGTCAGCCAGGCTTCCTCTTCCCGCAAGGTCGTGGGCTTCTTCGCGGGGCGCTCATACGCCCACGCCTGCGCTGTCAGCCGAGATGAGACGACCGGCCCCATCGTCTCGCCCGGATGCGCCGTCTCCCACTCGGCTTCGAGCCGTTCCAGGTTCTTCCGCACCTGCTCGCCGCGCTTCGACATGAGCGCGTTGAACGGTTCGAGTTCGGTGACTTCGCCAGTCACCGGGTCGAGGAGGAGGCCGTGACGGTCGAGCACTTCCGCGAGTTCGGGGCTGGCGGCGATCACGGCAGTACCGAGGGCGCGGATCGCGCCTTGCTGCCGGAACGTCGCCGCCGTGTCGAGCGCCCGCCACTTGCCCGCCGCCCAGACACGGGCGCCGATCTGCATGTGGATATGCCGGTGAGGATCACCGGCCCGGCTCGTCCGGTGCGTGATGCCGACCACCTGCATGTGCTCAATAGGTACGACCTCCTGCTTGCCGCGCGGGCCGACACGAGTCACGGAGTACTGGGCGAGCCACCGCAGAATCTCCGCCAGGGCGTCCTGCTGTGCTGCGTCCAGCGCCTTGGATACCTCGGGATGCAAGGCGGCAGCGACGGACAGGCTCTTGGGGGTGTTGATGACCATTTCCGCGAACCGGGGCGACCCCTGCCGATCCAACCCCGCGAGGCGAGGCCTTCCCATCTGCTCGCCGGTATCGGGATTGAGCCAGTCCACCCATCCCGCATACTCGTCAGCGGTCAGCACCCGACTACTCACGGCCTCGCCCGAAGCGTCGAGCACCGCGTACTGAACCCCGGTGCTGTCAGACAGGTAGTAGTCGTCAGCACGCGAGCGGTCGGCCTCGACATAGCGCAGCGCATCAGCCCCGGTGCCCCGGAGCAAGATCACGCCGCCCTGCATCGCTCTCACCACCAATGTTTCTAAACTAGAAACTCTATCTATCTACCACGGTAGCATACGTTCATTCAGAAGTCAGCAGAGCGATCTTAGAATCGCACTGTGCGACACGGAAGGTTCGCGTAAGTCGGTGACGGCTTCTGAGCCGCGAGTGAACACTGCGTGAATGCAGCGCGGCGAGTAGCGCCAGTCCCGGATGGTGCCCCATTCTGAGTAAGAAATGTTATCCGCAGAAGTTGGCCGTCGAACCGACTTTGGCGCGCCATTGCTGGTCCTTCTGGTGTTCTTGAGGTTAGGGTGCACGTCGTTCGGTGGCCCGGTCGCTCATCTTGGGTATTTTCGAGCAGAGTTCGTCGAGCGACGCAGATGGCTGGGTGATCGCGCGTATGCGGATCTTGTCGCATTGTGCCAGTTTCTTCCCGGCCCGGCATCGAGCCAGGTCGGCATGGCGATCGGTTTGCAGAGAGCTGGAATACTCGGTCTTGTCGCGGCATGGCTCGGGTTCACACTGCCATCTGCGGTATTGCTGTTCGGGTTCGCGCTCGGCGTATCGACCCTTGGCGACGTATCGCAGGCTGGATGGGTGCTGGGCCTGAAGGCTGCGGCGGTCGCGGTCGTGGGTCATGCTGTGCTCGGGATGGCAAAGTCACTCACGCCTGATGCGCGACGAGCGACGATTGCTGTCGGGGTGCTCACTGTCGTGCTGCTCGTACCCGGCCCGCTGACGATGTTCGGCGCGATGGCCTTGGCCGGGATCGCGGGGTTCTTCGTCTGTCGATCCCCGAGCACGACCGAGAACGATGAACCGCGTTTCCGGGTGCGCCTGCGGCCCGCAGTCGGATGGTTGAGCCTGGCTTTGTTCGTCATGCTGCTCGCAGGGTTGCCGATTTTTGCTGTGTTCACCGGCAACGCCACGGTAGGCCTGATTGACACCTTCTATCGTGCGGGGTCGTTCGTGTTCGGCGGCGGGCATGTCGTGCTCCCGCTTTTGCAGGCTGAGACAGTGCAGACTGGACTGGTGGAGCCGGGTGCGTTCCTCGCGGGGTATGGTGCCGCGCAGGCGGTGCCAGGGCCGCTGTTCACCTTCGCCGCGTTTCTCGGAGCGGTCACCACGGGCGGCCCGAGTGGGCTGCTCGGCGCATCCATTGCGCTGCTCGCGATCTTTCTGCCGTCTGCGCTGCTCGTGATGGGGGTGCTGCCCTTCTGGGAGCGGTTGCGTCGTGCGCCGAGAGTGCAGCGTGTGCTGACGGGCGTGAACTCCGGAGTCGTCGGGCTGCTCGCCGCCGCGCTGTACGACCCCGTATTCACCGCGGGTGTCACGAACGCCGCATCACTCGTCGTCGCGGCACTCGCGTTTGTCGCACTCACGTCCTGGAAAACACCGGCATGGGCGGTAGTGCTCGGGGCCGCAGGAGCCGGGGCATTGCTGCTCTGAACGCGCTACGCGGATACTCAGGCGAGGCTGGCCTACAATGCGAGAAGCGTGCCCGCCTGGGAGGATTGAAGCATGAGCCGTTTTTCATCTCTGGTCAGGGCATATCCACTCGTGATCGCAACACTGTTGGTGGCTATGATCGGGTTGGTTCTTTTAGCGACTCCGGCCATTGAGTCGGCCAGCTGGATTGTGGGTGCGTATGCGCTCGTGATTGCCGGGTGGGAGGCGGTCGGGATGATCCGGCAGCTCATCCGAGGGCACGCCGGGCTCGACATTCTTGCGGTGACGGCAATCACCGCTGCAGTGCTCGTTGGGGAGCCGTGGGCGGCGCTCGTGGTGGTGCTGATGCTCACCGGCGGGGCGGCCCTCGAAGATTACGCTGAGAACCGTTCGAAGCGGGAACTGACCGCGCTGCTGCGTAAGGCACCCCAGCAGGCCACGCGCATCCTCGCCCCAAGCGCACCCGGCGCGGACATGCACGGGCATACTGCCGAGGTCACGACCGAGGACATACCGGTCGAAGAAGTCGAGGTGGGTGATCTGTTGTTGGTGCGGCCGGGTGCACTCGTGCCTGTGGACTCGATCCTCGTCTCCGAGCACGCCGTGTTCGATGAGTCGTCATTGACCGGTGAAAGCCTGCCCGTTGAGCGTGACGCGGGAGAGAAAGTGTCGAGCGGTGCGGTAAATGGACAAGCCGCAGTCACCATGCGGGCTGCGGCTCCGGCCGCCGAGAGCGAGTATCAGCAGATTGTTCGGCTCGTCGAACAAGCCGCGGGGAGCAAAGCCAAAGTCGTGCGGCTCGCAGATCGGTACGCGGTGCCGTTCACAGTGCTCGCGCTCGTGATCGCCGGGATCGCGTGGGCGGTCAGTGGAGAGGCTGTCCGGTTTGCCGAGGTGCTGGTGGTGGCGACCCCATGCCCGCTGCTGATCGCCGCGCCGGTCGCGTTTCTCGGTGGCATGAGCCGTGCCGCGAGGTTCGGGCTGATCGTCAAGGGCGGCGGCACCCTCGAACAGCTTTCACGAGCCCGCTCGGCGGCATTCGATAAGACCGGCACCATCACTACCGGCAAGCCAGTGCTCGAACGCCTTCTGCCCGCCGACCGCGCCAGCGAAGACGAGCTGCTGCGTTTCGCAGCCTCAGCGGAGGTGTACTCCTCTCACGTGCTTGCGGACTCCGTCGTGCAGGCCGCGAAACAGCACGGCCTGTCGCTCGTCGAAGCCGAACATGCCGAGGAGATCGCGACAAACGGAGTCGCGGCTGTGTTCCGCACTCCTGACGCACCTGAGGCAGTGACGGTTCGTGTCGGCAAGCCCTCCTGGGTGCGCCACTCCGCGCCGGACCTCGTGCTGGCAGACCTTGCTCCAGGGGAACTCGCAATCTACGTCTCAGTCGATGGCCGTTTCGCCGGAGCCATCGTCATGCGCGACCAAGTGCGCGAAGAAGCAGCCCAGGCTCTCCGTCAGCTGAGCGCACTCGGTATCGAGCGTACGCTCATGGTCACCGGAGACGTTGCAGCCACCGCCGAACCCATCGCGCGGCGCCTTGGAATCAGCGAGGTGCACGCGGAGTGCCGCCCCGGCGACAAAGTTCGCATTGTCAGTAGCGTGCAGCCCCGCCCGCTCATCATGGTCGGTGACGGCCTCAACGATGCCCCGGTGCTCGCTGCTGCGGATATTGGCTTCGCAATGGGGGCGCGCGGTGCGACCGCAGCATCGGAGTCTGCGGACATCGTGAACCGCTACGACACGCTCTCGGCCCTGCCGCGCGCGGTGAGCATCGGCAAGGACACCGTGCGGATCGCACTGCAAAGCATCTGGCTCGGCATCATCATCAGCGTCGGCCTCATGCTCATCGCAGCCTTCGGGTTCCTCCCAGCACTCCTCGGCGCGTGGCTGCAAGAAGTCGTTGACCTGGTGGCCATCCTCGGCGCACTCCGTGCAGTCGGCCCACGATCTGAGCGAATCACACGATCATCACCAGTCGCATCGACGGAACAACTTCACTTCAGCACGACCCAGGGTCTGCCCCGAGTTTGGTTGACATCTGAACTGTGAGGATTCGTCCTCGCTGGAAGGATGTTTCTGTGGCAAAGCCCTATCCCCGAGAGTTCCGCGATGATGTCGTGGCCGTGGCCCGGAAGGGTCAAGCGCCGTTGGCGCAGATCGCGAAAGACTTCGGTATCTCCGAAGGCTCGCTGTCGAACTGGTTGAAGCAGGCCGACGTCGAGGACGGCAAACGCGCCGGCCTAACCGACGACGAGCGCAAGCAGCTGCGTGAAGCGAACAAGCGAATCCGGCTGCTGGAGCAGGAGAACGAGGTGTTGCGGCGGGCTGCGGCGTATCTGTCGCAGGCGAACCTGCCGGGAAAATAGTCTTCCCGCTCGTCCACGAGATGGCTGCGGCCGGCGCTCCCGTGAGGGTGCCGGTCGCGGTGGCGTTGCGGGTCCTCGGCCTGTCCCGGCAGGGGTACTACCAGTGGCTCAAAGCCCTGGTCTCCCAGCGGGACTGGGACGACGCGCACCTGATCGACGTGCTCTACGACCTCCATGCCGACGACGTGACCCTCGGGTACCGGTTCCTCACCGACGAGCTCGAGACCGAGCACGAGATCACCGCGAGCGAGAACCGAGTGCATCGACTCTGCCGGATCGCGGGGATTCACGCGTCCCACCATCGCAAACACAGCAAGCCCGGCAGCACGGGACCTGCGCCGCACGACGACCTCCTCGCGGTCGTCGACGAGCACGGTGTCGTCCGGCACGAGTTCGTCGCCGACGGGCCGAACAAGGTCTGGCTGTGGGACATCTCGGAACACCCGACCAGAGAAGGCAAGCTCTACATCTGCGCGATCAAAGACGTCTGGTCGAACAAGATCGTCGGCTACTCCATCGACACCCGCATGAAGTCGTCCCTGGCGCGGGCGGCGATGCGCAACGCGATCGCGCTGCGCTCACCTCACGGCACGATCTGCCACTCCGACAGAGGAGGCCAGTTCCGCGCGAAACGCACCCAGAACCTCCTGAAGAACAACGGCCTCGTCGGCTCCATGGGCCGGTCTTACGGAGCCGGAGACAACGCGAGCATGGAGAGCTTTTTCAGCCTGCTCCAGAAGAACGTGCTCAACACCAGGCGCTGGGACACCCGCGCCGACCTCCGCCTCGCGATGGTCACCTGGATCGAAACGAAGTACAACCGCCGACGCCGCCAACGCGGCCTCGGCAAACTCACCCCCATCGAATTTGAGATGATCTACAAGGACGCAGAAGCGGCCTGATCACCCCAAACCCCGACTGTCAACAAGACTCGGGGCAGACCCCCAAGACAGGAAATGAACAATATGGCATCCGACTCAAGCACCACGCCGCATCCCGGCGAAGCCCACCTGCAGAACGTGGGCCAACGCTTGAACTGGCTACGTGCAGGGGTGCTCGGCGCAAACGACGGCATCATCTCTACCGCGGGTGTCGTCGTCGGTGTCGCTGCCGCTACACCAAACAACGTACTGGCAATCGCGACGGCCGGTATCGCCGCCGTAGTTGCCGGGGCGTTCTCAATGGCTGGCGGAGAGTATGTTTCGGTGAGCACCCAGCGCGACACAGAGAAAGCGCTCATCGCAAAAGAACGGTGGGAGCTCGAAACCATGCCCGAGGAGGAGCTTGAAGAACTCACCGAGCTCTATCGACAGCGGGGCCTCTCAGATGACCTCGCGCATCAGGTCGCGGTGCAGCTTACCGAGACGGACGCTCTCGCCGCTCACGCAGAGGTCGAACTCGGAATCGACCATGAAGAGTTCACAAGCCCGTGGGCAGCCGCCGTGTCATCGTTCATTGCGTTCGCCGTTGGAGCGCTGATCCCACTCATCATGATCTTGCTCCCCGTCGGCGGACACCGAGTTTGGATCGCAGCCATCGCAGTTGTGATCGGCCTCTTCCTCACCGGTTGGATCAGCGCTGCGCTCGGTGGCGCGCCGCGCGGTCGCGCAATTCTCCGGAACGTGGTCATGGGCTCAGCGACCATGATCGCCACATACGCCATTGGGGCACTCTTTGGCGTGGCCATCGGATAGGCCGCTTCTCGTGATCCGGCCCGATTTCATGTGCTAACTCATGTGCTACCGACGCTGCTAGGTTGTGAATCGCGGTGCAGTTATCCACAGGTGGGCCTCGCAGGAACCGCGGAATCATGCGGCAGAACGTCGATACGGGGTTGCGGGCGCGAGGGGGAACGGATCAGTTCAAGTCCCCCCTCGCGCACAGTGTGAAGGCCCCCGGTCCGACAGGATCCGGGGGCCTTTCCCGTTCGCGCGACGCCCGCGACCCCTGCGTACTTCGGAGATCGCGGCTTCTTCGGAGGGTTCGCGCCGAATCCGTCCGAAGAAGCCCGGATCTCCGAAGAAGCCCGGCTCCCCGCGGACGTCGCACGACCCGGCATCCGACGTCGACATGCACGCGCCCCCGGTAGCGTGGAGGGCATGACCGACGACCTGCCCGAGGTGGCGCGCATCGCGCGCGACCTCATCCGCTTCGACACCACCAACTACGGCGAGGGTCGGGCCCATGGCGAGCGGGAGGCGGCGGAGTACGTCGGGGCGTACCTCGAATCCCTCGGCCTCGAGGTCGAGTACTACGAGCCGATTCCGCGGCGCACGAACGTCATGGCGCGGGTGGCGGGGCGCAGCCCCGACAAGCCGGCGCTCGTCCTGCACGGCCACCTCGACGTCGTCCCCGCCGTCGCCGCGGACTGGAGCGTCGACCCGTTCGCGGGCGAGGTGGCGGACGGCCTCCTCTGGGGGCGCGGCGCGGTGGACATGAAGAACATGGATGCCATGATCCTCAGCGCCGTCGCAGAGCTCCTGCGGGCCGGCGAGCAGCCCGAGCGGGACCTCGTCCTCGTCTTCTTCGCCGACGAGGAGAACGGCGGCGTCGAGGGTTCGCAGCTGGTCGTGCGCGATCGGCCCGAGTGGTTCGCGGGCGCGACCGAGGCCATCAGCGAGGTCGGCGGCTACTCGATCGGCGTGGGTCGACCCGGCGACGACGGCGAGCCGGGCCGCGCCTACCTCCTGCAGGTGGGGGAGAAGGCCCTCGTCTGGCTGCGCCTGCGCGCAATGGGCCGCGCAGGCCACGGCAGCCGCTTCCACCCCGACAACGCCGTGACGCGCCTCGCCGAGGCGGTCGCCGCCCTCGGCCGGACGACCTGGCCGATCGACCTCACACAGACGACGCGGCAGACCGTCGAGGGACTCGCGGCCCTCTGTCTGCCGAACGAGGCGTGTCTGCCGAACGAGGCGCAGACTCCCGACCCGGATGCCGTGGCCGACGCGACCGGCCCGGCATCCGGATTCCTCCGTTCGACGTTCCGGACGACGACGAACCCGACGGGGCTGACGGCCGGCTACAAGCACAACGTCATCCCCGACGCGGCGACGGCGGCGATCGACGTGCGCACCCTTCCCGGGCAGGAGGACGAGGTCCTCGCCGAGATCCAGCGCATCGTGGGCGACGACATCGTCATCGAGATCGTCCACCGCGACATCGGGCTCGAGGTGCCGTTCGCCGGCCCGCTCGTCGAGGCGATGGTGGGCGCTCTCGACCGGCACGACCCGGGCGTCCCGGTCGTCCCGTACCTGATGGGCGGCGGCACCGACAACAAGGCGCTCGCCGAACTCGGCATCGCCGGGTACGGCTTCGCGCCGTTGCGCCTTCCGGCCGACTTCGACTTCACGGGTATGTTCCATGGTGTGGACGAGAGGGTCCCCATCGACGCCCTCGTCTTCGGTCAGCGGGTGCTGGTCGACCTTCTCCGCTCGTATTGAGCCGCACCACCGCGACACGCCCCGCCAGGAAACCCGGAAGGCCCTCAGATGTTCGACGCGATCATCCTCGGCATCGTGCAGGGACTCACCGAGTTCCTGCCGATCTCGTCGAGCGCACACCTGCGCATCATCGGTGAGTTCCTGCCGTCGGCGCAGGACCCCGGTGCCACCTTCACCGCGATCACCCAGCTCGGCACCGAGCTCGCGGTCCTCGTCTACTTCTGGAAGCGGATCGTCCGGATCGTCGGCCGCTGGTTCCGCTCACTCACCGGCGCCGTGCCGCGCAACGACCCCGACGCGCGGATGGGCTGGATCGTCATCATCGGCACGATCCCGATCGGCGTCATCGGCTTCCTCTTCCAGGACGTCATCCGCGACACGTTCCGAAACCTCTGGCTCGTCGCGATCGTCCTCATCGTCTTCGGTCTGCTGCTCGGCGCCGCCGATGCGCTCGGGCGACGCACGCGCAACGAGGAGGACATCACCCTGAAAGACGGCCTCGCCCTCGGCCTCGCGCAGTCGCTCGCGCTGATCCCCGGCGTCTCGCGCTCGGGCGCGACGACGACGATGGGTCTCGCGTTGGGGTTCACCCGCCCCGCCGCGGCGGAGGTCGCCTTCCTTCTCGCCGTGCCCGCCGTCTTCGGCAGCGGCCTCTACGAGCTGTACCACGCGATCAAAGAGCCGGGTTCGGCAGTGTTCACGATGGGGGAGACGGTCGTCGCGACCATCATCGCCTTCGTCGTCGGCCTCGCGGTCATCGCCTTCCTCATGCAGTACCTCAAGCGCGGCAGCTTCCTGCCGTTCGTGATCTACCGCGTGGTCCTCGGCATCGTGCTCATCATCCTGCTGAGCCTCGGGGTGCTGTCGGCCTACTGAGCGTTCCGCGCGACCGAGCCGCCGCGCTCACTAGCGCCGCGGCCCGTCAGGCCCCTGCCCCGGTCCGCTTTGACCGGGACCGCCCGGGCCCTTCTGCCCGTCACCGCCGCCGCGGCGGAGGTAGCGCTCGAACTCCTGCGCGATCGCGTCGCCCGACGCCTCCGGCGAGTCCCACGTGTCGCGCGTCTGCTCGAGCTGGTGGATGTACTCGGTCATCTCCTCGTCGTCCGACGCCGCCGCATCGATGGATGCCTCCCACGCGAGCGACTGGGCGGGAAGCTCGCCGCGGGGGATGACGGCACCCGTCAGGTCGGAGAGGCGGTCGAGGAGCGCGAGCGTCGCCTTCGGCGACGGGCTGTGCCCGGCGACGTAGTGCGGGATGCTGGCCCAGAGAGCGGCGCAGGGGATGCCGGCATCCTCCGCGGCCGTCGACAGCACGGTGAGGATTCCGGCCGGACCCTCGTACGTCGGCTTCTCGAGTCCGAGCGCCGCACGCAGCGCCTCGTTCTCACTGCCCGCGAAGACCGAGATGGGGCGCGTGTGCGGCACGTCGGACATCATCGAGCCGAGTGCGACGATGCCCGTGATGTCTTCGCGCAGGGCCGCGTCGATGAGCTCGGCGACGAACGCCTGCCACGCGCGCGCCGGCTCGAAGCCGGACAGGAGCCACAGGCGCGTGCCGTCGGAGGGGTGCAGCGGCCGCCACACCGTGGCATCGGGCCAGACGAGGCTGCGGGCACCGTCGGCATCCATCCGCACCTGCGGCCGCGTGTACTGGTAGTCGAAGTAGAGCTCGGGATCGACGGAGAACACCTCGCGGTAGGCGCCGGACTCGCGCAGGTGCGCAACGGCCGCGGAGGCCGCCTCGCCCGCGTCGTTCCATCCGTCGAAGGCGACCACGAGCACCCGCTGACCCAGTTCGTCCACACCACTCCTCGTCCTGGCGAATCGTTGCCCCCACGATACGCGCCGGCCGCCGCGCATGGGGCGCAGAGGGCCGCCGGATGCGCACGTCGTACGATGGAGGGATGTCCTCCACGCCCCACGACGGCCTCTCCGAGCCTTCATCCGGCGCGTCGGCCGAGGCATCCGCCGATATGACCTCCGCGTATCCGGACGCCGTGCTCTGGGACCTCGACGGCACCCTCGTCGACACCGAGAAGTTCTGGATGGCGGCCGAGACCGCGCTCGTCGAGAGCTTCGGCGGCTCGTGGACGCACGAGCAGGCGCTCGGCCTCGTCGGCAAGGGTCTCGAGACCTCCGCCGCGATCCTGCAGGAGGCGGGCGTCCGCATGGCGACGCAGGAGATCGTCGACCACCTCACCGCCCAGGTCATGACGCGCCTCAGCGAAGGCGACCTCCCGTGGCGGCCCGGGGCGCTCGAGCTGCTCGGAGAGCTCCGCGCCGCAGGCGTGCGCTGCGCGCTCGTGACGATGTCGATGCGCCGCATGGCGGAGCTCGTCGTCGCGGCACTGCCGCCCGCTCAGGCGGGCGTGTTCGAGCTGATCGTCTCGGGCGACGAGGCGACGCGGCCCAAGCCCTTCCCGGATGCCTACCTGCAGGCCTGCGCCGCCCTCGGCGTCGATCCCGCCCGTGCGCTGGCGATCGAAGACTCCGCGACGGGTGTCCGCGCCGCCGTCGCCGCGGGCGTGACGACCGTCGGCGTCCCGCTCATGGTGTCGCTCGTCGGCACCGGCGCCCACGCCATCTGGCCGACCCTCGACGGCCGCACCCTCGGCGACCTCGCCGACCTCCACTCGGCCCGCGCCGCGAAAGGCTCCGCACGATGACCGATCTCTCCGCCGCCCCGGCGTCCGACCTGCGCCCGAGCGGCCCCTTCCGCCTGGGCGACCGAGTGCAGCTGACCGGACCGAAGGGCCGCATGCACACCGTCACCCTCCGCGAGGGCGGCGAGTTGCACACTCACCACGGTGTGCTGAAGCACGAGGCGATCGTGGGTCAGCCCGACGGGTCTGTGCTCGTGAACTCCGGGGGACACGAGTACCTCGCCCTCCGGCCGCTGCTGCGCGACTTCGTCATGTCGATGCCGCGGGGGGCGGCGATCGTGTATCCGAAGGATGCCGCGCAGATCCTCGCCCAGGCCGACATCTTCCCCGGCGCCACCGTGGTCGAGGCGGGCGTCGGGTCGGGAGCGCTGTCGCTGTGGCTCCTGCGCGCGATCGGGCCGGCTGGCCGTCTCTGGTCGTTCGAGCGTCGTGACGAGTTCGCCGAGGTCGCCCAGGCGAACGTCGAGACGTTCTTCGGCGCCTATCCGGAGAGCTGGAAGGTCGTGGTCGGCGACCTCGTCGAGGAGCTTCCCGCTGCGGTCGAGCCGGGCACCGTCGACCGCGTGGTCCTCGACATGCTCGCCCCGTGGGAGTGCATCGACGTCGTCGCCGACGCCCTCACGCCCGGCGGCGTGGTGATCTGCTACGTCGCGACCGCGACCCAGCTGAGCCGTGTCGCGGAGTACCTGCGCGGCACCGGCCTGTTCACCGAACCTGAGTCGAGCGAGACGATGGTGCGCGGCTGGCACGTCGAGGGTCTTGCGGTGCGCCCCGACCATCGCATGGTGGCGCACACCGGTTTCCTCATCACCGCCCGCAGGCTCGCGCCGGGCGCGGTGCCCCCGGATGTCCGCAAGCGCGCGCTCAAGAAGCCGAGCTACGCCGACGCGGACGTCGAGGTCTGGACCCCCGGCGCCGTCGGCGACCGGGAGATCACCGACAAGAACCTCCGCAAGCGCGTCCGCGAGGCCCAGCGCGCGCTCGACGGCGCCCGCATCGCATCCGCGGGCGCGGCCGCGGCGGACGAGGACGCCGACGGGGGAGCCGTAGACTGATCCGGTGCTTCGGATCCCTGCCGCTCTCGCCGTCCTCGGGCTCACCGCGGTGACCCTCGTCGCGTGCTCGTCCGCACCGGCGTCCTCGTCCGCCTCGTCGTCGTGCGAGCGCGTCGATTCGGACACCACGGTCCTCGACCTCATCGAGACCGACGGCGAATTCGGCAAGCCCTCGATGACCGTCCAACCGCCTCTCTACGTGGACGAGACGGTTCACGCCGATGAGAAGGTGGGGACGGGCACCCGAGTCACGAGCGAGCAGCAGGATGTCGCCTTCACGGTGACCGTCGCGCGCGGCGCGACCGGCGAGACCATCACGACCGAGACGCTGGCGCCGCAGACGATCGCGAAGTGGCGGAACAACCTGCCCGGTTTCGCCGACATGATGATGTGCGCCACAGAGGGGTCGCGCATCGTCGGGGCCGTTCCCGCGTCCACCGGCATGTCGCCGAATCAGGCGCAGAACCTCGGCATCGGCGACGGCGAGGCGCTCGCGGTGACGCTCGACCTCACGAAGGTGTACCTCCCTGCCGCCGACGGCGCGCCGCAGTACAACGACCGGCGCGGCATGCCGTCGGTCGTCCTGGCCCCCGGCGGCCGACCCGGCCTTGTGATCCCGTCGGGTTCGGCGCCCGACCAGCGTGTCGTCGAGACGCTGAAGAAAGGCGACGGCGCGGTCGTCGACGATATCGCTGCGGCGCGCGTGCACGTGCTGGCCGTCGAGTGGGACAGCAAGACCGTCACCGAGTCGACGTGGGAGGACGGGGCGAGCCGCACCGTGACCTCCGGCGACGTCTTCGCCGACGCGGTGCAGGGCGCGACGGTCGGATCGCAGCTGATGGTCGTCGACCCCGGAGCCGCCGCCGACGGTCAGCGCGCGACGGTCTACGTCGTCGACATCCTGGGAATCGACGACCCCGCGCCCGCAGCCGCGACACGCTGAGCGCACGCGTGCGAAGCCCGGCCGCATCTCCGACACAGGGCGGGGTGGGCCGCGTCGCGCCGCTCGACGCCGCCTAGGATGGGCGGGTGGCATCCTCGTCGACCCGCACCGCGCCCGAAGAGCGCTTGGTGAATCTCGTCGTCGCCCTCATGGCGACCGAGCCGGGACTGACGAAGGAGACGATCCTCGCCTCCGTCGCGGGCTATCGCGAACAGGCGACCTCGGGGGCGTCGAAGGACGCCCTGGAGAAGATGTTCGAGCGCGACAAGCAGACGCTCCGCTCCCTCGGCATCCAGGTGGAGACGATCGGCGACTACGCCGATCCCGACGACCTCCGGGAGGCGCGCTACCGTATTCCCACGACGGAGTACGAGCTGCCCGCCGACCTCACCTTCACGCCCGCCGAGCTCGCGGTGCTGAACCTTGCGAGCGGCGTCTGGAGCGAGAGCTCGATGTCCGCCGACGCGCGCAGCGGCCTGCGCAAGATCCGCGCCCTCGGCATCGATGTCGACGCGCCCATCATCGGGTACTCGCCGCGCATCAGCCTGCGCGAAAGCTCCTTCGATCCCCTGCAGCAGGCGATCGAGCTCGGCCGCGTCGTGCGATTCTCGTACGCGAAGCCGGGGGAGGATGCCGCGCGGCTGCGCCGCATCCGGCCTCTCGCTCTCGTCGAGTACGAGGGGCGGTGGCATGTCTACGGGTTCGATCTCGATCAGGACGACGTGCGCACCTTCCTCCTCGCGCGGATCGTCTCCGACGTCGAGATCACGAAGACCCGGTTCGACCTCGGCGAGCGCGAGGGTGCGGGGGAGCGCGCGCTCGCGGGCCTCGCCGACGTCGCCGCACGGCAGCAGGCCCTGCTGGAGGTGACGCCGGGCACCGAGGCCGCCCTGCGGCTCAGCCGCCGGTCGCGGCCCGCGGAACAGGGCATCCACGTGCCCTACGTCGACGTGCACATCTTCGCCGACGAGCTCGCCTCGTACGGCCCTGAGGTGCGCGTCGTCGAGCCGGCCGACCTCCGCGCCGCCGTCATCGCCCGGCTCGAGCGCGTCGCCCGCCGCCACGTCCACGACGGGGGAGGTGCGGCATGAGCGCGCGCCCGCTCGTCGCCACCGACCGCGCGGCCCTCATCCTCCAGCTCGTGCCGTATCTCATCGCGAAGGGCGAGGTCACCCTCGCCGAGGCGGCGGCGGACTTCGACGTCGAGCCCGAGCAGATGCGTGCGATGGTCGAGAAGCTCACCGTCATCGGCCTGCCCGGCGACGGCGGCTTCTGGCAGATGGCGAACGACCTCTTCGACATCGACTGGGACCTGCTCGACGAGCAGGACATCATCCTCATCACGAACTCGGTCGGCCTCGAGCGAACGCCGCGGCTGAGCGCACGCGAGGCGGCGGCACTGCTCGCCGGGCTGCAGCTCGCGGCCTCGCTCCCCGGCGTCGGCGACGCGGGCGGGTCGAAGATCGTCCAGGGACTGCTCGCCAAGCTCGCGCGCGGCGCGTCGAGCGCCCCCGCCGACGTGATCGTCGCCCCGCAGGAGGTCGACGACGTCCGCATCGCGGTCGCCGACGCGCTCCAGCGCGGCGTCGCGGTGTCGTTCGACTACCGCGCTCCGGACGCGCCGCCCACGACCCGCACGGTGGATGCCGTGAAGGTCCACATCGCCGACGGGCAGTGGTACCTGCAGGGGTGGTGCCACCTGCGCGAGGCGATGCGGACGTTCCACCTCGACCGCGTCTCGGACGTCCGGCTCACCGACATCGCGGCGACGCACGCCGCCGACGCCGTCCCCGACCTCTTCGAGCCGGGCGAGACCGATGTCGAGGTCGAGGTCCGCTACCCGATCGGGGCGGAGGCGCTCCTCGGCGACTACGTCATCGAGCGGCGGAGCGACGCGGGGGGCCTCCGCACCGCCGGCATCCGCCTCGGCGACGCCCGCAGCGTCAAGCGCCTCGCCGCCCGCTTCGGCGGGGCCCTCGAAGTCCTCTCGCCCCCCGACGTCCGCGACGCCGCGCGGGAGTGGGCCCGCGCCGGGCTCGAGCTCTACCGCTGAGCGCGGCGAGTCGGCGCCGTCCCATAGGACTCTCATCACCGCCATGGGTAGACTGGGGTTCTCCCGCCCTCATCGGAAGGATCATCATGGGACCTCATGGTTGGCAGTGGCTGCTGATCCTCGCCGTCATCCTCTTGCTGTTCGGCGCGGCGAAGCTCCCGGCACTCGCGAAAAGCCTCGGGCAGTCCGCGCGCGTGTTCAAGGGCGAGATGAAGGCGATGAAGGAGGAGGATGCCCCGGCATCCTCCACCGCCGGAACGGCCGAGAACACCGCCGCGCCCGCTGCACAGACGCCGGCCGCGGCCGACCCGGCCACGCCCGGCAAGCCGGACTCCACCTCCTGACGACGTCCGTGGCCACGGCCGAACACCCGCCGATCGGAACCGAGGACGGCCCGCGGCGCGACAAGCGGATGTCTCTTGCCGCGCACTTGCGGGAGCTGCGCAAGCGATTGGTGATCGCCGCGATCGCCCTCGTCGTCGCCATGGTGGTCGCCTACTTCCTCACCGATCCGTTCATGGCTCTGATCACGCAGCCCGTGCACGAGCTCGCCCAGCAGCGCGGTGAGACGGCGAAGATCGAAGTGATGTACACGACGGTGACGGGTGCTTTCGACCTGAAGCTGCGGATGTCGTTCGCGATCGCGTTGCTCCTGTCGGCACCGATCTGGCTGTGGCAGCTGTGGGCGTTCATCATGCCCGGGCTCACCCGCAAGGAGATCCGATACACGGTGGGTTTCGTGGCGGCGGCCGTGCCGCTGTTCTTCGCCGGGGTCACGACCGGCATGCTCGTCATGCCGAACATCGTGCGGCTCATGGCGGAGTTCCTGCCCGAGGGCACGTCGGCGCTGTACGACGCCAAGTACTACTACGACTTCGTGCTGAAGCTCCTGCTCATCGTCGGCATCGCCTTCGTCCTGCCCGTCTTCCTCGTCGCGCTCAACGTCGCCGGGGTCATGTCGGGCAAGGCGATCATGAAGAGCTGGCGCGTGGCGGTCGTGATCGCGATCGTCGTCGCCTCGATCGCGACGCCCCCGGCCGACATCGTCTCGACGTTCCTGCTCGCCGGCATCCTCATCGTGTTGTTCTTCGCTGCGGCCGGACTGTCGATGCTCTTCGACCGGCGCCGCGCGAAGCGCACGGCCGCCGAGCTCGGATCGCTCGCGTGAGCGATCCCGCCGCGCGCTACGCGCAGGCGCAGGCGGCGCGCGCCCACCCGCTGACGGCGGCGTTCGCCGCGATGCAGCGGTTCGACCTCGACCCGTTCCAGATCGCGGGGTGCCAGGCGCTCGAAGACGGCTGGAGCGTCCTCGTCGCCGCCCCCACCGGCGCAGGAAAGACGATCGTCGGCGAGTTCGCCATCCATCTCGCGATGCTCAGCGCGGGCGAGAAGGCGTTCTACACGACGCCCATGAAGGCGCTGTCGAACCAGAAGTTCCGAGAGCTCCAGGAGGTCTATGGCGAGAGCGAGGTGGGCCTGCTCACCGGCGACACCAACATCAACGGCAGCGCCCGCGTCGTCGTGATGACCACCGAGGTGCTCCGCAACATGCTCTACGCCGACTCGCCAGCGCTGCGGGGCCTGCGCTACGTCGTGATGGACGAGGTGCACTACCTCGCCGACCGTTTCCGCGGCGCCGTGTGGGAAGAGGTCATCATCCACCTCCCGCAGGACGTGAAGCTCGTCTCGCTGTCGGCGACGGTCTCCAACGCGGAGGAGTTCGGCGACTGGCTCGGAACCGTCCGCGGCGACACCGAGGTGATCGTCTCCGAGACGCGCCCCGTTCCCCTCGAGCAGCACGTGCTCGTGCGCGGCGACCTGCTGCCCCTCTTCGACGACCGCGCGGGCATCGCGACCGCGCAGGTCAACCAGGAGCTCATGCGCATCCGCGGCGGCAGCGGCGCACGGTACGAGAACAATCGGCAGGCGCAGCAGCATCGTTCGTCCGACCACCGCAGCCACGGCTACCCGAGCAGACGGCCCCGCAAGGGCGGCACGCGGCCCGTCCGCTCGGCCAACGTGCAGCGCATCGAGCGGCTCGATCGCCCCGATGTGGTGCGCCTCCTCGAGCGGGCGAACCTCCTCCCCGCGATCTTCTTCATCTTCAGCAGAGCCGGCTGCGACGGCGCCGTCCAGCAGGTGCGCCGCTCCGGGCTCCGCCTCACGACCCGCGAGGAGCGCGACGAGATCCGCCGCGTCATCGATGAGCGCACCCGCACGCTCGGCGAGGACGACCTCCAGGTGCTCGGCTACTGGGAGTGGCGCGACAACCTCGAGCGCGGCGTCGCTGCTCACCACGCGGGACTCCTTCCCGCCTTCAAAGAGGTCGTCGAGGAGCTCTTCCGACGCAAGCTCGTGAAGGTCGTCTTCGCGACCGAGACCCTGGCGCTCGGCATCAACATGCCCGCGCGGACGGTCGTGCTCGAGAAGCTCGAGAAGTTCAACGGCGAAGCGCGCGTCGCGATCACCTCGGGGGAGTACACGCAGCTCACCGGACGCGCGGGACGGCGCGGCATCGACGTCGAGGGCCACGCCGTCATCCAGTGGACCGAGGCGCTCGACCCCCAGGCGGTCGCGGCCCTCGCCTCCCGCCGCACGTACCCGCTGAACTCCAGCTTCCGACCGACTTACAACATGGCGGTGAACCTCATCGACCAGTTCGGGCGCGACGAGGCCCGCGAGATCCTCGAGTCGTCCTTCGCCCAGTTCCAAGCCGATCGAGCGGTCGTCGGGCTCGCGCGGGAGGTGAAGGATGCCGAGCAGTCGCTCGCCGGCTACGCCGAGGCGATGACCTGCGATCGCGGCGACTTCCTCGAGTACGCAGGGATCCGGCGCGACCTGAGCGAGCTCGAGAAGCTGAACCGCGCCGATCGGACGGCGCCCGCGCGCATCCGCGAGAAGCGGCAGCAGGAGATCGCCTCGCTCCGGCGCCGGATGCAGCGGCATCCCTGCCACTCCTGCCCCGACCGCGAGGCGCACGCCCGCTGGGGCGAGCGGTACGCGAAGCTCGAACGGCGGGTCGAGAAGATCCGGCGCCAGATCTCCGCGCGCACCGGCACCGTCGCGCGCGTCTTCGACCGTGTCGTCGACGTGCTGGTCGCCCTCGACTATGTGCGCGTCGCCGACGACGGCACGGCCACGCTGACCTCGGCCGGCGCGACGATGAAACGGATCTACGGCGAGCGAGATCTGCTCGTCGCCGAAGCGCTGCGGCAGGGGCTGTGGACCTCGCTCGATGCGCCAGGGCTCGCCGCGCTCGCGTGCTGCCTCGTCTACGAGCCGCGACGCGACGAGGCGGGACCCGGCGAGCACGGGCTGCCGCGCGGCCCCTTCCGACGGGCGCTGTCGGAGACCCAGGACCTCTGGGCGCGGCTCGACGACCTCGAACAGGACCACCACCTCCCCGGCACCGAGCCGATCGCCGCAGGGCTCGCGACCGCGATGCACTCCTGGGCGCGCGGCGCGACGCTCGACCGGGTGCTCGATGAGGCCGACCTCGCCGCAGGCGATTTCGTCCGCTGGACGAAGCAGACGATCGACCTCCTCGATCAGCTCTCGATCGTCGCCGAGCCCCCCGTGGCCGTGACCGCGCGGAAGGCGCTCGAAGCCGTGCGCCGGGGCATCGTCGTCTACGGCTCGCTCTGAACAACGACGCCTAGGCTCGAGACGTGCCCGACCGTTCCCCCCGCCGTCGATCGATCTCCGACCAGCCCGCACTGCTGCCACTCTGGGCGGCCCTCATCGTCGCGGCGCTCGGCGGGTTCGTGCTCGACCTGGCCTTCCCGGCGGTCGGCTGGTGGCCGCTCGCCTTCGTGGGCGTCGCGATGGCGCTCGTCCCGATGATCGGCCGCTCGGCGTGGGGCGCGTGGGCGGTCGGCACGGTGTTCCTGGCATCCTTCTACCTCATCCACATAGCGTGGATCACGCGATACCTCGGTCTCGTTCCCTGGTTCGCCCTCGCCGGCATCGAGACGCTGCTGGGTGGGGTGACCGGCATCGCGCTGACCCTCGCCTACCGCTGGATGCCGCGGATCGCGCCCGGGCGGTGGGGGAGACTCCTCGCGCTTCCGGCGCTCATCGCGGGCATCTGGACGGCGCGCGAGCTCTTTCTCGGGTCGTGGCCCTACACCGGGTTCCCGTGGGCGCGCATCGGCATGAGCCAGTCGGAGAGCCCGCTCGCGCACGTCGCGTCGTGGACGGGGGTCACGGGCCTGACCTTCCTCATGGTGTTCTTCGTCGCGGCGGTCATCGAGTGGGTGCGCGCGGGTGCCTGGCGCTCCCTGCGAGCGGGCGGCCGGCGTTCGGCGACGACGGTGCTGCCCGCGCTCGTCGTCGCGGTGGTACTGCTCGTCACGCCACAGTTTCCGACCACCGCGGCCGGTACCTGGACCGTCGGCTCGGTGCAGGGGAACGGTCCCGCCGGCTATTTCGACGAGCGCGAGCCGTATGCGATCCTCCAGTCGCAGCTCGACGCGACCGAGCCGATCGTGGGCGAGCCGATGGACGTCCTCCTCTGGCCCGAGGGCGGCATCGATGCCGACCCCACTCACAACGAGTCCGTCGCTCGGGTGCTCGACCGCCTCGCGAAGGCCGTCGACGCCCCTCTCGTCGTCAACGCCGCGACCCAGCGCGGGGAGGACACCTTCAACACCTCGATGCTCTGGGAGGCGGGGGCGGAGAACCCCCTCGCGATCCACGACAAGTCCCACCCCGTGCCGATGGGGGAGTATGTCCCCGATCGGTGGTTCTACGAGATGCTCGCGCCCGACCTGATCGGCCTCATCCAGCGCGAGTACACGCCGGGGACGAATCCGCCGTTCTTCGATGTGAACGGCGTCGGCGTCGGCCTCGCCATCTGCTTCGACGTGATCTACGACGACGTCATCTGGTCGGGCGCGCGCGACGGCGCGGAGATCTATCTGCTGCAGACGAACAACGCCGACTTCCGCGACACCGACGAGAACCTGCAGCAGCTCGCCTTCGCGCGCATGCGCGCGATCGAGACGGGGCGAACGGTCGTGAACCTCTCGACCGTCGGGACGAGTCAGGTGATCGCGCCCGACGGCACCGAGATCGACAGCCTTCCCGAGGCGCAGCCGGGCGCGATGCTCACCGAGGTGCCGCTGCGCACGGGACTCACGGGAGCCGTCGTCGTCGGCCCCGCGGTGCAGCTCGTACTGGGTTGGGGGAGCGTCGTCGCGTTTCTCGGCATCGGCCTGCTCGCGCGCCGGGCGCGGCGCCGCGCCGAGTCGGGCGACGAGAGCGTCGCTCCGGGCACGACGAAGACGTCGGCCTCCGAGTGATCCGGAGGCCGACGTCAGGGGGATCGTCGACGCAGTGTGTTCGCGGTGTCGCGGTGGTGCGGACTCAGGCCGTGAGGCGAGCCGCGTCGTCGCCGGCACCGGCGCCGCGACGGGCGCGCAGGAGGGCGAGACGCTCTTCGAGGAGCTCCTCGAGCTCGGGGATGGTACGACGCTCCATGAGCATGTCCCAGTGGGTGCGGGCGACTTTGTCGCCCGAGTGATCGATCTCGGCGACGCCGTCGCCGACCCGCAGAACGGCCTCGGCGCCGCACGTGCGGCACTCCCAAGCCTCGGGTACCTCGGCGTCTGACGCGAAGGTCATGGTCGTCTCGCGCCCGCACTGGGTGCAGACGTACGTGTGGTTGGCGCGCTCGTGGAACACGACGCCTTCCTCGCTCTGTAGGCTGGAAGCGCCGAGTCGAATGCCGCGCAGGCTGCGATCTGCCATTGTGTGGTCCTCTCGTCTCGCTCAGGTATAACGCGTCCACCTGTGCGCATCATCCGAACGGATGCCTCTGCATGCGCTTTCACAGCCGATGCTCAGGCCGACCCGGCCCGACGGACAGGCCCGTGGACTAGGGCGTGTCTCCCAATACGCGCTGCCAGGTGAAAATGCAGCAGTCCCACTCGTGTAAGAGCCCCCCTATCGGCACAGGCGCTACCAACCTAAGCTCGCAATCGAGCGGCAAACCTTGGTCGCGGGATGAGAGATGACATGAAAACCAGAATCGCCTCCGGACTGGTCGGCCTCACGATGGTCGCAGTCGCAGTCTTCAGTGCGTACCCCGCGCAAGCATCCACGAACTTAAACGTCGTTGGTGGAGTGTCGAGCGCATCGCAAGTGACCGTTGCTCCCTTCCGCGAACCGACACCGGCATGTGGCGACCAGGTGCAGCTCGTGCGCAACGGAAGCCAGATTCGTGCGGTTGGCGTTGGCGTCACTGTCTTTCCACCTAGCTATCCGTATGGACTGATTAACGTGTACGGACCGAACGGATCGCTGTTGGCCCAGGGGAACGCCTCAAATAGTGGCGGTGCTAACGTCCCGTTCACTGCCGTCTCAACGGGCAAGGCGACGTACCGAGTTGTTCTCAGCAACTCGGCCAATACGTACAGCTACTGTGCGGGCTACTACTCCAAGTAACATGAAGGGCTACCACCCGCCAACGTATCCGCTCCTTGAGGCGCGATTTCATCGTTCCGAGAACGACACTGTTCGGTGGCTGTATGGCTGGAATGGACCGGTCACTGAGGCCGCCCGAGATGTCACCCTGGCAGCCTCAGCCCCCGCGGGACGTGCGTTGGTCACATCAGGTATATGGGTAGATGAGCGAGACGTTCGGTTATCCGCACTCCTGGTTGCGAATTCGCTGGAGCAGGCGCGGTTGTTTCCAAGTGCCGGTATCGATACGGCTATCGACGACATGCTCTGGTTACCGGCGCCGCTCACGATCAACGGCGAATCTACGCAGGTCCTGATGGGTCAAATCGGCGAATGCACAGTCGCATATGCAATTGATGCTCCGGAACAGTTTGCCGCCGCGTGGGCAAAAGGCAGTGAGCTCGAATCGCTCAGCACGATCGACGCGACGGGTTACCTCATCAATCCGCTAGAAATGCACTCCTATCCGTCGCTCAACGAGCAGACAACCAGAGTGATGTCCGTCGTCGATTTCTATTAGGGTGTATCTTCCAGTAGCCGAACCCAGGTGAGGATGCTGCAGAACGTGACGCCGGCGCGGTAGGTGATCGCCAGCTTGTCGTATCGAGTGGCGATCCCGCGCCACTGCTTGGCAAGGGCGAAAAACCGCTCGATCACGTTCCGTCCGCGGTAGGCGGCCGCGTCGAGGCCATAGGGGCGTCCGCCGCGGCTGCCGCGACGCTTGCGCGCGGCGATCTGGTCCTTCTTGTCCGGGATGACGGCCTTGATCCCTCGACGGCGCAGCTCCTTGCGGATGACGCCGGTGGCGTAGGCGCGATCGGCGATCACAGCGTCGGGGCGGGTGCGCGCCCGACCTGGACCAACCCTGGGGACGTAGAGTTCCGCGAGCACCTCGGTGAGCATCGCGCCGTCGTTGCGCTGCCCGCCGGTGACGACCATCGCCAACGGTCTCCCGCGACCGTCGACGGCCTGGTGGATCTTCGTCGTCAACCCGCCACGGGAGCGGCCGATGCCGTGACCGGGCGGCTCAACCTCCTGCCAAGGCAGATTCTTGTGATTCGATCCCGCCCCCTGTGTCCTGCTCCGGACGGGTCGTATTCGTCGCGTGCTGATGCGCACGCACGATCGTCGCGTCCACCGACACCGACCAGTCGACCTTCCCAGCCGCATCCGCCTCCGCCAGGATCTGAGTCAACACGCGATCCCACGTCCCGTCGCCGGCATACCGGCGATGCCGCTTCCACACCGTCTGCCACGGCCCGAACTGCTCGCGAGGCAGATCACGCCACGGGATCCCGGTGCGGAACCGGTAGGCGATGCCCTCCACGACCCGCCGATGCTCGCCGAACGGGTGACCGCGCCGCCCAGAGTTCGAGGGCAGCAACGGTTCGATCCGCTCCCACTGCTCGTCCGTGAACACCCGATACCGCGAACCCGTCGACCTCACCTAGCCAGCATCCCGCGAGCCTCACCTAACATATGGGAGACACGCCCTAGGTCGTCAGGCCACGGAGCGTCGTCGGCGGGCGACCGCCTCGAGTGCGATGTCCGTCCGGTCCGTGACGAGCCCGTCGACACCGATGTCCAGCAGGCGCTCCATCGCGATCTCGTCGTTCACCGTCCAGACGTGGACCTCGACACCGGCCGCATGCGCCGCACGCACGAACCGGGGCGTCGCGATACGCAGCGCGCCGACCCGTTCGGGGACCTGCAGGGCGTCGATGCCGTGCAGCGCCCGTCGCACGAGAGCGCCCGAGCCCGTCGCCGCGGCGGCGACCGCGCGCCCGACGGTCGCCTGACCCCCCGAGGTCGCAGGCTTCCCGCCGGCGCGCTCCGCGGCATCCATCGCGGCGCGGCGGCGCGCATCGGAGAAGCTCGTGAGGAGCACGCGGTGGGCCTGGGGCGCGACGGCGCGACCGAGGGGGAGTGCGGCCCGCTCGGCCTTCACATCGAGGTTGAACCGCAGCGTCGGAAAGGCGTCGAGCGCCTCGCGCACCGAGAGGACTCCGCCGCGGTCGGCCATGATGCGCACGAGCTCCGCGTGCGTCACCGCGGCGATCTGTCGCGGGTCGCCTGTCACCCGCGACAGATCGCCGTCGTGGAAGAGGACGACGACGCCGTCGGCGGTGAGGTGGCAGTCGGACTCGACGTAGGCGGCGCCGGCGGCGTGCGCGGCGGCGAAGGCGGCGAGCGTGTTCTCGACGATCCCGTCGGCGTCGGGCGGCACGAAGCCGCGGTGCGCGAGGACGCGCGGGGCGGGCGCGTCGGCGAGGAACGGGTGCACGGGGTGCGTGCTCAGACGCCCGACGACGCGTCGGTGCTGTCGGCGACCGGCCGGGTGGTTCCGGCATCCCGCGCGGTCACGCCGGCCGCCTGCGCGCCTGTGCCTGTGCCTGCCGTGCCTGTGCCTGCCGTGCCCGTGCTGGCCGTCCCCGCGCCCGCCTGCGTCGCGGTCGCCGCGGCACCGGCGTCCGCGGCGAAGGCCGAGCCGAGGCCCTTCATCGCCTCGGTGAACTCGCTCGGGATGATCCACAGCTTGTTCGACGAGCCCTCGCTGATCTTCGGCAGCGTCTGCAGGTACTGGTAGGCGAGCAGCTTGTCGTCGGGGCGCCCGGCGTGGATCGCGTCGAAGACGTTCTGGATCGCCGCAGCCTCGCCCTCCGCTCGCAGGATCGCTGCCTGCTTGTCTCCCTCGGCACCGAGGATCGCCGCCTGGCGACGTCCCTCCGCCTCGAGGATCTGCGACTGCTTCGATCCCTCCGCGGTGAGGATCGCGGCGCGGCGGTCGCGCTCGGCGCGCATCTGCTTCTCCATCGAGTCCTGGATCGAGTGCGGCGGGTCGATCGCCTTCAGCTCGACGCGCGAGACGCGCAGACCCCACTTGCCGGTCGCCTCATCGAGGACGACGCGGAGCTGCCCGTTGATCTCGTCGCGGCTGGTGAGCGCCTCTTCGAGGTTCAGCCCGCCGACGACGTTGCGGAGCGTGGTGGTCGTCAGCTGCTCGACGGCGGAGAGGTAGTTGGCGATCTCATACGTCGCCGCCCGCGCATCGGTGACCTGGAAGTAGACGACTGTGTCGATCGAGACGACGAGGTTGTCCTCCGTGATCACCGGCTGAGGGGGGAACGACACGACCTGCTCGCGCATGTCGACGAGCGGACGGAGGCGGTCGATGAACGGGACGAGGATGTTCAGACCGGGGGAGAGGGTGCGCTGGTAGCGTCCGAGCCGCTCGACGACCCCCGAGTAGGCCTGCGGGATGATCCGGATCGATCGGAAGAGCACCACGACCACGAAGATCGCGATGACCACGAGAAGGACGATCACGAAGATCTGTCCGGCGAAGGCTCCGGGGTCGACCATCAGTCGGCGCTCCTGTCGGTGCTGTCGGTGGGGTGGGGGGATTCGGATGCCGTCGGCGCGGGCGCGACCTCGACCATCGCCCCGCGGACGGCCGTCACGACGACGCGGTCACCGCCGGAGAGGCCGAGGTCGGCGGAGGCGGGGGAGACCGTCCACAGTTCGCCGTTGTCGAGGCGGACCTCCGCCCGGTCGCCGACGAAGGAGGACGCCATCCGCCCACCCAGACCTGCGATCGCATCGACGTTGGTCGGCTGGAGGGCGCTCGATCTCCGGAGTGAGCGCAGAAGCAGCGGGCGGATGGTGAAGATGAGCAGCGCCGAGATGACGGCGGCCGCCGAGACCTGGAGCCACCACGGGCCGCCGAGCAGGTTGACGCCGAGGCCGCCGATGAGGGTTCCGGCCGCGAGCATGAGGAAGGTGAACTCGAGCGTCGTGAGCTCGATGATCACGAAGATGAGAGCGAGCACGATCCACGCGATCCACATGTACTCGGTGAGATCCGGCACCATCGCTCCGATTCGTCGTCTTGTCTGCACGCTACCATTCCGGCGCCGAGCCATAGCGGAACCCGCAGGACGCTTGACAGTGCCGCGCCTGTAGTGTCGGAGAGATGCCCGCGGCGCGAACGGATGCCGCGGCCATGCCCTTTCCGCGCCCCGATCCTGCAGGAGTCCCCATGTCGCAGCCCATCCCTTCCGGCACCCTGAGCGGCACGACCGCGCTCGTCACGGGCTCCTCCCGGGGGATCGGCGCCGACACCGCGGCCTACCTCGCGCAGGCCGGCGCGAACGTCGTCATCAACTTCCGGAACAAGGCGCCGCGGGCCGAGAAGCTCGCCGCGCAGCTGCGCGAGCTCGGCGTCGAGGTGCTCGTCGTCGGCGCCGACCTCACCGACGAGGCATCCGTCGCCGACATGATGGAGCAGATCCGAGAGCGCTTCGGCAAGCTCGACATCCTGGTGCTCAACGCGTCCGGCGGCATGGAGTCGGGCATGGGCGAGGACTACGCGCTCGTCCTCAACCGTGACGCGCAGCTGAACGTGCTGGATGCCGCGCTCCCGCTCCTCAAGGACAGCACCGTGCCGGGCGGCGCGCGCGTGGTCTTCGTCACGAGCCACCAGGCGCACTTCATCCGGACCACCCCGACGATGCCGGAATACGAAGCCGTCGCCCTCTCCAAGCGCGCCGGCGAAGACGCGCTCCGCGAGCGCATCCCGGCTCTCGCCGCCGAGGGCGTCGACTTCGTCGTCGTCTCCGGAGACATGATCGAGGGGACGATCACCGCGACGCTCCTCGAGCGCGCGAACCCCGGCGCGATCGCGACGCGCCGCGAGTCGGCGGGGCGCCTCTACAACGTGTCGGAGTTCGCGGCCGAGGTCGCCCTCGCCGCCGTCGAGCCGATCGCGGCGGACAACACGAGGCTCGTCGGAGACGTGAGCTCGTTCGGAGGGGAGTGAGCGTGCGCGCCGTCGACATCGACACGCTCGTCTCGGTCGGACGCCCGACGATCGCGCCGGACGGCGCGTTCGCGGTGTTCGCGACCTCACGCCCCGACATCGCGGCGAACCGCAACGTCGGGCAGCTCTGGCGCGTCGACCTGCCGGACGGGGCCCCGCGGCGTCTGACCCGCGGCGTCGCCGACCGGCGGCCGCGTCTGTCACCCGACGGATCGCGCGTCGCCTTCGTCCGGAGCGACGCGGACGGCACCGCGCAGATCTTCGTCGTGGATGCCGGAGGTGGCGAGCCGGTCCAGGCCACCGACACGGACTCGGGCGTCGGCGCCTTCGCCTGGTCGCCCGACGGTGCGTCCCTCGCGTACACGACCCGCATCGCCGAGCCCGGCCGCTATGGCACCGTCGACGGCCTTGACGCCGCGAGCGAGTCGCCGCGGCGGGTCACCGGCATCCGCTGGCACGCGAACGGTCTCGGCTACCTGGGCGACCGGCCCGCGCACGTCTTCGTCATCGACGCGCCCGATACCGGCGCCGAACCCTTCTACGACCCCGCGCCGGCCGTGCGCGCGGAGGGAGAGGCCGCACCGCAGAAGCGTGTCGTCGGCGCGACGCCGCGGCGGCTGACCGAGGGGAACACGTCGCACTTCGGCGTCGTCTTCACCGCCGACGGCACCGAGATCCTCACCGTGCCCGACGAGATCGAGACGCACCGTCGGGACATGCGCTCGTCGGTCGTCGCGCTGGCCGTGGACGGTTCCGGCGCCCGCGAGGTCCTCTCTCGCGACGCGCATCTCTCCGTAGGCGAGATCGCGGTCGCCGGTGACGGCGCGATCGCGTTCCTCGCGAACGACGTGGGTGCCGACGGCGTCGACTTCGTCGCGCCGGGCGTCACGCTCTTCCTGCTCGACGCTGACGGGCCGCGCGCGCTGACCGACCCGGAGTCGACCGATCTCGGCGAGGTGGGGTCGCACATCACCCCCCTCGCCGACGGATTCCTGGTCCAGCGCCGCGCCCGCGGACGGGTCGAACTGCTGCGCGTCGGCCGTGACGGCAGCATCCGCACGGTTCTCGGCGGCGACGTCGACGTCGCCGGCCACGCCGCATCCGTCGGAGAGGCGGGGGAGCGGGTCGTCGCCTCGGTGTCGACGGAGAGCTCTGCGGGAGAACTGGTTCTCGTCGGGGCCGGACCGCTCACGTCGTTCGGCGAGGCCGTCGCCGCGGCCGGCGTCGTCGTCCCCGAAGAGCGCGAGGTCGCCGGTCGCGACGGGTATCCCGTGCACGGCTGGGTCGCCGCACCGGCAGGGGAGGGGCCTTTCCCGGTCATCCTGCAGATCCACGGCGGACCGTATGCCGCTTACGGCATCCATCTGTTCGATGAGACGCAGGTGCTCGTCGACGCGGGTTACGCGGTCGTGTACGCGAATCCGCGGGGGAGTGCCGGGTACGGGCGTGCCCACGGTCGCAGCATCCGGCAGGCGATGGGCACGGTCGACTTCCACGACGTGATGGACTTCCTCGACGGCGTCCTCGCGGACGACGCCCGCCTCGACGCATCGCGCGTCGGGATCATGGGCGGCTCGTACGGCGGGTACCTCACGGCCTGGATCATCGCGCACGAGCACCGGTTCGCCGGCGCCATCGTCGAGCGCGGTTTCCTCGACCCGGTGAGCTTCCAGGGCACGAGCGACATCGGCTCGTTCTTCGGCGACGAGTACGTCGGCGTGGAACCCGCTCAGATCGCGGCGCAGAGCCCGATGGCCGCCGTCGGGAACGTTGTCACGCCGACACTCGTGCTGCACTCCGAACTCGACTTCCGCTGCCCGCTGGAACAGGCGACCCGCTATTACAGTGCGCTGAAGCGCCAGGGCACACCCGCCGAGATGCTCGTGTTCCCGGGGGAGGATCACGAATTGACCCGCTCCGGACGCCCGCGTCATCGTGTCGAGCGTTTCGACGCGGTGCTCGACTGGTGGCAGCGGCATCTGCCCGTGGGGTGAGCGGCAGGCATCCCTTCACGCAGAAGCGCCCCGGTGCATCCGATGGATGCCCGGGGCGCTTCTGCGTCGGTGCGGTTACTTGCCGAACGAGAACGCGCGGAAGATGTTCACGATGCCGATCACGATCAATGCGATTCCGAGGATCCACCACAGGGTCAGAGCGCCCAGGATTGGCGAGAACATGAGGTAGATCCCGGCAATGATCGAGACGATGGCGAAAAAGACCGTCCATCCCTTCGAAGCTGCAAGGCTCAGGGTCGACAGCGCGACAACGCCCTCGATCACCCACGCGATACCAACCATGATCGCGACGATTACGGCCAGCCACGCGGTCGTCGGCGCGGGGTTCGCGAAGGCGACGATACCAGCGGCGATGAAGACGAGTCCGAGAAGGATGTGCCCGATCCGAGCCCATCCGGTCTTGCCGGCAGCGAAGACGCCGAGTCCGATGTACACCAGTCCAGCGGCGATCGCGTAGACGGCCAGCACGAGGGTGACGAACTTCGCCGCTCCGACGGGCTGGAACACGATGACGAAGCCTGCGACGAGAGCCAGCAGGCCGCCGAGACCGAGGGCGGTCCGGATGCCGTTCGTCGCGCTCTTCTCGAATGAATCTGTGGTCATGACTGCCCCATTTCTGAAGGACTCCTGAGAAGGAGCTTGATATCAGGTTAGCGGGGGCCTGCAACGATTGACAGCAAGTCGGCCGCTCCCTGGTCGTTGACCGAGCGAAGCGAGTCGAAACGTGTGCTGCGGCGTCGCGTTTCGACTCGCCGCTGCGCGGCTCGCTCAACGACCGGGATGGCCGAGTCCGCCGGTCGTTGACCGAGCGCAGCGAGTGGAAACGTGTTCTGCGGCGTCGCGTTTCGACTCGCCGCTGCGCGGCT
>NZ_JBYIPF010000008.1:0-120570 GCF_057706945.1 Microbacterium sp. bgisy203 | reverse complement strand
GTTGTAGGTTCCACGCCGAAATGACATATTCCACGGGTAGTTGGCAGGCACTTGGCATCCCCGCAATTTGCTGTGGACGGGATACCGGTCCGGACTGAGAGAGGAGGGGCTGTGACGGAGTCGTCGTACTTGTTCGATGACAACCCGGCGACACAGGATCTGACGGGCTTGCATGCGGTGGCGGTCGCCGTTGCCAACGTTGCCGTGGACGCGCGGTTCGAGACGCTGACCGTGGGCCTGAACTCGCCGTGGGGCGGCGGCAAGAGCACCGCGCTGAACTTGATCGAACAAGAACTCCGGCCGCAAGATCTCCTGGAGGTCACTCGCGCAGCCGTCCTAGCCCTCGGCCTTGACCGCGTCGTGGTGCACGTCGAGGTCATGGTGACCGCGACCGGGTGCAAGATCGTCGAGGTCAACGGCCGACTCGGCGGAGACCTCATTCCCTACCTGGGTTCCCTCGTCACGGGTGTCAGGCCCGGCGCGGTCGCCGGCCACGTGGCGATGGGCGTGCAGCCTGCCGCCGAGCCCACACACGATCCAAGCGCACGTTGCGCAGGCATCCAGTTCTTCTACCCGGAGCGAGATCTGGTGTTCGAGGACATTGAGGTCGACGATGCGCTCGTCGATGCGAGCTGGTGCGAGAGCGTCCGTATCCTTGGCCAGTTAGGTATGGAGGCCCGGCTCCCTCCCCGGGGTTTCCTCGCACGGCTGGCCTGCGCTGTCGTCGTCGCAGACACGCCCGCGATGCTGACCGAGCATCTGAATGCGGCAGCCCGAGGCGTGCGGCCCGTAGGCCAGTGGCTGTAGCAGCGTGCGCTACCGTCGCCTAATCCTCATTCCCGGGTACGGGTTGGGTCCCCGATCCTGGGGTCCGCTACTGAGGGACCTTGACCCTCCTCCGTCGCAGGAGGTCGTCTGTTATCGCTACGACGCGATCTCCCTCCAGAGGGGAGCTCGTGCGGTATCCGTGCTCGACGCGCTCGCCGATCGACTGCGCAGCGACCTCGCCGACCCTCGCCCCACCCTCGTTGTCGCGTTCTCCCTTGGTACAGCCGTCCTCGGCGCTGCGTTGCGCGCGGGCGCGGCTCCCGCCGGCATCGTGACGATCGGCGGGCTGCCCGGTCCGGAGCCGATGAGTGAGGCGTACGCGGCGATCGCCGACGATCTGCCGCGCACGCACGGCCACGACCGATCGCTGGCGGCGCTCTCCGCGGAGACGGAGGATGGACAGATGCGCGTCGCCACGGAGCTCGCGAGCTTCCCGCTCCCGCTGCGGCAGCAACTCGCCACATCGACTACGGTCTCCTCGACACGTCAGTCGACCACCATCCCCTGGCTGCTCGTTCTCGGCCGCAGCGATCGGATCCTGGTGGCCTCGCATGAGGCAGGCCTGGACCACCTGACCTCGCAGGGGAGCACCGTCGTGATCGACGGGGGTCATGCGGTCCATCTCGATGCCCCCACCGCGACAGCCGAGGCGATCCGCGCCTGGGCGGGCCATCGGTGACGGGCCCGGGAGGCAACTCGAGCTCGGTGGACGACGACCTCGTCGCGCTGCGCCGTCTCGGCGATTCGCTGCCGCTCCCGCCTGGGATCCCGGTGATCGGGGCGATCGCTCGGGCTGACGTCGCGTTGGCAACCCTCCGGCATCACCCACACCTGCTATCGACCGCCGAGGCCGACCGTGTGAAGGGACTTTCGAACGCCGCTCAACAGGCCGCGTTTATCGCGGTTCGGGCTATTGCGCGTGTGGCGGTGTCGTCGCTGACCCGCACCCCGCCGGACGAGGTGCGCATAGAGCAGCGTTGCAGCGTGTGCGGAGCACCTGGCCACGGTAGACCCCGGATCCGGTCTCGCACCGGCGACTATGACGCGGTGTTCGTTAGTTGGTCGCACGCAGGGGCATGGGTGATGGTCGCAGCCGCCCCCGTGCCGATCGGCGTTGACATCGAAACCGTAGAGGCGCACGTGCCGCGCACTCCTGCCATCTTCTGCGCGAGCGAGCTGAGCGCGCTCGATCGATGCAACGATCCGTCGGAGACCGCATTGCGGTGGAGCGCCCGGTGCGATCCCGGCGATCGGCGGCGCGATGGACCTCGCGATCGGCGCGAAGAACGTCTACGTCATGACCGATCTGCTCACGCGTGACGGCACCTCCAAGCTCGTCGAGCGCTGCACGTATCCGCTCACGGGGGCGGCCTGCGTCACGCGCGTCTACACCGATCACGCGATCTTCGACGTCACCGAGGGCGGGTTCGCCGTGCGCGAGGCGTTCGGCGACAACACCGTCGCGTCGCTCGCCGAGCTGACCGGGCTCGACCTCGTGGGGCTCGACCCGACCGACACCGAACAGGAGCAGCCATGACCGCCGCCTTCGTCTACGACGCCGTCCGCACGCCGTTCGGACGGGCGGGAGGAGCGCTCTCCGGCATCCGGCCCGACGATCTCGCCGCGCTCGTGATGAGGGCGTCCGTCGAGCGGACGGGCATCGACCCCGCGCGCATCGACGACCTCGTCTTCGGCGACGCGAACCAGGCCGGCGAAGACAACCGCAACGTCGCGCGGTTCGGCGCCCTGCTCGCGGGGTTCCCGACGAGTGTGACGGGCGTCACGGTCAACCGGCTCTGCGCGTCGAGCGTCGAGGCGGTCATGCAGGGGTCGCGCGCGATCGAGACCGGCGACGCCGACATCGTGCTCGCGGGCGGCGTCGAGTCGATGAGCCGCGCGCCGTTCGTCGTCGAGAAGTCGCCCAAGCCGTGGCCGAGCGTCGGCAATCAGACCCTGTGGAACACCTCGATCGGCTGGCGGATGACCAACCCCGCGCTGCCGACGCCGTGGACCATCAGCAACGGCGAGTCCGCCGAGAAGATCGCGCGGGAGTGGGGGATCTCTCGTGAGGATCAGGATGCCTTCGCCGTGCGCTCGCACCGCCTCGCCGCGCAGGCCTGGGCGGACGGGGTCTACGACGGCGAGATCGTCGGCGTGCCCGGTACGACGCTCAGCCGCGACGAAGGCATCCGCGACGACACCTCGCTCGAGAAGCTCGCGGGACTGCCCGCCCTGTTCGCCGCGGACGGCACGGTGACGGCGGGCAACTCCTCGCCGATCAACGACGGCGCCTCGGCGGTGCTGATCGGCGCGGAGGGCGCGGTGGATGCCGAGCCGCTCGCCCGCATCGCGGGCCGCGCGGCGCACGGGGTCGACCCGGACGACTTCCCGATCGCGCCGATCGAGGCGGCGAACAAGGCGCTCGCGCGCGCGGGGCGCACGTGGGCGGACGTCGACGTCGTCGAGCTGAACGAGGCGTTCGCCTCTCAGTCGCTCGCGTGCCTGGCAGGCTGGCCCGAGCTCGATCCCGAGCGTCTCAACGTCCACGGCGGTGCGCTCGCGATCGGCCATCCCCTCGGTGCGTCCGGCGGACGCATCATCGGGCACGCGGCGCACGAGCTGGCCCGCCGCGGGGGAGGCGTCGCCGTCGCCGCCATCTGCATCGGCGTCGGCCAGGGCCTGGCCGTCGTCCTCGAGCGCTGATCAGCGCAGTTCGTCGCGTACGATCGCCGCTCCCGCGCTCAGCGCGCTCATCTTCTCGAGCGCGACCCGGCGGGGCAGGGGCGCCATGCCGCAGTTCGTCGACGGGATGAGCTTCTCGGCATCCACGAAGTGCAGCACGCGGCGCAGGGTGTGGGCGACCTCCTCGGGGGTCTCGACCTCGTCCGTGGCGACGTCGATCGCGCCGAGCATGACCTTCTTTCCGCGGACGAGTTCGATGAGGTCCATCGGCACGTGCGAGTGCTGGGACTCGAGCGAGACGATGTCGATCGACGAACGCTGCAGCAGCGGGAAGGACTCCTCGTACTGACGCCACTCCGACCCGAGGGTCGCCTTCCACTCGGTGTTGGCCGCGATGCCGTAGCCGTAGCAGATGTGTACGGCGGTCTCGGCGCGGAGCCCCTCGGCGGCTCGCTCGAGCGTCGCGACTCCCCAGTCGCGCACGTCGTCGAAGAAGACGTTGAAGGCGGGCTCGTCGAACTGGATGAGGTCGACGCCGGCCGCTTCGAGCTCGCGCGCCTCCTCGTTGAGGATCGTCGCGAACTCCCACGCGAGCTTCTCGCGGCTGCCGTAGTGCCGGTCGGCCAGGGTGTCGATCATCGTCATGGGGCCGGGCAGCGCCCACTTGATCGGGCGGTCGGTCAGGGAGCGCAGGAACCTGGCATCCTCGACGAACACGGGCTTCTCGCGGCTGACGGCGCCGACGACGGTCGGCACGCTCGCGTCGTACCGGTCGCGGATGCGCACGGTCTCACGCCGCTCGAAGTCGACGCCGCTCAGGTGCTCGATGAAGGTCGTCACGAAGTGCTGGCGGGTCTGCTCGCCGTCGCTGACGATGTGGATGCCGCGGCGCTCCTGCTCGAGGACGGCGCTGCGCAAGGCATCCTGCTTTCCCTCGACGAGTTCGGCGCCGGAGAGCTTCCAGTCGCCCCAGAGCTTCTCGGTCTCGCTCAGCCAGGACGGCTTCGGGAGGCTCCCGACGATGGCGGTGGGGAGCAGTCCGGCACCGGACGCGTTCATGCGAAGGGAGCCAGCTCGCCCGCCAGCTCTCCCGCGGCCCACCGCTGGAGCAGCTCGCCGTGGGGTGCGATGAAGCGCTCCTCGGTGTAGCGGCCCTGCGTGACGGCGAGACGGCTGCGCTCGTCTCGGTCGTAGTCGACCTGCGTGCGCGAGAAGTCCTGCTGGTCGAGCCTCGGCCGGTAGACGCCTCCGGCGGCGGAGTTCGCGTTGTAGATCTCGGGTCGGTAGATCTTCTGGAACGTCTCCATCGTGCCGATCGTGCCGATGAGCTGCAGCGGCGTGTAGTCGTTGAGCAGGTCGCCGCGGAAGTAGAACGCGAACGGGGCGACGCTCCCGGGCGGCATGAAGTAGCGCGATGCGAGCCCCATCTTGCCGAAGTACTCGTCGGTGAGCGAGAACGCGTCCTGCGCGTACTCGACGCCGAGCACCGGGTGGTGGTTGGCCGTCCGCTCGTAGGTGCGGCTCGTCGAGACGCTGATGCAGATGACGGGCGATTGCGGGAAGCGCGCGCGGTAGGCATCCGAGGCGAGGAATGCCTGAAAGAGCTTGCCGTGCAGGTCGCCGAAATCCTCGGGAACGGTGAACCCGCCGGCGGCCTTCTGCGCGGCCGGCAGCACGACGCTGAAGTCGTAGTCGCGCACGTAGGAGGAGAAGTTGTTCCCGACGATGCCGTGGCGGCGGATGCCGGTGCGCCGGTCGACGATCTGCACGTCCAAGAACTCGAGAAGGGGGAACTGCTCGTCGGTCGTGGCGCCCGGGCCGGTGAACTCCAGCGCGACGGAGACGATGTCGAGCTCGACGCCGTAGCGGTCGCGCGCCGGGTTGTCCCAGTGCGCGAGGTCGTTGACGCGCCCCTCGATCATCGTCAGGGCGTTCCGGAGGTTCTGCTGACGGTGCTCTCCGCGCGCGAGGTTCGCGAAGTTCGTCGTGATGCGCGAGCTCTCGGCGGGCGCGTAGTCCTCGTCGAATCGCGTCGTGGAGAGATGGAAGGTGAAGTCGTTCGGCATGATCCCCCATCGTGCAGGCATCCGGGATCCATCGGGAAACTCGATGTAACTATGCGCCGGTATAGCCTTTGGCTATGGTCAAGGCGTCGAGCGGCATTTCGCTGCAGCAGCTGCACTACTTCATCGAGGTCGCGGCGGAAGGATCGATCAGCGCTGCCGCCGACCTTCTCTACGTCTCGCAGCCGACCGTCTCGGCGGCGATGAAGGACCTCGAGACCCGGGTGGGGCGCGCACTACTCGTCCGCTCCGCGCGGGGGGTGACACTCACCGCCGAGGGCGTGGAGTTCCTCGGGTACGCGCGTCAGGTGGTCGAGCAGGTCGCGCTCCTCGAGCAGCGCTACCTCGGGCGGCCGCCGTCGCGGCGCCTCCTCGGCGTCTCGACGCAGCACTACTCCTTCGCGGTCGACGCGTTCGTGCGGATGGTGAAGGCGAGCGGGGCGGCGGAGTACGAGTTCTCCTTGAGGGAAACGCGCACGTGGGAGATCATCGAAGACGTCCGCACGCTCCGGAGCGAACTCGGCATCCTGTACCGGAACGACTTCAATCGGAACGTCATCGACAAACTGCTGCGCGACTCGGGGCTCGCGTTCCGGCCGCTGTTCTTCGCCGAGCCGCACATCTTCATCTCACGGAAGAACCCGCTCGCGGCGCGGGATCGCGTGACGCTCGATGACCTCGCCGACCTCCCGCGCCTGACGTTCGATCAGGGGGCGAACAACTCGTTCTTCCTCTCCGAGGAGATCTTGTCCACGCTGTCGAGCGCGCGTGAGATCCGCGTCTCGGACCGTGCGACGATCTTCAACCTCATGATCGGGCTCGGCGGCTACACGATCTCGAGCGGCATCATCAGCGACGACCTCGACCCCGAGATCGTCGCCGTGCCGCTCGCGGTCGACGAGCGCATCGAGATCGGCTGGATCGGTCACTCCGCGATCCCCCTCACCGACCAGGCGCAGCGCTACCTCGCCGAGGTGCGCACGGTCGTCGCGGGATTCGGGGTCGAGGTGCTCGGGTAGTGAGGGCGGCGACGGGCGCGAGTTCACGTTCGGACACGCTCCGGGGCGTCGATGAACTTCCGGTTCACACGCCTAGGCTGGCCGTCAGGTGTGAGGTGGGCGTGGGAGGTGGGGCGTGAGGTCGGGCAGGAGTTCGGAGCGAGCGAATCCGCGAGCGATCGGCGTCGTCGAGCTCGTCTTGTGCGTCCTGCTCGGAATCACCGCGGGGGCATCCTTCGCCGGCGCGACCGCCGACGGGTGGCTGTTCGCGGTCGGGGCGATCGCTGTCGTCGACGCGCTCATCGCGATGGAGCTCTCGCGCAGGGCGTTCCGTCTGGCGCCCGTCGGAAGGTCGACACCGGGCGAGGAGAAGTCCATCGGTTGGGTCGCGGCGGCGGCGTTTCTCATGACCGTCTTGACGATCCCGCTGTTCTTCGTCGGCATCGCTGTCGGCAGCCGTAACGTGCCGGCAGCGACGGTGATCGTCTTCCTGCTGAACGTCGTCGTACTCCTCGCGGGTGCGCGACTGATCCGCGCCGCTCGCGTGCTGTCGGTGACGCCTCCCGTCACTCCGCGCGACGCAGCTCGATGACGGGAATCGTGCGCGTCGTGCGTTGCTCGTACTGACGGAAGCCGTCGGATGCCTCGGTGAAGCGCAGCCATCCGGCATCCCGTTCCTCGCCGTCCAGCACGCGGGCGGTGACCGCGACGGTGCCGTCGCCCGGCGTTTCGATCTCGATCTCGGGGTGCGCGCGGAGGTTGTGGTACCAGGCAGGATTGTCGGGGGCGCCGGCCTTGGATGCCGCGATGAGCCACGTGTCGGGAGACGTGCGGATCGACACGACCGGGCTCACTCGGTCGATGCCCGACTTCGCGCCGCGGTGATGGAGGAGCACGAGCGACGATCCGAACTGCGCGACGTGGCCGCCGCTTCGGCGGAACTCCTCGATGACCCGCTCGTTGAACCCGCTCATGAGACCTCCCGTGCGACGCTGCCGTTGTCGGTGGACTCAGGGTAGCCCCGCGGTAGGCTCGAGGGTATGGGAACAACACACGCGGCGCCCGTGATGGGGCGCTTCTTCACGATTCGCGACCGTCGCGCCTGACGGCGCCGTCGCTGAGTCTCGCGTAAGCGCGCCGTCTTCCGGATGCCCTGGCACTCCGGCAGCGCGTTCTCTCCTCTCCTGACGCACGCTGTGCCGGAGTGCTCCGATCCCATGCTTTGGAGCGCTCGTGCGTACTCATTCATCCTCTGCCTCGTCTCGAGGCTCATCCTCCGGTGGCCGACATGAACTCGGCCAGAACTTCCTCGTCCACCCTCCGACGATCGCCCGGATCGTCGCGCTCGTCGCGGCGACCGAGGGCGGCATCCTCGAGATCGGCGCCGGCGACGGCGCTCTGACCTCCGAACTCGCTGTCCTTCGCCGCCCCCTGACGGCCATCGACATCGACGAGCGCCGTGTCGACGGCTTGCGTGCCAGGGTGGCACGCGTCCGTCTCGAACGCGCCGACGTCTTGTCGTACCCGATCACGCAACCGGTGGTGGTCGGGAACGTCCCGTTCCATCTGACGACGCCGATCCTCCGGAGACTCCTCCGCGAGAAGGAGTGGCGCGAGGCGGTTCTCCTGACCCAGTGGGAGGTTGCGCGCAAGCGCGCGGGCGTCGGCGGGAGCACCATGATGACCGCGCAGTCCGCGCCGTGGTTCGAGTTCCGCCTGCACGGCAGGGTGCCGGCGCGCGGGTTTCGACCGATGCCGAGTGTCGACGGCGGAGTGTTGTCGATCTCTCGTCGCGCGGATCCGCTGGTGGCAGTGCGTGACCGGCGCGGATACGAACGATTCGTACGCGACGTCTTCACCGGCCGCGGGCGCGACGTGCGCCAGATCCTTCGCGGGATGGCGTCGGGCTCCGGCGCGGCGCGGCGCGTCGACGCTGTGCCGGTCGAGCGAGGGTCGCTTCCGCGCGATCTCGATGTCGCGCAGTGGGCGGCGTTGTGGGAGGCGTTCCGGGGCGGGTGAGCGCGCGGGTGCGGCATCGACGTGATGGGCGTGACGCTCCCGGTGCGCCGTGCTCTCCGCGATCGCGCGAGAATGGACGGATGCTCCACGAGGTCACGCCCGGTGTGCTGGTCGCCACGAGTCGGCGGATGTCGACCACCAGCACGATCGTCACGGACGGCGAGACCGCTCTGCTCGTCGACCCGACATGGATGCCGGACGAGCTCGACAGCCTCGCTGCCGCGCTTGCCGACCGGGGGCTGAGCGTCGCCGGCGGGTTCGCGACGCACGCGCACCACGACCACCTGCTCTGGCATCCCGGCTTCGGGCCGGCGCCCCGCTGGGCGTCGGTGACGACGGAGCGATACGCGGCATCCGAACGGGATGGACTCGTCGAGAACCTCGGTTCCGACTTCCCTCCCGAGCTCGTCGACCTGATGGGGCGAGTGACAGGCGCTGAGGCGATCCCGGCATCCTCGCTGCCGCACGGCGTCGACGTGGAGCTGGTCGTCCACGACGGGCACGCGCCCGGCCACACCGCGCTATGGCTGCCACGGCAGCGGGTGCTGATCGCGGGCGACATGCTCAGCGACATCGAGCTGCCGCTGCCGTTCTGGCCCGACGACCTGCCCGCCTACCTCGCCGCGCTCGACATGCTAGCGCCGTACGCGGATCAGGCATCCCTCGTCATCCCGGGTCACGGCACCGTCGGCGGGGATGCCGCCGCGCGCCTCGATGCCGACCGGCGCTACCTCGATGACGTTCAGCGTCGCGGCTCCTCGGACGATCCGCGCGTGCGGAACCCCGGCATGGCGGAGGAGTACGCGCACCTGCAGCGCCTCGTCGCGGAATCCTCCGGTCGGGCGCCTTCTGACAGCATGGGCGGATGACGATCACGATCCGCGAGCCGGTCGCGGAGGATGCGGACGCGATCGCCTCTCTCCACGTCGCGACGTGGCGCGAGGCCTACGCGCACCTCCTGCCCGACGACTTCTTCACCGACGAGTACATCGCCGGTCGACATCGGATGTGGACGCACGTCCTCGGGGATCCGCGCGCCGAGATGACAGTGCGCGTCGCCGAGCAGGACGACGGCTCCCTCGTGGGATTCGCGTGGGCGGGGCCGTCGTCGGCTCAGGCGAGCGAGCCGCCCGTGCGCGAGCGCGCGCTCTACGCGATCTACGTCCTTGCGCGAGCGTACGGGTCGGGTGTCGGGCAGGCGCTGCTCGACGCGACGCTCGGCAACGGTCCGGCGCAGCTCTGGGTCGCGAAGGAGAATCCGCGCGCGACGCGGTTCTACGAGCGCAATGGATTCGCGTTCGACGGCACCGAGCAGATCGATCCGCACGCGCCGCTCATCACCGATGCGCGGATGGTGCGCTGACAATCGCGGCTCCTCAAAGTATCTTGATGTCGAGAGACTTTGGAGGATCGTGAAGCTTCATCATGTGCAGGTGTCGATGCCGCAGGGCGAAGAGGATCGGGCGCGCGAGTTCTACCGCGACGCGCTGGGGCTGACGGAAGTCGAGAAGCCGCCGTCGCTGGCGGGCCGCGGCGGGTGCTGGTTCCGCGCGTTCGACGGTGACGTCGTGACGGCCGAGCTGCACCTCGGAGTGGATGATCCCTTCGTCCCGGCCAAGAAGGCGCATCCGGCGCTCGTCGTTGATGATGTCGATGCGCTGGAGGCGATCGCCGCGCAGATTGACGCAGCCGGGTTCGAGGTGTCGTGGGTCGAGCGCGACACGCTGGAGTACTTCACCAGGTTTCACGCGCGCGACGGCTTCGGTAACCGCGTAGAGGTGCTGACACCCGCCAGAATCGAAAGATGACATCCTCAGGGAACCCCGCCGCTCTCATCGATCTCTGGCCCGCAGCCGGGGCGCGCGTCCGCGCCGGTGATCTCGAGATGCGCTGGATCGACGATGCCCTCGCCGTGGATCTCGCCCTCCTCGCGGGACGGGGCGTGCACGATGACGACGCGATGCCGTTCAACTACCCGTGGACGCGCGGGACGCCCCGCGAGGTCGCGCGGAGTGTTCTCGCCTTTCAGTGGTCCGCGCGCTCGCTGGTGACGCCGAAGCGACTCGTACTCGAGCTGGGCGTTCGGGTCGATGGCCAACCGGTCGGCATCCAGAGCGCCTCCGGTGATCGCTGGGCGGAACTCCGTGAGGTGGAGACCGGTTCGTGGCTCGGTCGCGCGTACCAGGGTCGTGGCATCGGCACGCGGATGAGGGCGCTCATGCTGCATTTCTGTTTCGAGGCCCTCGGCGCCGAGTCCGTCACGTCGTCGGCGTTCGAGGACAATGCGGCGTCCAATGCGGTATCGCTGCGCACGGGATATGTCCGCGACGGTATATGGCGCGCGGTGCGGGACGGGAAGGCCGCGACTCAGGTGCGCTACCGCATGGATCGGTCGCGGTGGGACGCTGTGCGCGCCGCCAACCAGGAGCTCCTCGGCGCCGACGTGGTGGTCGCCGGAGTCGATCGCCTCCTCGACGATCTCGCCACGGACGCAGGGAACGCGGAATGACCGCAATGCCGCCGCTCGCCCGTCGGCCGGACGATGCAGCGCAACGCTCACGCAACGCGCGCGTGCAGGCGTGGCTCAGCGTGGCGATCCTCGTTCTCGCCCTCGTCGGCCTGTTCGTCCAGGTGCACGTCGCGGCCGAGGCGGGACTTCACCTGCGCGCCCGCCGCCTCGGCGGATGGGGCGGACTCCCCGGAGCCGTGCACGTGGCGGCGGGGCTCGTGGGCGCGAGCCTTCTCGTCATGACGCGAGTGAACGACGGGGAGCGGTACGTGTGGCCGGTGCGCGGGATGCGCCCGATGTGGTCGCGAGGCCGAGACGCGTCGGTCGTCTGCGCGGCGGGGGTCGCGATGATCGCGTGGGGCGAGCTCGCGGTGCGGCCCACGCTCCTCGCGAGGGCGTGGGACGAGCGCTATCTCTCGCGCGTACCGCTCGGCGCCGGGCCCGACATGCTGGTGGCGGGGATCGGCGACGTGATGATCGCGTACTACCTCACCGTCGCGGTGATCCTCCTCGTCCACGTCGGCGGCCTGGCGCTGAATCCCGTCACCGCGAAACGGCATTCCGCGATCCTGGACCGCTTCCTCACCCGCCGAGGATGGCAGCGGCGTTGAGAGGCGCGGAAAATGGCGACATGACCCATCCCGACCCGCCTCGCCAGCTCCGCCTCATCATCGAGACGACCGAGTTCGACGATGCCGTCCGCTTCTTCCGCGATGTGCTGGGGATGCCGGAACAGCCCGCTTTCGCGACCGAGGGTGACGACCGGGTGTCGATCCTGCACGCCGGCGTCGCGACGATCGAGCTGGCCACACCGACGCACGTGCACAACATCGACGACGTCGAGGGCGCTCCGCGCAGCGCGCCGGGGACCCTCCGTATCGCGCTCGAAGTCGCCGACACCGTGGCCGCCACGAAGGCGGCGCAGGATGCCGGGGCCGCCGAGATCGCGCCGCCGATCGAGACGCCGTTCCGCACGATCAACGCGCGCGTGCAGGGGCCGGGCAACTGGCAGGTGACGTTCTTCCAGGAACTCGAGACGCTCGAAGAACGGGCCGAGCGCGACGGCTTCACGACGGATGACGCGCGGCCGCGCTGACGCGCACCGCCATGCGGCTAGCGAGCGGCTCAGGACCCGGCGGGGTCGGCTGGGTCGTAGGCGGTGTTGAGGAGGCGTCGCCATGGGGGATCGGTGGTCGTTGAGGGGGCGGCTTGGGCGACTGGTGGTGCGTTGCTGCGGTAGCGCCGCCCGGTCGGCGAGGTGAACGCGAGTGTTCCCCCGCCCAGCTGTTGAATGTGCCACGGTGACGCGTGCTTGAGGCGGTGGTGGCGTCGGCAGAGCAGTGCGAGGTTGTCGGTGCGGGTGGGGCCGCCTTCGGAGAAGGGGATGGTGTGGTCGGCGTCGCAGCGGGGGGCGGGTCTGCGGCATCCGGGCCACCGGCAGTGGCGGTCGCGGGCGTTCAGGAGGCGGCGGAGCCGGGTGCTGGGCCGGTAGGTGTCGATGCGGAGGGGTTCGTGGGTGATCGGGTGGGTCATGACGCGTTCCCAGCACGATGCTCCGGCGGCGAGGATGCGGGCGGTGCCGGGGTCGATGGGGCCGTGCCCGTCGAGGGTCGCGGGAGCGTTGTCGAGTCCGGCGAGGGTGAGGAGGGGCACCGTGACGTGCACGGTCGCGCGGATCGCACCGAGTCCGCCGTCGCCGTGCGCGGTGGGCGCGCCGGAGAGGAGCAGATCGCAGGCGACGTCGGCGCGGCGTTGGTCGAGGGTCCGGTCGTCGTCGTCCGGCTCACCGTCGGGGTCGCCGGATGCTGCGGCATCCGCACCGCCGACATCCCCGTCGCCGGGCGTGGGGGTGTCGAGGGCGGCCGCCATGTCGGTGATCCGCTCGAAGATGCCCTGGACGAGCACGGCGGGAGCGTCGAGGAGAAGACGGGCGAGTCCGTCCTGCAGGGCGTAGGTCTTCACCTGACGTGCCGCGAGGGCTTCCTGGTGGCGGGTGTCGACGATGTCGGGCTGCAGACGCGCTGCGATCGTGCGGGCGCTCTCCCGGACGGATGCCGCGGTCTCCGTCTCGGCCAGGGGGAGGACGAGGCTTTCGTACTCGGCCCGCCGCTCGGGGTCTAGCGGCATGCCGCCGTCGATGATCGCCGACGCATGCCGGTCATCGATCCGCCCCTCACGCAGCGCGTCGAGGGTCGCGGGATACGTCGACACGAGCGCCGCCCCATCACCCAGCCAGGACGACACGGTCCGCTCCCCGACCCGCAGCGCCGCGGACAGCTCGGCCATCACCTCCCGCAACGGGATCGTGTCACCGATCTCACCCCGGCCGCCCCCACGTCCGGCGCCCCGCGCCGCCTGAAGCTGCGCCACCCGCAGTGCGACCAGGTCCAGAGCCTCGGCACACACTTCGGCGCGCTCAGCCTGCAACCGCGACATCTCGACCCGGTTCGCCTCCGCCCGCGACACCAGCGCGGACAACTCCGCCCAGTGGGGGTCTCGCTGTAGCCGGTCCATACGCACTCCTGACGTCGATATCTCAACGTCCGGTGGCACCGCCGGCTCTACCCTTGCGGCCACATGAGAGGATGACCGCCACCACCAGCATAGAACAGAACTGCGACCATATGCAAGAGCACCGGAGGAGAATGAGCGATATATCTACGAGACGCTCAGTATGCGAACTCTCAGTATGCGAACTCGGGGTGCACCTCGGCGACGCCCGCCAGCTCGTCTCGGACGCGCGCCCAGAGTTCCCAGCCGCGCGCCAGCCATGCGGCCTCGTTCGGAAGCGCTTCATCGACGTCACGCCGGCCCCACTGCTCGTTCCATTCAGCCACGTCTGCGCTGAGGGCGGGGGACAGCCCCAAGAGAAGCGAGTCGGCCGGGTAGTTGTCGGTGGAGCTCTCCCACAGCGGGCCGCCCACCCATTCCGGGAACATCCTGACCACCCGCAGCCCGTTCGGGAGCACGATCGGGTCCCCGCGGATCGCGCGGCGCGAGAGGTAGCGATTCTGCATCTCCGCCCGCGCTCGCCACTGCGTCGGCGTGGTGGGCGCATCGTTGTAGTCGTAGCCCGACAGCCACGTGAGGCCGCGCACCCCGTCGCGTTCACCGACGAGCGCGAGCGACCACAGCCCCTCGTCGTCCGACTCGCTCGCGGCAACCAGCGCCTGAGTCACCGTGCAGTCCCAGAGGTCCATCGTTCGAACCGCGCTTCCCGCCCCCGTGAAGAGGGAGAAGCGAAACCGAGGCTGGTCGTCCTCCCACGCCGAGTCGCGCTCATCGACCTGCTCGCTCTTCATGCCGCGAGCCTACTCAGCCCCCCGGAACCCTCAGCCCCGAGCAGCCACAGCCCCCCGGAACCCTCAGTGGCCGGAGAGCCAGACCGTCGTCTCGCCCGGCACCGCACCCGCCGACCCCGAGCGGCCACTCGACACCAGCACCTCTCCGGCATCCAGCGCGAACGGCTCCGTACCGAAGTTCGTGACGACCTCCCACCCGTTCGGGCGGCGGAAGTGCAGCACGTCGGCACGACCGGTCTCGATCCACTCGAGGTCCTCCGCGGTCTGCAGCTCATGCCGCAGCGCGAGCGCGCGCCGATAGAGCGACAGCGTCGAGTCGGGATCGCCGTCCTCCACCGACACCGCGTACTCCGCGAACCACGCCGGCTGCGGCAGGTGCGCGCCGTCGTCGCCGAATCCGAACGAGGGACCGGACGCCGTCCAGGGCAGCGGCACGCGTGCGCCGTCGCGACCGAACTGCTCCTGATGCGTGCGGAAGAAAGTCGGATCCTGACGCTGGTCGGCGGGGATCTCCGCGACCTCGTGCAGCCCCAGTTCCTCTCCCTGATACAGGTACGCCGACCCCGGAAGCCCCAGCACGAACAATGTCGCCGCGCGGGCGCGGCGCTCGCCCGCCGCACGGTCGAGCACGCCCTGGTCGGCGCCGGCCTCGAGCCATCCGCCGCCGTGGCGCTTGGGCACGGCGCTGTCTTCGGGTGGAACCGGCAGCCCGTATCGCGTCGCATGCCGGAACACGTCGTGGTTCGACAGCACCCAGGTGCTCGACGAGCCCGATCGGGCGGCGAGGGCGATGTTGCGGGTGACGATGTCGCGGAATTGCGCGGCGTCGAAGTCGGCCACGAGCAGATCGAAGTTGAACGACTGGCCGAGACTCGTCGGGCTCGCATACAGCGGCACCCGATCGGAGGCGACCCACGCCTCGGCGACGGCGGTGCGCGGCGGGTCGTACGAGTCGAAGACCTCGCGCCACTCGGCGTACACCCCGTGTACGTCGTCGCGATCGAGCAGCGGGTGCGACCCGTCGACCGGCATGTCGGCGAGCTCGGCGGCCGAGGGCAGCGGCTCGGTCAGGTCCTTCGTGAGCATGTGGGCGACGTCGATGCGGAACCCGTCGACGCCGCGATCCGACCAGAAGCGCAGCGTCTTCACGAAGTCGGCCCGCACCTCCGGGTTCGCCCAGTTCAGGTCGGGCTGTTCGATCGCGAAACTGTGCAGGTACCATTGCCCGTCTTCGACCCGCTCCCACGCGCTGCCCCCGAATGCGGCGGTCCAGTCGGTCGGCGGCTCTGCTCCATCGGGGCCCGACCCCTCGCGGAAGATGTACCGGTCGCGGGCCGCCGACCCGCGGCCTGCCGCGAGCGCCTCCTGGAACCAGGCGTGCAGATTCGAGGTGTGGTTCGGCACGATGTCAACGACGACCTTCAGCCCCCGTTCATGGAGCGCCGTGACCATCGCATCGAAGTCGTCGAGCGTCCCGAGGCGCGGGTCGACGTCGCGGTAATCGGCGACGTCGTATCCGCCGTCCGCGAGCGCCGACGGGTAGAACGGGCTCAGCCAGACCGCGTCGATCCCGAGCGATCCGAGATAGTCCGCACGCGAGAGGATGCCGGGGATGTCGCCGATCCCGTCGCCCGAGGCATCCGCGAAGCTGCGCGGATAGATCTGGTAGACGACCGCCTGGCGCCACCACGGTGCGGTGTCGGCGGTGCTGTCGTCGCGGATGAGCTCATCGGGGAGAGTCACGGAGAGGAGTCCTTTCGGGTCGGGGTGGATCGGTGGAATCGGTGGATCGGTTGGATCGGTGGAATCGGCAGATCGGCGAGACGGATCCGCGACCGGGCGTCAGCCCTTGACGGCGCCCTGCGTGACGCCCTCCATCACCCAGCGCTGCGTGAACAGGTAGGCGATGATGGCGGGCGCCATCGCCATGAGGTACGACGCGAAGGCGACGTTGTAGTTGTTGCTGAACTGCGTCTGGAAGAGGTTCTGCCGCACCGGAAGCGTCTGCAGCGCCGGATCGGCGATGATGAGCGAGGGCATCATGAAGTCGTTCCAGGCGTACAGGAAGGCGAAGATCCCGACCGTCGCGCTCATGGGTGCCAGAAGCGGGAAGATCAGCCGCCAGAACGTCTGCCACGTGCTCGCCCCGTCGACGCGGGCGCTCTCCTCGAGCTCGATCGGGATCGAGCGGAGGAACGCGGTGAACAGCAGCACGCTGAAGCTCAGCTGGAACATCGTCGCCAGCAGGATCACGCCGAACGGGTTGTCGAGCCCGACCCGACCGGTCAGCTGGATCTGCGGCAGTGCGACGACGGGGAACGGGATGAACATCGCCGCGAGCAGGTAGAAGAACGAGTAGCGGAACAGTCGCCGGTCCCAGTTGCGCACGATCGCGTACGACGCGAACGCGGCGAGGAGGATCGTCGCGACGACGGTGCCGGCGGTCACGAGCAGCGAGATCGCGGCGCCCACGGGGAACTTCGTCAGGTTCCACGCCTGCACGAAGCCCTCGATCGAGAGAGGCATCGGCAGCGAGAACGCGTTGCCGTCGACGGCCTGACCGGTCGTCTTGAACGCCATCGAGATCGTCACGTACAGCGGCAGCAGCACGGTCACCGAGCAGAGGATCAGGATGATCGTCGTCGACCAGTTGACCCGCTCGGGGCGGCCGGATGCCGTGTCGCGCCGCTTCTTGCCGCCCTGGGTCGCGACGCCGCCGGTGGTCAGTTCCGTGTCGGCCTGCTCGAAGGCGAGGGCCGGTTGCGAAGTGGTCATCAGACCTGGTTCCTTCCGCGCGTGAGCGAGAGTTGGAGGATCGAGATGAGCACGGCGACGATGAAGAAGATCGTCGCATTGGCCATCTGGTAGGCGTAGTCGCCGCCGTTGAACCCGGCGATGATCGTCATCGCGATGCTCCGGGTCGCCGTGCCCGGGCCGCCGTTCGTGAGGCCGACGATGATGTCGTAGGCGTTCAGGAAGCCCTTGAAGCCGAGGATCATGTTGATCACGACGTATCCCGCGACCAGCGGCAGCGTGATGCGGAAGAGCTGCTGGCGCTTGCTCGCCCCGTCGAGATCGGCCGCCTCGTAAACATCCGCCGGCACCGACAGGAGCCCCGCGATGTAGATGAGGAGAGCCCCCGGGATCGCCTGCCACGCGGTCACGATCACGATCGCGACCCACGCGAGGTCAGGGTTCGCGAGGATGCTCGATTCGAGCCACGGGATGCCGAGGGCGGAGCCGGCGGCGGGGAGCGAGTTCGAGAACAGGAAGTTGAAGACGTAGGCGATGATGATGCCCGAGATCACCATCGGGATGACGAACACCGTCCGCAGGCCCGTCTTGAAGCGGATCTTCGACGTGAGTCCGACGGCGAGGAGGAACGCCGTCACGTTCACGACGATCACGGTCGCGATCGCGAAGCCGAATGTGAACAGATAGCTCTGCAGGATCGCCGGGTCGTTGAAGAGGGCGATGTAGTTCGTCAGGCCGATGAAGTTCCAGTCGCCGATGCCGATCGAGTCGGTGAAGCTGAAGAAGATCCCGATGACGCCCGGCACGGTGATCGCGAGGGTGAACAGGATGAGCGTCGGGAACAGGAAGAAGTAGTAGATCGGCTCGACGCGTCGCCGCTTGTGGCGGATCGGGGCCTGGGACCCCGTCGTGACGGTGCTGGTCGCGGTCATTGCGACGACTCCTTCGGCTGAGAGGTCGGCTGCGAGCTGGCCTGAGGGTTCGGTTGGCGGAACGCGAGGCGCGCCCAGTCCTGGTCCATCGTCCGCAGGGTGGATGCCGGGTTCGCCCCGAACACCATCGCCTGCGCGTAGTTCGAGACGGGGATCGTCTTGGGGACGAGCACCGAGGGACCCTGGTAGACCTTTCCGGCGTCGTAGTAGGGGATCATCCCGGCCACGCGGGGGTCGGTCGGCGGCTCGGCATCCTTCAGCGGTGAGAAGCCGAGCTGCGACTCGTTGTACGCCTGGATGCGGTCGGGCTCGTAGAGGTACTCGAGGAAGTCGCGCGCCGCCTCTTTGTGGTGCGAGCCCTCCGGGATCATCGCGGCGAGGTCCATGTTGACGCGCACCGCGTTGTCGTCGGGGTCGTCGGTCATCGGCAGCGGGAAGGTGCCGAGCTCGAGGTCGGGCGCGGTCTTCGCGATCTCGCTGAATGCCCAGGGTCCCTGAAGGTACATCGCGGCCTCACCCCGCCCGAAGGCGAGGTTGCCGTCGCCGTAGCCGCGGCTCTCGGCGTCGCTGTTCACGTAGGTCGACGTGAGCTGCAGCATCTTGTCCATCGGTGCGGCGAAGTCCTTCTGGAACGACACCTCCGAGTCGGGACCGACGTCGGCCCCCTCGGCGTTCAGGCGGGTGAAGAAGTCGAGCACGTCGATCGAACCGCCGATCGAGTAGTCGTACCAGCCCTGCGCGATCGTCCAGTCATCCTTGAACGTCGCGTAGAACGGCGTGATCCCGGCGGCCTGGAGCGCATCGCAGACCGCGATCAGCTCGTCCCACGTGGTGGGCACCTCGAGGCCGTTGTCGGCGAAGATCTGCGGGTTGTAAATGACCGAGGCGGCCATGACGGAGTACGGCAGCGCGCTCGTGCGTCCTTCGCACGTGCCGTACTGGGCGAGGAGCGGCTCGAGGTCGTCGCGGATCGTGCCGGCGGCGTCCGTTCCGGAGAGGTCGGAGAGCGCGCACCGCTGCACGAAACGGGCTACTTCGAAGTTGTAGTTGGCCAGCATGATGTCGGGCGGGTTGCCGCGCACGAAGCTCGCCGAGACGACGTCGACGCCGGAGGTGTCCATGACGACGGTCACCTTGTCCTGCGAGGCGTTGTAGTCGGCAACGGTCTTGTTCATGAAGTCGAGCGCCTCGCGCTTGCTGAACGTGAAGCGGATCGTCTCACGGCCGTCCGACGAACACCCGGCGAGGAACGTCCCCGCGAGCGCCACCGATGCGGCCGCGGCGACGATCCGCCAGACCCGCCGAGATCTTCCAGACACCATCGTCCTCCGTCGCATCCTCGAGAGAATGATCATCCGGCGAATAGATTTAGTCGCCAAATCAACTTGCTACGGGCAATATTGCTGTGTCTCCGAGGAAAGGTCAACCCCTTGTCGTCCGCCGCTCCCGCGTCCGCCCCGCTCCCGACCAGCGCCGAGGCGATGTGGCGGTACGCCTGGACGGTGCGCGAGTTCACCGCGAGCGACGCGATCGCCGCAACCGGTCTCACGCGCTCGACCGTCATCGAGGCCCTCGACGGGCTCGTCGCCCGGGGTCTGCTGCGCGAGCTTCCCAATGCCCGGAACGCGGGGGAGTATCGCAAGGGCCGCCCCGCCCGGCGATTCGAGCTGCGCGACGATGTCGGCGTCCTCATCGGCGTCGACGCCGGACGCGCGCACGTCACGGTCGTCATGACGGACCTCCGCTCGCGGGAGATCGTCGCGCGCCGCGTCGACGCGGACGCCCTCAGCGAAGACGTCGACGTGCGCCGCCGGCTCCTCACCGACGCCGTCGACGACACGCTCGCCGCCGCCGACCGCGGGCGCGCCGACGTGCTCGCGATCGCGGTCGGCGTGCCGGCGCCGGTCGATGCCCGGGGCGCGTCGCCGCGGCATCCCGACGGCTTCTGGGACCTCATGAACCCCGGCCTCGTCGACCTCTTCGGGTGGGCGCCGCTCGTCCGCATCGACAACGACGCGTCCCTCGCGGCCGAGGCCGAGGGTGCGGTGGGCGCGGCGATCGGATGCCGGGACTACGTCACCCTGCTCGCCGGCGAGCGCCTGGGCGCGGGGGTCGTCGTCGATGCGCGCATCCTCCGCGGAGCGCACGGCGGCGTCGGGGAGATGATCGCCCTCGACCACGTCGAAGGGGTCGGGAGCGCGTACGGCCTGGGTCATGTCGCGGCCCAGTGGGCGCGCGACGAGATCGCCGGCGGCACGATCGCACACGACTCGTCGATCGGTCGGCTGGGTGACGACCTCGACGGCAAGCACGTCCTCGCGCTCGCCGAGGCGGGCGATGCGGATGCCGCACGCATCGTCGACCGGCTCGGGGCGCGACTCGCGCGTATCGTCGTCGTGCTGGGGAGCGTCTTCGACCCGAGCCGCATCGTGATCTCCGGTGCCGTCGCGGAGGGGGCGGGACTCGTCGTGACCGCGGCGCGCGCGCACCTCCCGACCGATCTGCACATGCCGGCGCCCGAGATCGTGGCGTCGACGCTCGGCGCGGGCGTCGTGGTCATCGGCGCGGTCGCGGCCGCCGCCTCGCTGACCCGTGAGCGGCTGCTCGGCGTCTACTGGGGGTCTACTCCGCGAGCGCCGGGTCTGAGGTGACGGCGACGTAGGCCCAGACATCGAGCTCGGTGGGCGCGAGGGAGGCGATGATGGCGCGGCGCACGTCGTCCTCCTGCGCGATGCTCCACGAGCCCGGAGGCACGACGAAGTCGACCTCGACGTACACCTTGTGGCCGACCTTGCCGGCCCGCAGGACGGGTTCGGGCAGAGCGAACCGCGCGCGCACCTCGTCGACCGCCGCCGCGATCCGCCTCGCGAGCTCGGGCGAGGGCGCGCCCTCGAGGAGTTCGTTTACCCCCGTGCGGACGAGGCGAATCGGGATGACGGCGAGCACGAGGCACGCGATGATCACGAGGGCCGGGTCGGCGTATCTTGCGAGGTCGCGCGCGGAAGTGCGCTCGAGCACCAGCACGACCAGCGCCCCGACGAACATGATGACGCTGAGCACCGTGCCCGCGCGCCACTGGGCGGCTTCGGCGACGACGAGGTCGGAGCCGCGTGCCGCGCGCTGCAGCCACCACGCCACGCCGAAACCGATGAGGGCCGTGGCGAGACCGTAGATCGAGATGACGACGACGTTCACCTCGCTGCCGCCGTCGCGGATGACGACGAGCGCATCGCCGAAGGCGAGGATGAGTGTTCCGGCGAGCGCCAGCCCCTAGATCACGACGACGAGGGGGGCGAGCGCATCCCGCCCGCACGGATAGCGTCGGGTCGGACCGGATGCCGCGGCGCGCGCCGCCTGCAGCGACGCCCACGAGAGGATCAGGCCGATGGCCATGTAGGTTCCGTCGAACAGGATGATGCGGATGCCGCTGACGACGCCGAGCACGAGCGCACCGGCGGCCATGACCATCGACGCGATGAGTGAGACGAGCAGCGCGCGCCGTTCGCGGTGTCGCCGCTCGGCCAGCGCGGCAGGGGCGGGCGGCATGTCGGTCACGGCGTCTCGCCTCCGCTCGCGGACCCGAAGGCCCGGTCCCAGTCCTGCAGCTCCTTGCGACGCCCGATCAGCCCGTCGAGCGACACCTGGAAGTGCAGCCCGCGGCTCGCGTTGACCTGGCGGATGTTCTCCAGCAGCTCGGTCGAGACCGCCTCGACGGCGCCCTGCACCTCGCGGGTGCGCTCGCCCGGATCGTCCCAGAGGTCGGGGTGGGCGAGGATGTCGAGCAGATAGTCGCGGCTCACGGCTGCCGAGAGCTTGCCGAGCTTCGCCGCGTATTCGACTTCGGCCAGGGAGCGGTCGCCGCCCCCGTCTGGTGACCTGCCCCGCGAGCCACCCCGCGACCCGCTCCGCCGATCGATGCGGGCGAAGAGCTCCTCGGTGTTCGTCGCGATCGCCGTGAGCTGCTGCGCGGTCTCCGTCGCGACGGGGTTTCCCTGGGCTCCGACCGTCGCGTACTCGCGTGAGAGTTCGCGCAGCGTCGCGACGTGCGGGCGCACCTCGGCCGGAAGGGCACCGGATGCCGGACGGCCGCGCCGCTGTGACCGAGAGCGCCGCCGCAGCGCGACGATCCCCCCGCCCACGGCGAGCAGCGCGGCGACGGCGAGCGCGATCCCGACGACCAGGCCCCCGTCGACCCCACCGGTCGCCGGGGAGGTGCGTGAGGCATCCTCGACCTGCTGCACCGTCTCGACGAGCGCCTGCTGCGTCGATCCGGCCTGGGCCTCGGCCTCGTTCGCGATCCGCATCGCCTCGCCGCTCGGAAGGGCGCGCGACCCGGCCGAGAGGTCGTCGCCGACCGCGACGATGATCGTGTCGTAGTCGGTCTGCGCCGCCAGCTGCGAGACGATCTCGCGGCCCGACGCTTCGAGTGCGGCGTTGTCGGAGAAGACGGCGACGCCCACCGAGGCATCCCCGATCTGATCCTGCACCGCCTGCGCGATCGCACCCGCGTCGGCCACCTCGGACGACACCCAGACGTGCGAGGTCTTCAGGCCGGCGACGGCGTCGTCGATGTACCCGCCGGAGTCGACGTTCGCGTGGATCTCAGAGGACATCGCGCCGAACCCGTCAGAAGTTGTTGATCACCGAGGCGAACACGAGGTCGATCTTCTCGGGGTCGGAGGCGTCGAACCACTGCCCGCCGGTCGCGTCGGCGATGCGGGCGAGCACGCTCGTGTCGGCCCCCTCGCCGTAGGCGATCGGGAAGATGCGGACGGGAGCGTCGTCGCCGCCTTCACGGGAGCTCTTGCCGATCTTGGCGAGCAGCGAGTCGAGCGAGATCGCCGAATCGGTGTCCTGCCCGTCGGAGAGGACGACGATCGCGTTGATCCTGCCCGGCTGGGCGCGCGCGGACATCTCGTCGTACGCCGCCGCGATCGCGTCGTAGAGCGGCGTCCCCTCGCGGTCGGCGTAGCGGAGGTCGTTGAGCGAGTCGCCGAGCAGCTCGCGGTCGGAGCCGAGCGCCGTGACGTCTCGGAGTTCGACGATGCCGTTCGCCGGCCCCGTCGTGAACGCCCAGACCCCCACCTCGTCGCTCGAACGGAAGTGGTCGAGCGTCGACTGCGCACCCTCGATCGCTCCGTCGAGCTTCGAGCGGCCGTCGCCGATCGGATCGTCCATCGACCCGGAGATGTCGATGAGTTCGAGCACCGACGAGGGCTTGCGGATCTGCGCCCACTGGTCGATCGCGGCCGACACCACATCGACGCCCGGGCGCGGGAGCGTGACGGCGGGCTTGTCGGCATCCACCCCGTACTCCGCCGTGAACAGCTTTCCGAGCGGCACGCTCTCGTCCAGCGGACGGAAGCCGTACTCCGGCAGGATCTCCTGCGCCGGCTTCGTCTGCAGGAACGCCGCGAACGCCTCGCCGGCCGTGCGCTGCTCGTCGGTCACCCACGAGGCGCCGAGCACCGTCACTGGGTTATCGGACCACATCGACCCACCCGACGGGTACACCGCGACGAGCTTCTCCTTCGGGGGAACGAGCTTCTCGCCCGGCTCGACGGTGTGCGAATCGGCGTTGCCCTGGTTGTAGTTGAGGAGAGAGGTCTCTTCGAGCGCGATCGCCGAGACGTAGCCCGACCCGCCCGACCCGTTCTGCGTGTCGTCGTAGAGGGTCGTCAGGACCTTGCCGGTCGTGTCGCCGTAGTGGATCACGCACTCCTCGAACGCGCGCGAGAAGTCGGCCGAGGCGGCGACGTCGTCGGCGGTGAGGTCGCTCGTCTTGCCCGAGGCGGCGTACGACTGCATGAGGATCGCCGACAGTCCCGTCGTCGACGTGTTCGGGTTCGTCTTCGAGATCTTGAACGACCCCCACACCGACTTCCCGACGCTCCCCCAGCCGTCGGGATCGGTGCAGAGCTTCTCGAGGTCGGGGATGCCGATCTCGGCATCCGGCCAGCCGAGCGCCCGCGCCATCGTCTCGGGCATGCCGAACACGACCGGCGTGTGCGTGAACGACGCCGGCTCGCCCCGGAGTGAGGGGGATGCCGCGGCGGCGACGCGCTCGGTCCACACGGTGGATGCCGGCGACCACATCGTCGGCCAGCGGCGTTCGTCGGCCGCGGGCCAGTCGCCGCCCGCGGACAGGATGCGCGCGGCCTCGCCGCTCGACACGTTGATCGGGCGGACGGTGGCGCACTCGTCGAGCGCCTCGTGCTCGGGGGAGTCCTTGAACGCGTCGGCGAGCGCGTCGAGCATGTTGACCTTCTCGGACGAGGTCGCGATGACCACGCTCGTGCACCCGTCGTCGGCGAAGTCACCGTCGTCACCGCCGCCATCGTCGGCCCGCGGGGAGCACGCGGCGAGCGTCACGAGCGATCCGGCCACGAGCAGGGCGAGACCCGCTCGCCAGCCGCGGCGCGCTCCGGCTCGCACGTCCGCTTCTGCGAGGTGTGGCGTCGCTTTCATGCAGTCAGCTTAGGGGTCGGGCCGTGGCGGGCGTCGGTGGCAGAAGGTAGCGTCGGCGGCAGTCGACGGAACGCACCCGATCGACCCGATCCACGCGGGAGGCTCACGGTGAGGCCGCTTCGATACTCGATCAACATCACGCTCGACGGATGCGTCCACCATGAAGCCGGCGTCGCCCCCGATGCGGAGTCGATGGCCTACTGGACGCGGGAGATGGAGCGCGCGGACGCGCAGATCTTCGGCCGAGTGACGTACGAGATGATGCAGGATGCCTGGCGACGGCCGCCGTCCGGCGTGTGGCCGGACTGGATGGAGGAGTGGGAGCACCCCTTCGCCGACGCGCTCGACCGCGCGAAGAAGTACGTCGCGTCGAACACGCTCGCCTCCGTCGACTGGAACGCCCAGCTCCTCTCCGGCGACACGGGCGCCGTCGTCGAGCAGATCCGCCGTCTCAGAGCCGAGCCGGGCGAAGGTCTTTCGGTCGGGGGTGTGACGCTGCCGCTCGCGCTCGCCGACGCGGGCCTCATCGACGAGTACGCCTTCATGGTGAACCCCGTGATCGCCGGCCACGGGCCCACTCTCCTCGCGGGGCTGCGCGACCGCGTCGACCTCGAACTGGTCGATCGCCAGGACTTCGCGTCGGGGGCGTTCCTCGTGCGCTACCGGCCGGTGAAGGGGAAGGCGGGGCTCGCGTGAAGCTTCTCCTGACCTCGGGCGGCGTCACCAACGACAGCATCCGCGCCGCGCTCGAGGGTCTGCTCGGAAAGCCGATCGACGAGGCCGACGCGCTGTTCATCCCGACCGCCCAGTGGGGGCATCCGATGTGCTCTCCGGCTTCCGTGTACCGATCGATCGTGGGGCGGGGCGAGGACTGGCTGACGAATCTCGGCTGGCGCTCGCTCGGGGTGCTGGAGCTGACGGCGCTGCCGTCGATCGGCCGCGAGCGGTGGGAGCCGTGGGTGCGGGATGCCGACGTCCTCTTCGTCGACGGAGGCGAGGCCGTCTACCTCGCGGACTGGATGCGGGAATCGGGGCTCGCCGACCTGCTGCCCGAGCTCGACAGCGTCTGGGTGGGGGTGAGCGCCGGGAGCATGGCGCTCACACCGCGGATCGGCGAACACTTCGTCGAACGCAGGCCCGGAGAGGGTGACGCGACCCTCGGCGTCGTTGACTTCTCGATCTTCCCGCACCTCGAGTACCCCGGCTGGAGCGAGAACACCCGCGACGTCGCGGCGCAGTGGGCGCACGATCTGCTGTCCGAACCCGGCATGCCGTCCACGGCATACGCGCTCGACGACGCGTCGGCGATCGTCGTCGACGGTGACCGTGTCGAGGTCGTGTCGGAGGGCGAGTGGGCGGTGTTCGGGCCGGGGGTCTAAGCGCCGGCGGGGCGCCGTGCGCGCCGCGACACGAGCAGGCACAGCGCTCCCGCGGCGGCGATCGCCACGACCGCGAGCACGGTCACGGCACTCCAGCCGCCGCTCTCCCACAGGTGCGTCGACGCCGTGCCCGACAGGGTGCTGCCGAGGTAGTAGACGAGGAGGTACGCGCTCGAGGCGCGAGCCGTGGAACGCCCGACCGCGTGCGCGCGACCCACGACCCAGCCCGTCAGGATCGAGTGCGTGCCGAGGAACGCGAAGGTGAGGATGCCGAGGCCCGCGAAGACGGTGATCGCACTCGGCACGAGGAGCACGCCGATCGCGACGAGCATCGCCCCGACACCGACGAGGGTGGCCGTGGCGCGTCCGCGGCGCGCGGCCACGCGGCGGAACAACGTCGGCGCGGCGATACCGAGCGGATACGCGAGGTACACGAGAGCCTCCGCGGCGCCGAGGGAGAACGGCGGCGCGTCGAGACGGAACGAGACGGCGTTGTACAGGCCGACGAACACCGCCATGTTGAGCGCGCCGATGAGGCACAGCACGAGGATCACGGGGTCGCGCAGCGACGAGAGCGCGCCGCCGAGCAGGTCGCGCACCGTCAGCGACTGCGCCGGCGCGCGGTCGCCCGGCAGCAGCGCCCACACCACGACGCCGATCGCGACGCTCAGCGCGCCCAGCACGATCGTGACGAGCTGCCACCCACCGAGTGCGGCGAGCGGCAGGGGCGCGAGCCGCCCGAGCGCGCCGCCGATCGCGGTGCCGGTGATGTAGGTGGCGTTGGCCTCGAGCTGCGCGTCGTCGTGGACGACATCGCGGAGGTAGGCGATCGCGACGGCGGGTAGGGCCGCGAGCGCGACGCCCGCCCCGGCGCGGAGGAGGAGGAACACCTCCCAGGTCGGCGACAGAGCGCTTGCCGCGGTGAGGATGCCGGCGATGACGAGCGACCCGCCCATCGTCGGCACGCGGCCGAGCCGATCCGAGACGGGCGCCGCGATGAGGAGCCCCAGCATCATGGCGGCGGTCGCGACCGAGAGCGCGAGTCCCGTCGACCCCACCGAGACGCCGAACGACTCCGCGAGCTGCGGCAGGAGCGGCTGCGGGAAGTACACGGCCGCGAAGTTCGCCAGCCCGCCCGCCGCGAGGAGCAGCAGGATCCTCCGGTACTGCGGCGTGCGGCGCGAGACGCGCGCGATCGACCCGGTGCGGGTGAAATCGAGTGCGGCGGCCACGGCATCCACGATCCTCCTCCCCGCGTGATGAGCGAAATGACGCAGGATGCCGTTTCAATGCGTTCCGTACATCAGCGTCGTACGATCGCTCCATGGACGAGCAGGCGCTGCGGATCTTCCTCTCCCTGACCGAGACGGAGAACACCCGCAGCACGGCGGCCGAACTGCGCGTCGACCAGTCGACGGTGTCGCGGGCGCTGGCGCGGCTGGAGGCATCCGTCGGCACGCGCCTGTTCGCCCGCATCGGCAAACGGCTCGAGGTGAACGCGCGCGGCGTCGCGTTCCGGGCCGACGCGGCGGCGGTGCTGGATGCCTTCGACGCCGCGCGCCGCCACGCCGACACGATCGCCGAAGACGGGCGACTCCTGCGGGTCGGCTTCCTCCACTCCGTGGCGCGGTGGATGGTGCCCGCGTACGTCCAGGAGTTCCGGCGCCTGCGGCCCGACGTCCGCGTGACGCTGCGACAGGGTTTCGCGCGCGACCTCTACGGCTGGCTCGAGGTCGACGCGATCGATGTGGCGCTGTGCACGGGCCCGCTCCCCGCGGCCGAACCTCGTCTCACCGCGGCGGGCGTGCACTGGGAGCCGCGGGTGGAGGAGCCGCTGTGCATCGCCGTTCCGACCGGCCATCCGCTCGCCGCGTCCCGCCGCGCCGGGCCCGCGGCGCTCGCCGCCCTCGAGGGCAGGACTTCATCGGATTCTCGCGCATCGCGGAGCTGCGGACGGTGGTCGCCGACGTCCTCGCGGATGCCGGGGTGCGCGTGACGACGACCTTCGAGTCCAGCGAGATCGACACGATGCGCAGCCTCGTCGCCGGAGGGCTCGGGGTGTCGATCCTGCCGCGGACACCCGGCCGTGCCGACCCCGGTGTGGTCTACCTGCCGCTCGACCCGGCTCGGGCGCGCGTGCTCGGCATCGCGTGGAGCGACTCGTCTCAGGGCGTCGACGACGCCCGTGCGCTCGTGTCGGCGACGTCACCGCCGTGAGTACCGCCGCCGTGACCTCCGCGTGAGACCGGGGTGCGCCAAACGAGCACGACCACGATCCCGACGAGGATGACGGCGGTCAGCGCGATCGGCACGGGGATGATCGGGTCGATCAGCACGAGCACGGCGCCTGCCGGCACGACCGTGTTGACGATGCGGTCGCCGTGCGGGCGGATCGCGAGGATCCAGACGCCCAGGATGAAGATCGCGATCGGAATCGTGTAGGCGAACGACGCCCACGGCATGGTGAGGTGGCTCTCGCCGGTGATGACGTCGATCTCCACCTCGATGCCCGCCGACAGCGCCGCCGCCGCCGCGAGGATGAAGTAGTGCCCGTACCCGTAGCGGATCGATTGGCGGAGTGTGCCGATCGCCTCGTGGTGCGGCGGCCAGAAGTAGATCCACCACAGCGCCGCCGTCACGACGAGGGTCAGCACCGAGATCTCGACGAGCGGCAGGATGTCGTCGGTCTCATCGAGCGCCTCGATGATCGCGTTCGCCGAGGCGAGGAGGCTCTCACCCAGGACGATGAGGGTGAACAGTCCGTAACGCTCGGTGATGTGGTGCGGATGCCAGGGCGTCGTTCCCCGGCGCTCGGCGACCACCGGCACGGCGAGCTCGGCGGCGATGAGGAACACGAGGGCGAACGGGAACACCTCGTGCGGCAGGAGGAGCGACAGCAGCCACAGCGCCTGCACCACGGTGATGCCGATCGCGTACGTGAGCGCCGTCTTCCGGAGCCTCTTCGATCCGTGGGCGGCGCGCAGCCACTGGGCGACGAGGGCGAGGCGCATGACGACGTACGAGAAGATCAGCACCCGGAAGTCCTGGTGCTCGAAGGCCGGTTTGATACCGGCGGCGAGCACCAGCACCCCGCCCATCTGCACGATCGTGCACACCCGGTAGAGCCAGTCGTCGGTGTCGAACGACGTGGCGAACCAGGTGAAGTTCATCCACGCCCACCAGATGCCGAAGAAGACGATGAGGTAGTTCGCGATGCCGTCGGCGATGTGCCCGGCGGTCAGCGCATGGTGCAGTTCGTACGACGCGATGCTCACCGCGACGACGAACACGAGGTCGAAGAACAGCTCGAGCGACGATGCCGCCCGGTGCGACTCTCGCGCGTCGCGCGGGCGCATCGGCACGAGCCGGAAGCGCGTGAGGTCCCGTGTCATGGTGTCAGCATCACCTTCAGCGCCTCTCGCGCGTCCATCGCGACGTAGCCCTCCGGAGCGTCGGCGAGGGGAAGCGTGCGGTCGAAGACGCGCCCCGGATCGATCGCCCCGTCGAGCACCCGCGGGAGTGCGGCGTCGATGTAGGCGCGGACGGGCGCCGGTCCGCCGGCGATCCGGACGTTCTTGTAGAAGAGCTCGCGCACGAGAGGCATCTGCGAGAACTGCGGCAGTCCGACGCGCGAGATGACACCGCCCGCCCGGACGATCCCGGCCGCCTGTTCGAACGCGGGGAGGAGTCCCACCGCCTCGATCACGACGTGCGCTCCCTCGCCGCCGGTGAGGTCACGCACCTCGGCGACGCCCTCGTCGCCGCGCGCCGCGACCACCTCCGTCGCCCCGAAGTGCACGCCGAGCGCGGTCCGGTCGGGGTGCCGCCCCATGAGGATCACCCGCTCCGCGCCGAGCTCGCGCGCCGCGAGCACCCCCGACAGTCCGACCGCGCCGTCGCCGATCACCGCGACGGTCCGCCCCGGGCCCACGTCGCCGACGTGCGCGGCGTGGTACCCGGTGAGGTACACGTCCGAGAGGGTCAGAAGCGACGCGAGAAGCCCGGGATCCGCGGCATCCGGATCGACGTCCGGCACTTTCACGAGCGAGCCGTCGGCCCACGGGATGCGGGCGAGGGATGCCTGGAGCCCGCCCGTGTCGGGGCGCCCGTAGTAGCCGCCGTGGACGCAGGAGGTCTGCAGGCCCTCGCGGCAGTACACGCACGTGTTGTCCTGGAAGGCGAAGGTCGCGATGACGAAGTCGCCCGGGCGGAGCGTCCGCACGTCGGCGCCGACCTCCTCGACGACCGCGATCAGCTCGTGCCCGACCGGGCGTCCCCGAGTCCCCTCCTTCTGCGAGTGGTAGGGGTGCAGGTCGGATCCGCAGATGCAGGAGCGGACGGTCCGCACGATCGCGTCGGTCGGGTGCTGGATGACGGGGTCGGGTGCAGTCTCGACGCGGACGTCGCCGGCACCATACATGAAGGCTGCGAGCATGCGCTCAGTCAACCGCGTGCGCGGCGTTCAGTCGAGAACGAGTCGCACGTCGGGGTGGCCGGCGAACACGTCGAGCACGAGGTCGAAGTAGGTCTGGCCGTTCCCGGCATCCAGCTCGGCGAGGGCGGTGGTGAAGCGTTCCACGTGGAACGTCTCCGGGTGGGCGAGCTTTTCCGCGTAGTACTCCCGCGTCGCGGTCGCGCCCAGCGCCGCACGGACCCGCGCGGACTCGCGCACGACGATGACGGGGTGCTCGACGTCCGCGAGAGCGCCGAATCCGCCGTAGAGGAGGTCGTCGAGGGCGTCGAGGCTCGGGCCGAGCGTCCAGTCCTCCCCCGACATCAGTACGCGGTTCACCTCATCGTAGAAGGTCGCGATGCTCTGGATGCGGGTGCCATCGAGCACGAACGTCGTGGGATCGCTCACGCGGCGAGGCTACCGTTCAGGTGGCCTCGATACACTCTCCTGTGCCCGAAAACCCGTCCGCGCCCGCGCCCGAGGCGCCTTCCGAGGCCTCCGCCGCGGCTCCCGGATCCGTCGACCCCGCTGAGCTCGAGATCGCCCTGCGCGTCATCGCCGCCGCCGCCGACCTCGACCCGGAAGACCCCGACTACATCGCCCTCCGGCGCGCGACCGGCAAGCTCTACAAAGACGTCAAGCGCCAGGCCCGCAAGGACAAGCGCCAGCGCATCGCCGACGCCGACCGCGCCGTCGTCGCCGCGACCGCGACCGGGGCGCCCGACCGGATCGACGACGAGACCCGCGGCATCCCGCTCGCCGCCCGCACGGCCGCTCCGACGGCGGGCGAGCTCATCAAGCCGCGCGCGTGCTACATCTGCAAAGAGCTGTACACGACGGTGGATGCCTTCTACCACCAGCTCTGCCCCGACTGCGCGGCGATGAGCCACCAGAAGCGCGACGCGCGCACCGACCTCACCGGGCGCCGGGCGCTGCTGACCGGCGGCCGCGCGAAGATCGGCATGTACATCGCGCTGCGGCTCCTGCGCGACGGAGCGCACACGACGATCACGACCCGCTTCCCCCGCGACGCCGTACGGCGCTTCTCGGCACTGCCCGACTCGGGCGACTGGATCCACCGGCTGAAGGTCGTCGGCATCGACCTGCGCGACCCCGCGCAGGTCATCGGCCTCGCCGACGCGGTCGCCGCCGCCGGGCCTCTCGACATCCTCATCAACAACGCCGCCCAGACCGTCCGCCGCTCCGCCGGCGCGTACAAGCCGCTCGTGGATGCCGAGCTGGCGCCGCTGCCGACCGGGCCGCTTCCCGAGCTCCTCACCTTCGGGCACACCAACGACGCGCATCCCCTCGCGCTCGCCCAGTCGGTGTCTTCGCACCCGATCCTCGCGGCGGCGGCGCGCGACGCGGATCAGCTCACCGCCGAGGCCCTGACCTCGGAGGCACTGGCCGCCGGATCGTCGTCCCTCGAGCGGCTCGCGGCCGGCACCGCGATCGACGCGGGCGGGCTCGTTCCCGACGAGCACCACGTCAACAGCTGGACTCAGTCGGTCGATCAGGTCGAACCGCTCGAGATGCTCGAGGTGCAGCTCGCGAACATGACGGCGCCGTTCCTGCTCGTCTCGCGCCTGCGCCCCGCGATGGCCGCCTCGACGGCCCGGCGGACCTACGTCGTGAACGTCTCGGCGATGGAGGGCGTCTTCGGCCGCGGCTACAAGGGTCCCGGCCACCCGCACACGAACATGGCGAAGGCGGCGCTCAACATGCTGACCCGCACGAGCGCGCGCGAGATGTTCGAGACCGACGGCATCCTGATGACGGCCGTCGACACGGGCTGGATCACCGACGAGCGCCCGCACTTCACGAAGGTGCGCCTCGCGGAGGAGGGCTTCCACGCGCCGCTCGACCTGGTGGACGGCGCGGCGCGCGTCTACGACCCGATCGTCCGCGGCGAGGCAGGCGAGGACCTGTTCGGCGTCTTCTTGAAGGATTACCGCAAGAGCTCGTGGTGACCGGCGACCGTCGGGGTCAGGCTTCCGGCAGGAAGTAGGTGCGCGCGAGCGGCGCGACCTCGAGCTCGGATGCCTCGGCGCGCGTGATCCAGCGGAGCTCGGCGATCTCGGCATCCGGCACGGGCGTCTGCGCGCCGATGTCGACGCGGAAGACGTCCGCGACCACCAGGAACCCGGGCTCGTTCGCCGCCGACGCGGTGAACTCGCCGAGCGGCTCGAGGTCGTTCTCGTCGAGGCGCAGACCGAGCTCTTCGCCCAGTTCGCGCACCAGGGTCTGCGCCGCCGTCTCGCCCGGCTCGGGCTTACCGCCCGGCTGCATGAACGCGGTCGTCCCGCGCTTGCGCACGAGCAGACGCCGTCCGTCCGCATCGGTGATCACCGCCGCCGAGACGCGGATCTCGCGGGCCGGCGGCGACGGTCGGTTAGTGGATGGAGGCATCGGCCGCTCCCGTCCGCCACGCGTGGAAGCGCACGGTGAGGCCCCCGCGCGTCGGTGCGGCGACGAACGGTCCCGCCGCCGCGGTGAGGGATGCCGGGAACGGTGCGACCCGGAGGAGTCGAAGCGGCTCGCCGACGACCGCTGCCCGGACGATGAGGGCGTCTCCCGTCCGGCTCACGCGGACGCGCACACGCTCCCCGAGCCACTCGGGCACCGCCCCCACCGACCAGTCGGAGAACCCGTCGGTGACGACCGCTCCCGCCCCCAGCACGCCGTCCGCATACTCGAGTCCCGCCTTCACCCAGCGCTGCGCGTCGACGCGTACGAACACGCCCGCCTGGTCGAACTGGGCGGAGAAGTCGGCGGTGAACTCCACCTCCGCCGCTGTTCCCGCAGCCAACGGTGCGACGAGTGCGTGCTCGCTGTCGTGGACGAAGCCGTACGCGGTGTGACGCCAGGCGTCGCTCGACGCGGCCGCCGCGACGACGAGGTCGTCGCCGTCCTCCCGGGCCGAGACGGGCGGGTGCGTCCAGGTTCCGTCCGCCCAGGCCCGCCGGGTCGATGCGTCTGCCATCGTCCCATCGTGGCACGGGTCGGGGGCGACGCGAGCGCCGTCCCCGACCCCTCGCCGTAGGGTGGATCCATGCCTCGCCTCGCCTCGCGTCCGCTCGTCCGCCGCGATCCGGAAGACCTCGGCATCCCGGCCCCGGCCTTCCTCGCCCTTGCCGACCGCCTCGAGGAGGAGGGGCTCGACCCCCACGCCCTGCTCGTCGCCCGACACGGCGAGGTCGCGTTCGAGACGGCGTGGGCGCCGTACCGGCTCGACCGGCCCGCGCTCGTGTACTCGGCATCCAAGACCTTCACCTCGCTCGCGATCGGCTTCCTCGCCGACGAGGGGCGGCTCTCGCTCGACGGCGATGCGGGTGCGATTCTCGGGGTCGAGGACCCGGCCGGCATCACGGTGCGGCACCTCCTCACGATGAATACGGGGCACAGCGGCCCCCAGATCGACGCGATCGGCGACGACCCGCGGCGTCTCTTCTCGGTCGCACCCGAGCACGCGCCGGGGACGCACTTCGCGTACAACTCCCCGGCGACGCACGCCCTCTCGGCGATCGTGACCGCCCTCACCGGCGACCCGCTGACGGTGTATCTCCGCCCGCGCCTGCTCGACCCGCTCGGGATCGGCGACCGGTGGATGCGTCCCTTCGGCGGCATCGAGCACGGCGCCTCGGGGTTCCACCTCACGGTCGAGGACCTCGCGCGCACCGCGATCATGCTCGGCGACGGCGGTGTCGTCGACGGCGCAGGGGTCGTGCCCGCGTGGTACGTCGAGGAGCTCAGCCGCCCCTGGTCAGACACCGCGGTGTTCGACGGCCCGGCCGCGGCCGAGGGCGAGGTGGGCGACTGGTCGCTCGGCTACGGCTACCAGGTGTGGCGCGGCCGGCACGGCTTCCGCCTCGACGGCGCGGCGGGGCAGTTCGGCCTCGTACTTCCCGAGCAGGGCCTCGTCATCGCCTACCAGGGCGCGACCTTCGACACGCAGGCGACGCTCCGCGCGTTCTGGGCGTTCGTCGAGGCGGTCGAGATCGCCGATGCCGCCGGCGGCGCCGGCCCGGAGAGCCCCGCGTCGCTGGGGGAACCGCGCGACACGTGGGACGCCCGCGAGACGCTCGTGATCTACGACGGCGTCCCGCTCGACACGGAGGGTCTCGTCCTGGTCGACGACAGCGACGGGTGGGTGCTGACCCTTCCCGGCGTCGGGGAGTTCGCCGTCGGCAGCGAGTGGCGCGAGACGGTGTTCGGCTCGCAGGAGAATCGGGCTCCGGAGGCCTCAGACGGCCATGGCGGCCGCCCCGCGAGCGAAAACTCCTGCGACACGAACGCCGCGACCCACCTGACCCTCGCGACGCGCGGCGAGGAACGCTCCGACGGGTCGGTGCTCGTCCACGTCGTCGACACGACGTCACCGCACCGTGTCATCGTCGTCCGCGAGCCGGACGGCGGCGAGCCGGACGGCGCGCTCCGCGCCGGCTGGCACGTGCCGCCGCTCGGCGGCGGGTGGGCGGCGCTGCGCGTACCGGCATCCGTCACCGGCACCGCCGTTCCGACGACGGCCGCCGCGGAAGGCGTCACGACGCACGCCGCCGCTCTCCTCCTCGACATGGACGGCACCCTCGTCGACTCGCACGCCGTCGTCGAGCGCCTCTGGACCGAGTGGTCGCTCGCGCACGACGTCGACCCGGAGCGCACGCTCGCGATCATTCACGGGCGGCAGGGTCAGGACTCGATGGCGATGCTGCTCCCCGACCGCCCGCACGAGGTGAACGTCGCCGAGAACCGCGAGCTCCTCGCCGCCGAGACCGCCCAGACCGAGGGCGTCGTCGCGATCGACGGCGCGTCCGCCCTGCTCGAGGACCTCGAGCATCTCCCACATGCGCTCGTCACCTCCGCGACGCGCGAGCTGGCGGCCGCACGCATGGGCGCGGCGGGGCTGCGGATGCCTCAGACCACCGTCACCGCCGAGGACGTCGCCCGCTCCAAGCCCGACCCGGAGGGCTTCGTCGCCGCGGCGGGCCTGCTCGGCGTCGATCCGGCGGACTGCATCGTCGTCGAGGACTCGCCGAACGGCATCGCGGCGGGGCTTGCGGCGGGCATGCGCGTGATCGGCGTCGGTGCTGCGGCGGAGGCCGCGGCGGATGCCCCCGACGGAGCGACCTGGGTCGTGCCGGATGCCTCCGGCATCCGCGTCTCGCCTGCCGCCGACGGCGGCCTCGAGGTCACGATCGCGCCCTGAGGCGCGCCGTCAACGCTCGCTCGTGGCCGCGGCATCCACCGCGGCGTGGCCCTCGCTGAAGCTCAGGTTCTTGCCGAAGGCCTTGCCGATGACGAGCACGATCCCGACGATCACGAGGCCGATGGCCAGGCCCGCGATCGCGGAGAGGAGCGTGTCACCCAGCCAGACGACGACGGGGCCGGCGGGCTCGAGGACGTGCTCCACGGCGTGCAGCACATCGAGGGGCGCGTGCCAGCCGACCTCGGCGAGGTTGGCGATGACGAGATGGCCTCCGACCCAGAGCATCGCGATGGTTCCGATGATCGAGATGGTGCGGAAGACCGCGGGCATCGACCGGACGATGCGGGTGCCCGTGTGCCGGACGCGCTCCGACGAGCTCTTCGCCATCTTCAGCCCGATGTCGTCGAGCTTGACGAGCAGCGCCACGGCGCCGTACACGAGCGCGGTCATCGCGAGGGCGATGAGGGCGAGGACGGCCAGGCGCGTCCAGAAGTTGAGATCGGCGTCGATGTTCGACAGACCGATCAGCATGATCTCGGTCGAGAGGATGAGGTCGGTGCGGACGGCTCCCGCGACGAGGCGCTTCTCGTCGCGCGCCCCCTCGTCGTGGCCGCCGTGGTGGAAGCCGAACCACTCGAGCACCTTCTCGGCGCCCTCGAAGCACAGGTACGAGCCGCCGACGATCAGGAGCCACGGCAGCACCCACGGGGCGAAGGCGGTCAGCAGCATCGCGATCGGGATGATGACGAGGAACTTGTTCGCGAGCGACCCGAGCGCGATGCGCCCGACCACCGGCAGCTCCCGCGCCGGGCTGAGGCCCTGCACGTACTGCGGCGTGACGGCGGCGTCGTCGATGACGACACCGGCCGACTTGGCCGAGGCCTTGAGAGCGGCGCTGAGGATGTCGTCGACGACGGCGAGAAGACCCACGGACATGCGTCCAACAGTACCGCCCGTCCACCCGCGCACCGGGCGCGGTCGCTGGCGTCACAGGTGCACCGCCTAACGTGGAGCACTCGCCCCACCCACCCCCACCGCCCGAGGAGGAACATGCAGGACACCTGGATCCGCTTCGCCATCGCCTTCGCTGTCGCGGTCGTCGCCGCGGTCGCACTCACCGCGCTCGTCGCCCTGGCCGTGCGCCTCCTGGCGCGTCGGCAGGCCTGGCCGCAGTCGCTCGTACGGAACGTGCGACGACCGTTCCGTGTCGTCGTGCTCGTGATCGCCCTGTGGATGTCGTTCGCGATCGCCTTCCCGTTCGCCGGGGAGGGCGACCGGGATGTCCTCGACCATGTCTTCACGATCCTGCTGATCCTCGGATCGGCGTGGCTGCTGAGCGGCCTCGTGGCCTTCGCGACCGATCTCACCCTCGGGCGCTACCGCATCGACGTCCCCGACAATCGGGTGGCGCGGAAGGTGCGCACGCAGACCCTCATCGTCCGCCGCCTCGCGATCGCCGTGATCGTGGTCATCGCGATCGGCGCGATCCTACTGACCTTCCCCGCGGTGCGGACGTTCGGGGCGAGCCTGCTCGCCTCGGCGGGCATCGCCTCGATCGTGGCGGGCCTCGCGGCGCAGTCGGTGCTCGCGAACGTGTTCGCGGGCGTGCAGATCGCCTTCAGCGATGCGCTGCGCGTCGACGATGTCGTGGTCGTCGAAGGCGAGTGGGGCCGGATCGGCGAGATCACCCTCAGCTATGTCGTCGTCGATCTGTGGGACGACCGCCGCCTCGTGCTGCCGTGCACGTACTTCACGACGCAGCCCTTCCAGAACTGGACCCGGCGGGGCAGCGAACTGCTCGGATCGGTCGAACTCGACGTCGACTGGCGGGTGTCGCCGGCGCGGATGCGCGCACACCTCGAAGAGGTGCTCGCATCGACCGACCTCTACGACGGCCGCGCGAACGTGCTGCAGGTGACCGACGCGGTGGGTGGGTACGTCCGCATCCGCATCCTCGTGACGGCGAAGGACGCGCCGACCCTCTTCGACCTGCGGTGCGTGGTGCGCGAGGCGATGGTCGCGTGGGTGCAGCGGGTGGCGCCGGACGCGATCCCGACGCAGCGCGTGATGATGACGGAGTCGGCGGATGCCGCGGTCGACGACATCCTTCCGGACGAGCCCATCACCGAGCCGGTGGGTCTGTTCACCGGCAGCGCCGAAGCGGAGGAGCGCGCCGCCGCCTTCACGCAGTCCATCCCCATCGTCGACACGGACACGCATGCCGACGCGGATGCCGACGCCGCCCGACCCGCCGCCGGGAGTCGCTGACCCGTCGCGCGGGCGACCCCCTGCGCAATCGGGGCCGGTATTCGGGCTGATTCGGACTTGCCGTCCTCGAATCGATTCGATAATCTAGGAGTCCGGGCGCCTCGTCGAGGCGTCCTTCGGCATTCTCCGCCGCTCGCCCCCTCGCTCCCGTCTCGAAATCCGGTCGCTCCGTCATGACCCGCATCCTCACCACCGGCAGCCCGTGGCGCGTCATCCTTGCGTTCTCGGTGCCGCTGCTGATCGGCAACGTCGTCCAGCAGCTGTACCAGGTGGTCGACGCGATCGTCGTCGGGCGCCACCTCGGCGTCGACGCGCTCGCCGCGGTCGGCGCGACCGGCGCGCTGCTGTTCCTGCTCCTCGGCTTCACGTGGGGCATGACGAGCGGATTCGCGATCCCGACGGCGCAGGCGTTCGGTGCGCAGGACTTCACCGCGGTGCGCCGCTCGGTGGCATCGGGCACGATCCTCTCGGCCGCGACGACCGTCGTCCTCACGGTGCTCGCCCCGCCGCTCGCCGGTGCCGCGCTCATGCTCCTGCAGACGCCGCCCGAGCTTCTCGAGAATGCGACCGTGTTCGCACAGATCAGCTTCCTCGGCGCGGGCGCGATGGTCGCGTTCAACTACCTCGCGGCGATCATCCGCGCGATCGGCGATTCGCGGACGCCCCTCGTCTTCCTCACGATCGCCTGCGGCATCAACGTCGCGCTCGTCATCATCATGGTCGGACCCCTCGGATGGGGCGTCGCCGGCGCCGCGCTCGCGACCGTCGTCTCGCAGGCGATCTCGGTCATCCTGTGCCTCGAGTTCGTCCGTCGCCGCGTGCCGGTGCTGCACGTCGGGCGCTTCGACTGGCGGGTGACCCGTGCCGACCTGGCGGCGCATCTGCGTCTCGGTCTGCCGATGGGGTTCCAGGCATCCATCATCGCGATCGGCACCCTCACGGTGCAGGTCGCCCTCAACAACCTCGGCGCCGACGCGGTCGCCGCCTACACGACGGCGTCGCGGGTCGACGGTCTCGCGGTCGCGCTGCTCCAGTCGATCGGCCTCGCCGCGTCGATGTACGCGGCGCAGAACCTCGGCGGGCGCCGCCCCGACCGCATCCGCCGCGGCGTGCGCCAGGCGCTCGGGATGGCCATCATCGCGGCGCTGGTCCTCGGCGCCCTGCTCATCGCGTTCGGCTCGTCGCTGGTGCGGCTGTTCGTCGGCGACGGGTCCGATCGGGTGGTCGCGCTCGCCGCGCTCATGCTGCTGGTGAACGGCGTCACCTACCCAGCGCTCGCTGTCCTCTTCGTCCTCCGCGGCACGCTGCAGGGGCTCGGCAACGCCGTCATCCCGACCGTCACGGGCGTCGTCGAGCTCGTCATGCGCGTGACCGCGGCGATCCTCCTCGGCCACCTGTTCGGGTTCGAGGGCGTGGTGTGGTCGAATCCCCTCGCGTGGGTCGGCGCGTGTCTCATTCTCATTCCGGCATACGTCGCCGCCGACCGTCGCCTCGCGCGCCTTCCGGTCGATCCGGTGCAGGCGACCCCGACGATGGCGATCCCCGTGATCGGGCCGACCGACGGATCGATGGTGGTGGATGCCGTCGTCACCGCGCCCATTCCGGTCGTACGCCGGAAGGGGCGCGCCGCGCGGAGGGGAGAGCGCGCGGCGCGGAAGAGCGCCCGCAAGCTCACCCGCGCAGAGTAGCGTGGGCCTCGCCCCGCGCCGCCCGTGCGCCGGAGCGAGGAGGTCGACATGAAGGCCGTGTTCGAGGACACCGTGATCGCCGAGGCGCCGCGCGAGGACCTCATCTCCATCGAGGGCAACTGGTACTTCCCGCCGTCGAGCGTGAACACCGCGTACCTCACCGAGAGCCCCACGCCCTACACCTGCCCGTGGAAGGGCGAGTGCCAGTACTTCACCCTGCAGATCGACGGCACGGAGCTGCCCGACCGCGCATGGAGCTACCCGCACCCGTACGCGTCGGGAATAGAGCGCGTCGGAAAGGACTTCTCCGGGTACGTCGCTTTCTGGAAGGAGATCCGTGTCATCGATTGAGCACGCTCCCGGCGCCATCCCGCAGCTCACCGAGATGCCCGCGCCGCAGTTCATCATGGTCGGCGACGGGCTCCGCATCGCCACCTACTCCTGGGGAGAACTCGACGCGCCCGTCGTGGTGGTCGTCCACGGGTTCGCCTCGAGCACGAAGGACAACTGGGTGGCGACCGGCTGGGTGCGCGACCTCCTTCGCGCCGGCTATCGCGTGATCGGCCTCGATCAGCGCGGCCACGGTGCGAGCGACAAGCCGCACGAACCGGGCGACTACGACCTACGCCAGCTCGCCGCCGACGTCGAAACGGTGCTCGACACGTACCTCGTCGACGAGGCGTTCTACGTCGGCTATTCGCTGGGTGCGCGCGTCGGCTGGGAGGTCGTTCAGGACATCTCCGACCGGATCCCGCGCGCCGTGCTCGGCGGTGTGCCCGACGGCATCCCGCTCGCGCGCCTCGACATCGATCAGGTGCGCGCCTACGTCGAGGACGGGACGCCCGTGACCGATCCGGTGACGCAGAACTACATCGCGCTCACCGAACGCGTGCCGGGCAACGACCTGCGCGCGCTCCTCGCGATCGCGCTCGGCATGCGGGCCTCCGAGACGATGGATCCCGACCCCGCACACGCTCCCACCCAGCCCGTGATGTTCGCGACCGGTACGGAGGATGCCGTGATCGAAGGCTCCAGGGCGCTCGCCGCCGCGTGCCCCGAGGGCCGGTTCGTCGAGATCCCCGGGCGACACCACTTCAACGCCCCCGGATCGCGCGTCTTCCGCGAGGCGGCCCTCGCGTTCCTCGCCGAGGGCTGAATCCCGTGGCGGCCCCCAGTCGTGCGGCCGGGGAGACCCGGCGCGACTCGGTGGGCGCGGCCTTCGACGGCTTCTTCTTCGTCTTCGCCGGAGCCGCCTCCGTGTGGCTCGCGGTCATCGGGTTCACGCAGACGTTCGACGTCGGCTGGTGGGGCATCGCCATCGCGATCCTGTTCTGGCTGGCGCTCGCGTATCTGACGCTCCCGCGGCTGCACCGCATCCTGACCGCGATCTATGTGCCCGACTACTTCATCGGCCGGGCGCGGACGAGCGACGGACTGCTCGGCGACCCGGTGAACCTCGCCGCGATCGGCGACCGGCCCGCGCTCGAGCGCGCGATGACGGATGCCGGGTGGAGCATCGCCGACCCCGTGAGCTTCCGCTCGAGCGTTCGGATCGTGAACGCCGCCGTGCGCCGCCGGTCATACCCGACGGCGCCGGTGAGTTCGCTCTTCCTCTTCGGGCGCGAGCAGGACATCGCGTTCGAGCAGCAGGTCGACGGCAACCCCTCGCAGCGCCACCACGTGCGCTTCTGGCGGTGCCCGGACGGATGGTTCCTCCCCGGCGGCGCGCAGGTCGACTGGGTGGCGACGGCGAGCTTCGACCGCTCGGTCGGACTGTCGCTGTTCACGCTGCAGGTGACGCACAAGATCGACGCCGACATCGACATCGAGCGCGACCACGTGCTCGCGACGCTCGCCTCCTCGAGCACGCCGCCGCGCGTCGAGGTCGTCGAGAACTTCTCGACGGGCTACCACACGCGCAACGGCGGCGGCGACTCCGTACGCACCGACGGGGCGCTCCCGATCGTGCACCTGGGTGAAGGGGTGGCGGGCCGGGATGCCGGGACCGCGCAGGATGCCGGGACCGCGCAGGCCGCCGGCTCCGCGCAGGCCGCCGGGGCATCCGTCTCCGCGGCATCCGTCCTGTCGGGCGGTGCCCCCGCCGATCCTGACCGGCTCCCCGAGAAACGGTCCGCGGCCGAAGGGGCCGAGACCCTTCTCGCGCCGACGCCGTACGACCCCGGAATGCACCGACCGGTGACGATCGTGGCCGGCGCGGCCCTGCTCCTCACGCGCGCGCTCGTCGGGGTGCTCGCGGCGCTCGGCGTCTTCCGTGGCTGGGACGGCACTCTCGGCGACGCCGGCACGGTGATCGACGCGATCACCGGAGCGTTGGGATCGACGTTCGGCGGCGCGGCGTCGTCCTCGAACGGCGGCCTCGTCACCGCGACGGTCGTCGTGGCCGCCGTCGAGCTGATTCTCGCCGTGTTGATCTTCGGGGGGCGGAACGCGGCCCGGGTCCTCGTGATGGTGATCGCGGTCGTCGACATCGCGGTCGCGTTCGGGGTGTGGCTCGCGAACGGCGGATCGTTCGACTCCGAGGGGGCGATGGTCGCGGTCGCCGTCGACACGCTCATCCTGCTCGCGCTCTCGAGCCGCAGCGCCGCCGCCTACGCGCGGCGCACCGAGCGCACCGAGCGCACCGAACGCACCGAACGCACCGGGCAGCGCACGGACGAGCAGGCCCCGCGCGGCACGGCCGCGGCCTAGGCTGAGCCGCGTGATCAGACTCGCGACGATCGGCACCAGCACCATCACCGAGCGGTTCGCGGATGCCGTGGCGCACGTGCCCGGCATCCGCATCGACGTCGTCTTCTCCCGCGACGCGGAGCGCGGGCGGGCGTTCGCGGAGCGCCTCGGCATCCCGAGCTCCGCCGACGACCTCGACGCCCTGCTCGCCTCGGGCGACATCGACGCCGTCTACGTCGGGTCTCCGAACGGCGCGCACGCGGCGCAGGCGCGGGCGGCGATCGCGGCCGGTGTGCACGTGCTGATCGAGAAGCCCGCCACGCCGACGGCGGCGGAGTTCGAGGAGCTCGTCGCGGCGGCGCAGGAGCGCGGCGTGGTGGTGCTCGAGGCGATGCGGAACGCGTACGACCCCGGGCTCGCGACCGTCGCGGAGCTCCTGCCCGAGATCGCGCCGGTACGGCTCGCGTCGTTCGGTCAGGCGCAGTACTCGGCACGCTACGACCTCGTGCTGCGCGGGGAGACGCCGAACATCTTCGACCCGGCACTCGCGGGCGGTGCCCTGTACGACCTCGGGGTGTACCCGCTGAGCGCCGCCGTGGAGCTCTTCGGCGCGCCGGACGCGGTGACGGGCGAGCTCGTCGGCGTGGCGACCGGCGTCGACGGCGCAGGAGCCGCGGTGCTCCGCTACCCGGGTCACGTCGTGCAGGTGTCGTTCTCGAAGATCGGTTTCTCGCACCGGCCGAACGAGATCCAGGGCGAGCGGGGCACGATCGAGATCGACGAGATCACGGCGCCCCGGATGATCGTCGTCACGCTGCGCGACGGCACGCGTACCGAGCATCCGGTGGTCGCAGCCGAAAACAACATGATCTACGAGGTGGCGCGTTTCGCGGCGCTTGTCTCGGGCGGCGAGGACGCGGCGCCCGACCAGGAGCGGTCTGTGGCGGTCCTGCGCGCCGTGGCGGCGATCCGCGCCGCGGGCGGTGAAGAGGTCGAGGGAGAGGACTGACATGGCCGACACGAAGAGCGGGTTCAGCGACGACGAACGCGCCGCGATGCGCCAGCGCGCCGACGAGCTGCGCGCGAGCAAGGGGCTGAAGGGCGCGGCGAAGACCGCGAAGGAGCTCGAGGCGTGCATCGCGGCGATCGATGCGCTCGACGGCGTCGACAAGGAGGTCGCGGTCGCGCTCCACCAGATCGTGACCGAGGTCGCCCCGCAGCTCGCGCCCAAGACCTGGTACGGCTTCCCGTCGTACGCCGACGGCGACGGCAAGGTCGTGGTGTTCTACCAGCCGGCATCCAAGTTCGACACGCGCTACGGCACGGTGGGCTTCCAGGAGGAGGCGCACCTCGACGACGGGGCGATGTGGGCGACCTCCTTCGCCGTCGTCGAGGTGACGGATGCCGTGAAGGCAGAGCTCCGCACCCTCGTCGCCCGCGCCGCCGGCTGACGTACCGCAGGGCACCCTCCGCGATGGCGCCTAGACTGGAGGGGTTCCCGTTCCGTCTGACCGGATGAGCCCCCACGTGACCGATGCGACGTCGCGCACCTTCGAGGTGCGGCATGTGCAGCTCGCGCGCGCCTTCCTCGCGGCGGTCGCGGCGATCATGATCACGTTCACCGCCGATCACTCCGCGGCGGTCGGGCTCGCGGTCTTCAGCGGCTACGCCATCGCCAGCGCGATCGTCTTCTTCGCCGCGGCCTGGCTCGTCTACCCGGCGGACTCGCGCGGCGTCGTGATCCTTCTCGGCGTCGTGAACCTCGTCGCGGGCATGATATCCGGCATCCCGCCGCTGCGCACCACGACGACGTTCTTCGTGCTCGTCATCGCCTGGGCGGCGGTCACCGGCCTGATCGAGCTGATCGCCGGCATCCGCGCGCGCCGCACCGGCGACCCCGCCGCACGCGACGCGATCCTCATCGGTGCGATCACGCTCGCGCTCGCCGTCGCGCTGCTCGTCGTGAACCCCGCCTACAGCCTCGAGTACGTCATCCGCGAGGCGGGACCCGAGCCCTTCACGCTCACCGGCATCACGATCGGAGTGGGCCTGTTCGGCGGGTACGCCGCGATCGTCGCCGTGTTCCTCGGCATCGCCGGCTTCTCACCGCGGCGCGAGGTGACGTCGACCGATGTGACGGCACGCGGCGGAGCACCGATCGACGAGCACGCGGCCGACGCACCGCGCGCAGGAGAGGCCGCATGACCGAGCACCACCCGTCCGACCCGCAGAGCGAGGATGCCGGTCGCGCGCCCACCCGCCGCGACCTCATGAAGCCCGTGCAGCTGCTCGGCTTCGCATTCGCCGCCGCGCTGTTCGCGGGCATCATCACCCTCGTGTCGATGGGATTCTTCCAAGACCTGAGCGGCGATCAGCGTATGCAGGTCGTCATCGTGTCGCTCATCGTCGCCGGTATCGCGTTCATCGCGACGCTCGTCATCATCGCGCTCCTCATGCTCGCCGTAGATCCCGCTCAGGTCGCGAAGCCCGTCGACCGGGCCGTGCTGTTGCCCGAGTCGGAAAACGGCGGAGAGTCGCCGGATGCCGCGGCATCCGACGACTCTCGCTCCTGAGCTGCGCGTCGGGGTCAGCTGCCGAGCAGCTGCAGGCGCCGTCGGCGCAGCACCAGGTAGCCGCCGACGGCGACGAGCGCGAGCGCGAGGCCCGCGAGCGTCACGGGCACGGTGCCGCCGGTGACCGCGAGCGGGCCGCCGCCCGAGGTCCCCGCAGCGTCTGAGCCACCGCCCGCGCCGGGGACCGCACCCGCCGACTCGGACGCCGACGGAGACGGCGCCGGGTCGACCGGAGCCGCCGCGTCGACCCGGAACGGGACCACGACGCGGGTGCCGGTCTGCACGCCCGTGACCGTCACGGTGTGGTCGCCGGGTTCTTCGGGTGCGGTCACCCGGTAGGTCGCGACGCCCGAGCGCACGTCGGTCTGACCGAGGTCGACGGGGTCGGAGGCGACCACGCCCGTCGCCTGCCAGTCGGCGGCGAGACCCGAGACCGTGACGTCGAACTGCGCACCCGGCTTCACGGCGGCGGGCGCCGAGCCGGTGGCGCCGCGCGACAGCGCCGCGAGGTCGCGGTTCCACCCGCGCGAGGCGGTGAAGAACAGGTCGGTCTGGTCGGTCAGGCCCACGACGTTCGCAGCTCCCGGGCCGTACCCGGCGATGCGCACCTGCGCTCCGGTGTGCTGCTGCGAGCCGCCCGCGGGTGACGTGCCGTACGCGACGATCATCTCCTGTCCCTCGAGGGTGAGGAGGTGGGTGTTCAGCCCGGGAATCGCCTCGCCCACGATCTGGCTCGTGTGCGCGTGGTCGGCGGTCACGACGACCAGCGTGTTCTTGTCCGCCTTCGCGAAAGCGAGCGCGACCTGCACCGCTTCGTCGAGGTCGACCGTCTCACCGATCTGACCGCACGCATCGGCGGCGTGGTCGCGCTTGTCGATGCTCGCACCCTCGACCTGCAGGAAGAATCCGCGGTCGCCATCGAGCAGGCCGATCGCCTTTTCGGTCAGCGCGGCGAGCGACAGACCGCTCGCGAGGCGCTCGGGGTTCTCGGTGCACGGCGCGGCGGCCGGAAGCGCGCCGCCCGCGGGCAGGTCGGTCGCGGCGGGGCCCACCCAGCGGGTGGGGAAGTTGCCGGGCGTGAACAGACCCAGGACGGGGGCGTCGGCGTCGGCGCGGGTGACCGCGTCGAGACCCGCGAGGTCGGAGACCACCTGGTACCCGCGGGCGCTCGCCTGCTGGAACAGGGTCTGATCCTTCCAGGGCCCCGCCTTCGCCTTCTGGGTGAAGCTCGCCGAGCCGCCGCCGAGGACGACGTCGGGGCGCACGTTGAGCAGCTGCTCGCTGATCGAGCCGAGGCCGCCGTTCTCCAGCGCCTCCGACGCGCAGTCGGTCGAGGTCTTGTCGGGGCCGTAGCAGCCGCGCTTGGAGATGTGCGAGATCTGCGCGCCGGGCGTCGCGTCCTGGATCTCGGCCGTCGAGACGTTCCCGGTCTTCAGTCCGTTCGCCTTGGCGATCTCCAGCAGCGTGGCCTGAGGCTTCTTGTTCACATCGACGCTGAGCCGCCCATCGACCGTCTTGGTGCCCGTCGACCAGGCGCTCGCGGTCGACGCCGACTCCGATGCGTAGTCGGGAGTGCCGTCCTCGTGCACCGAGAACGTCGTGTACTGACCGGTGAGGGGCAGGGCGTCGATGCCGGCGAAGCGGCCCGCCGCGCCCTCGGCGTAGTTGCGGGCGACCGTGATCTCCGAGTCGCCCATGCCGTCGCCGATGAGCAGGATGACGTTCTTGGCCGGTCCGTCGACGATCGAGTCGCGCAGCGCCTGGGTCATGTCGCCGTCGTTGCGGGTGGCGCCACCGTTCTGGGTGATGTCGTCCGTCGTGTCGGCCGCGAGCGCAGGCACGGCGCCGACGGCGAACGACAGGGTGAGTGCGGCCGCACCGGCGGCGGCGGCGACGACCGTGCGTCGGCGGCGCGGGGGGTGAAGTGCCATGAGTGGAGGTCTCCTCTGTCCGAAGCGGCGTCGACGGGGTGTCGAACGCCTCCGGACCAGGCAACCGGCGCCTGCGCAACGGCGAGTGGACCGCGGGTTGCCGGCAGGTGACGACTCCGGGCGGGACTACACCTCGTCGACGAGCGGGTCGGCGAGACCCGTGTAGGTCGCGGGTGTCAACGCGACGAGCCGCGCCTTGGCATCCGCACCGATGTCGAGCCCCTCGACGAACTCCACGAGCTCCGCCTGCCCGACGCGGCGTCCGCGCGTGAGGTCCTTGAGGAGCGCGTACGGGTCGGTGATCTGCGAGCGCCCCGCGACGATCTCGGCGCGGACGACGGTCTGGATCGCCTCGGCGAGCACCTCCCAGTTGGCGTCGAGGTCGGCCAGCAGCACGTCGCGGGCGAGGAGGATCTCCTGCAGGCCGCGCCCCAGGTTGTCGAGGGCGAGGAGCGAATGCCCGAACGCGACGCCGATGTTCCGCTGGGTCGTCGAGTCGGTGAGGTCGCGCTGCATGCGGCTGGTGACCAGGGTCGCCGCGAGCGTCGTGAACAGCCCGGCTGAGATCTCGAAGTTCGCCTCGGCGTTCTCGAACCGGATCGGGTTGATCTTGTGTGGCATCGTCGACGAGCCGGTCGCGCCGGCGACGGGGATCTGGGCGAAGAACCCGAGCGAGATGTACGTCCAGACATCCGTCGCGAGATTGTGCAGGATGCCGCCCGCGTGCTTCACGCGGTCGTAGAGCTCCACCTGCCAGTCGTGCGACTCGATCTGGGTCGTCAGGACGTTGAAGTGGATGCCGAGACCTTCGATGAACTCCCGGGAGAGCTCCGGCCAGTCGACGTCGGGCGCGGCGGCGAGGTGTGCCGACCAGGTTCCGGTGGCGCCCGAGAACTTCGCGAAGTAGTCGCCGCTCTCGATCTGCTGCGCGACGCGGTCGAGACGCCACGCGAAGACGGCGAGCTCCTTGCCCATCGTCGACGGGGTCGCGGGCTGGCCGTGGGTGCGCGAGAGCATCGCGGCGTCGCGGTGCTCGCGGGCCAGGTCCGCGATCGCCGAGATGACCGAGCGGAACTTCGGCAGCCAGACGTTCTCGACGGCGCGCTTGACGGTCAGGGCGTACGAGGCGGAGTTGATGTCCTCGCTCGTGCACGCGAAGTGGGTGAGCTCGGCGACGGCATCCAGTCCCAGCGACGACAGCCGGTCGCGGACGAGGTACTCGACGGCCTTCACGTCGTGGCGGGTGACCGCCTCCTTCTCGGCGAGCCAGTCGATCTCGGCCTGGCCGAAGTCGCGGTAGAGAGCGCGGAGGCTGTCCTTCTCGGCATCCGTCAGCGGTGTCGCGCCGAAGAGGCCGCGATCGGTGAGCGTGATGATCCACTCGACCTCCACCTCGACGCGGGCGCGGTTCAGGCCCGCCTCGGAGAGGTAGTCGGCGAGCCCCGAGACGGCGGCGCGGTACCGTCCGTCGAGGGGGCTCAGGGGCTGCGGGGGCAGGGAGGAAGGCACGGGGATGCTCCGATCGGGGACATCGGGCGCTCAGGACGTGGGACGGATCGCGGGTTCCAGCTGCCGGAAGAGCGCCCGGCTCGCGCTTTCGATCATACCGAGCACGTCGTCGAACATTTCGGGGCCCGCGTAGTAGGGGTCGGGCACGTCGAGGACGCCGCCGGCGGATTCGTCGAACGACAGCAGCAGCGCGAGCTTGTCGGCGTCGTCGGGCGTGCGCGCCCAGCTGGAGAGGATCCGCTCGTGCGACCGGTCGAGCGGCACGATCAGGTCGTTGCGATCGAAGTCGTCGAGGGAGAACTGCCGCGCGCGGTGGGCGGTGCCGTCGTAGCCGCGGCGGCGGAGCGCCTCGACGGTGCGCGCGTCGGCGCGCTCGCCGACGTGCCAGTCGCCCGTTCCCGAGCTCGTCACGGCGACGTGGTCGGAGAGGCCCGCGCGCTCCGCGAAGCCGCGGAAGACGACCTCGGCCATCGGCGACCGGCAGATGTTCCCCGTGCACACGAAGGCGACGCGGAACGGCGCGACACGATCGGGCATCCCCTCATTGTGGCGAGGACGGCGGCCGCACGGAAGAGCGGGCGGAAGACGGCGGAACAGGCGAAGGGATGCCGCGGTGCCGCGCCCGTCATCGGCTCCTCCCCAGGTGACCGTTTCGCGAGGTTGTCCACCGATCCGGCATCCGCCGCTCCACGCGCGGCCGACAGTGTGCAGGGTCGACGCATGGACCCCTACACCGACTCCCTCGCCCTCGAGGCGTTCGCGACGGCCCGGCGGCTGCTGCGCGACGCGGCCTCCGACACGCTCGCGCTGGGCAACCGGGCCGATGCCCTCGCCGACGCGACCAACTGGCAGTCACGCGCGACCGACGCCTATCGCGTCGGCGTCGCGGAGCTCGTCGAGCGTCTGCGCGCGCTCGGGCGGCTCATCTCCGTCGTCGACGGTGATGTGGCGCTCGCGCAGGACGAGCTGGCCTGGCGTACGAAGGCGCGGGTGTGATCATGGGCAACGAGGACGAACTCGACATCCGCAGCGGCGGAATCGTCGCCGTCGACACCGTGACGCTCCGCGCTGCGGCCACAGACCTCCGCGCGCTCATGACGGGGTGCGAGGGGGTGGCCGCAGACCTCGCGCGTGCGGGTGCGATCCTCCGGCAGCGGGAGGTGTGGTCGGCACCTCCCACGGGCGCGGCAGCCGAGGCGGGTGAGCGCGCGAGCCGGCTCGCCACCGACCTCGACACGATGGCCGACACGTACGAGATCGTCGAGCTGCGCGCGCAGGCGCTCGTGGCCGCGGCATCCGGCGACGAGATCAGTGCGCAGCGCATCCGCGCCCAGATCGGCGATCTCCTGGCGTCGAACCCCGAGCTCGCAGGGCGCGTGGCGAAGGAGGCGAAGCGCAGTTGGGAGCACGACGTGGATGCCTTGGGGCGCCAGTACGGCCTGGAATCGATCCTGCCGGGCCTGCAGGTGCTCGATGGAGCGCTCCCCGACGAGCAGTGGTCCGCGGCGATGGCGGCGGGTCTTCTCGGCCTCGTCGGCGGGATCACGGGCACGAAGCTCACCGGCCTCGGGGTGATCACGCGCGACGACAAGCTGCAGGGGCCGCCCGTGCCGGTGACGGTGACGCGCACCTCGACGACGAGCGGCACCGCGCCGACCAAGATGACCGACCTCGTCGACCGGGTGCCCTCCGGCAGCGACACGCGCGTGCGGGTCGAACGGTACGCGATGCCCGACGGGTCGCGACAGTTCGTGGTCTACGTCTCGGGCACGGTGGGGGGTGACGACGAGAAGGAGGCGTGGGACTGGCAGTCGAACCTCGACAACCAGTTCGGGCGGCAGTCGGCGTCGCAGGCCGCGATCCGCGCGGCCCTCGAAGATGCCGGGGCGCAGCCGGGTGACGTCGTGAACCCGGTGGGGTATTCGCAGGGCGGCGCGGGTGTGTCGCACCTCGTCGTGTCCGGCCCGTACGAATCCGACGTCATGGTCACGATCGGCGGCCCGGTGCAGGCCGATGTCGGTCCCGACACGCTGAACGTCGCGCTGCGCCACGGCGACGATCCCTTCTCGGCGCTCTCCAACGGCGGTTTCGCCGCGGGATCGGGCGCACCCGGCAGCATCGTCGTGTCGCGCGAGACGCCCGGCACCGTGTTCACGGAGATGTTCGGCGACGGTTTCGCGGCGCCGCACATGCTGGAGAAGTATCGGGAGACCGCCGAGATGCTCGACGCGTCGGGCGACCCTCGCATGGATGCCGTCTACGAGAAGTTCGACGAGCTCGACACCGCGGTCGGCGTCGAGGTGTTCGAGTACAGCGCCGAACGGGTTCTGCCGGATCCGCCGGCCCCTCACCCGGACGGGCTCGGTGTGCCGGGTGTGCCGCGGGTACCGGGCGTGCCGAGCTTCCCGCTCGGTACGTCGTCGACCCCTAGTTCCGCTTCGACTGAGGGCGCAGGATGACGCTGAAGATCCAGTTGATGAGGGAGATCACGAGGGCGGCGAGGATGCCGTGCCACAGGTCCTCGACCCGCAGCCCCCAACCCCACCACTGCGTGAACCACGCCGTGATGACCAAAAGCAAGCCGTTGATCAGGAGGGAGATGAGGCCGAGCGTCAGGATGTAGAGCGGGAACGCGACGACCTTGATGACCGTGCCGATGATCGTGTTGACGAGGGCGAACACGGCCGCGACCACCAGCAGGCTGATGACGAGCTGCGCCGTCTCGCCGGGGGCGAACGGGATCACCGTCGTGCCGAGCGCGGGGATGAGGGTGACGACCCAGATGGCGAAAGCGTTGACGACGACGCGGATGAGAAAGCGCATGGTGCGCTCAGTGTGTCATGCCCCGCCGACGCTGTCACGGCGCGTCCTCGTAGACTCGTCGCGTGACCGATCTTCCCGTCCGTGTCCGTCCCGAGATCGCCGCGCTCCCGCCCTACCGGCAGGGGAAGCAGGCCGGGGCCGAGGCCTTCAAGCTGTCGAGCAACGAGAACCCGTTCGAGCCCCTGCCCGGTGTCGTGCAGGCGGTGCAGGCGGCGGTGTCGTTCAACCGCTACCCCGACGCGACGACCCCGCGCCTGCGCGCCCGCCTCGCCGAGCGGTTCGGCGTGGCCGACGACGCGGTGCACGTCGCGGCCGGGTCGGTGTCGATCCTGTACCAGCTCGCGCAGGCGACGAGCGGGCCGGGCGACGAGATCCTCTTCTCCTGGCGCTCGTTCGAGGCGTACCCGGGGCTCGCGGTGGTGGCCGGGGCGACCGCGGTGACGGTGCCGAACGACGCCGACGGCGGCCACGACCTCGACGCGATGGCGGATGCCGTGACCGAGCGCACCCGGCTCGTGATCGTCTGCAGCCCGAACAACCCGACCGGGCCCGTCGTGACCCAGGACGGGTTCGAGGCGTTTCTCGCACGGGTGCCGCAGGACGTGCTCGTCATCCTCGACGAGGCGTACGCCGAGTTCGTCACCGATCCCGACGCCGTCGACGGTGCCCTGGTCGTTACGTCCGGGCACCCGAACGTCGTCGTGCTCCGCACGTTCTCGAAGGCGTACGGGCTTGCGGGCCTCCGCATCGGCTACGCCGTCGGCGACCCGCGGGTGCTCGCGATCGCGCGGACGACCGGCATCCCCCTGTCGGTGACGGCGCAGGCCGAGGAGGCCGCGCTCGCGAGCCTCGACGCCGAGGACGAGCTGCGCGTGCGCGTCGCCGAGATCGCCGAGCGCCGCGACGCCCTCGTCGCGCGTCTGCGTGAGACAGGGTGGGACGTGCCCGACGCCCAGGGCAACTTCGTGTGGCTGCCGGCGGGAGATCGCGCTCTCGAGGTCGCCGCCGCGTTCGAGGAGGCGGGCCTCATCGTCCGCCCGTTCGCCGGTGACGGTGTGCGCATCTCGATCGGCGAGCACGAGTCGATCGCCGAGGTCGTCGCGGTCGCGCAGCGCACTGCGGCGCACACCTCTTCGTCGTCGTCGCCGTGATGGCGCTTTCTCCGTCGCCCCGATAGCGTGTGTGCCACCCACCGACGGGAAGGCGCCCATGAGTGAGACGACGAAGACCACCGACCACGCGAGCACGGACGCCCGGAGTTCGGACGCCCGGCGGACGGACGCCCAGCGGACCGACGCCCTGCGAACCGACGCCCTGTGGCGCGGGATCATCATCGCGATCTTCGCCTTCGGAGTCATCGTGGCGCTCGGCCTGCCGCTTATCACCGGCACCTGGACGTCGGTGATCTCGTCGATCCCGATCTTCGCGTTCGGCATCCTCATCGCGGCGATCCGCTCGATCCGGCCCTGACGTCCGCGGGCGCGTGCTCAGGTGGCTGTGAATCCCAGCTTCTCGGCGCCGCGAGCGATCCAGGGGTGGCCGGCGAAGGCATCCCACACGAGCGTCGAACCGAGCGCCGTCGCCCCCAGGAGCGCGGTCGCCCCCTTGTTGAGGCCGTAGCGCGGCGCGGCGTACCAGGGTTCGTCGCGCTCGAGGTTGACGCCGTCGGTCGCGCCCCAGCGGTTCCACGCCCCCGGGTGCTCGTCGCGCAGGCGCCGCAATGCCGGAGAGACTTCGTCGGGTGCCAACGGGAGCGCGCCGAACAGCGACACCGGCGGTACCGTGCCGTCGCAGCGCGGCTCGTGGGCCGACGGTCGGGCTCCATTGACGACGTACCCGTGCGGACCGAACCCCGCGGCCGGACCCCACAGCCCCGCCGCGAATGTCCGCCAGGTGCCGGCCTGATCGGCGCACCACGCCTTCGAGGCGAGCGAAGCCTCGCGCGCGTTCGCCCACCAGTTGCGCCCATCGAGGTCGCGCACACGCTGGAACGGGTAGAACGCGAGCGGGAAGTGGTAGGTGAAGAGCGTGCCGCCGGGCTCGTACACGCACTCGTGCCCGCCGTACGCCCCGACCGGCTTGTCGACCCCGCGCCACAGCGCCTGCGCCAGCTCCTGCGGAACCGCCGGATGCCCGGCCGCGAGCAGATACATCGGCAGCTGTTCGGCCGTCATCGTCCACGCGCTGACGAAGCCGGCGTCGTCGGCACCGTCGGCGTAGTCGTCGCCCGCACTGCCGACCCAGGCCATCCGCAGGACGGTGCGCCCGTCGGTCTCGTCCACCAGCCAGTGCCAGTCGATGCGCGCGAGCAGGCGGTCGACGCGGGCGCTCAGGTCGTCGTCCGCGAAGAAGGATGCCGCCGCCACGGCCCCGCACAGAGCGAGTGTCGTGTCGATCGTCGAGTACTCCGAGCGTCCGCGGCGCTCGCCGGTCTGCGGGTCGACGAAGTGCGCGAGGAAGCCGTTGCGGTGCGGAACCGACTCCTCCAGGGTGCGCAGGGTCGCCCGCACGCGGTCGTGGACGGCCGCGCGGGTGAGGACGCCCCGTTCGACACCGACGCACCACGCGGCGAGTGCGAACCCGGTCGCCGCCACGGTCGCGACATCGGGCAGGTCGTCGCGGTCGAGGACGAGCCCGCATCCGGGACTGTCGAGGTCGCCGTTCGCGTGCTCCCACAGCCAGCGGATCGAGGCATCCACCTCCTCCGCCGTCAGCTCCCGGATGTCGTCGTCGAGGGCGATGGTCTGCGGTGCGGCGGTCGTCATGCGACGGACTCCTTCTCTGCGGGTGAGGTCTCTGCGGGCGAGGTCTCTGCGGGTGAGGGGACACGTTGCGCGGCGGATGCCGAGCGGGACTCGAACGGGTTCGGGATGGCGTCGAGCAGCTGCCGGGTGTACTCCTCGCGAGGATGATCGATGACCTCGGACGCGGGACCCTGCTCGACGACGACGCCCTCGCGCAGCACGATGGCGTGGTTCGCCAGGCTCTGGGCGCTCAAGAGGTCGTGCGTGATGTAGAGCATGCCGACGCCGTGGTCTTTCACGAGCGACTGGAGCACCTCGAGGATCTCGGCGCGGATCGACACGTCGAGACTCGCGATGGGCTCGTCGGCGATGACGAGGCGCGGCTCGGCGGCAAGTGCGCGGGCGATGACGACGCGCTGACGCTGACCTCCGCTGAGCTCGTGCGGCAGCCGCCCCAGAAAGCGACCGGCAGGGGTGAGTCCCACATCCTCGAGGAGGCCGGCGGCCCGTTCGACGGCTTCGCGGGAGCGGACGTGGAGGTAGTTCTGCAGGGGCCGGGCGAGGGCGTAGCCGACGGTGAGCGACGGGTTCAGGGCGGCGTACGGGTCCTGGAAGACGTATTGCACGTTCCGTCTGTACTCGCGGGCGAGAGCGCCGCGCAGCTTCGTGATGTCGTGCTCTCCTCCGCCCGCATCGCCGCGCATCTTCGCGTGGTAGCGCACCGTCCCCGAGGTCGGCTCGGTCGCGAGCGAGCGGCGACCGACATCCTTGTCTCGCGCGGACGGCGAACCGCGGCATCCGTTATGGGCGTCATGCAGAACGGCGCATGCGTCCGGGTCTACCGTGGAAACATGACCCCGTCTGACGACCCGGCACTCGTGCGCGTCCTCGCGGCCGACGGAACGTTCGCCCCGACGCCCGAAGCCGAACGCTTCCTGCCGCTCATCGATGCGCTGACGGATGCCGAGCTCGAGACGTTCTACCGCGACATGGTGCTCGTCCGCGCGTTCGACCGGCAGGCGACGAACCTGCAGCGCCAGGGGCAGCTCGCGCTGTGGCCGCCGTCGTACGGCCAGGAGGCGGCGCAGGTCGGGTCGGTGAGGGCGGCGCGGCCGCAGGACCACCTCTTCCCGAGCTATCGCGAGCACGCCGTCGTGACGATCCGCGGCGTCGACCCCATCGACATCATCCGCGTCATGCGCGGGCTCACGCACGGCGGATGGGACCCGACCGACCCGAAGAACGGCAACGCGCACATCTATACGCTCGTCCTCGGGTCGCAGACCCTGCACGCGACGGGGTACGGCATGGGTCTCGTGTTCGACGGGCGCTGCGGCTCCGGCGACCCCGAGCGCGATGCCGCGGTCGTCGTCTACTACGGCGATGGCGCGTCCAGCCAGGGCGACGTGCACGAGGCGATGGTGTTCGCGAACACCTATCGGACGCCCCAGGTCTTCTTCCTGCAGAACAACCAGTGGGCGATCTCGGTGCCCGTCGCCACGCAGTCGCGTGCGCCGCTCCACGCGCGGGCGGCGGGGTACGGCATGCCCTCGACGCTCGTCGACGGCAACGACGTGCTCGCGAGCTACGCGGTCTCGAAGCTCGCCCTCGACGAGGCGCGCGCCGGCGGCGGCCCGCAGGCGATCGAGGCGATGACCTACCGCATGGGCGCCCACACGACGAGCGACGACCCGACGAAGTACCGCGCCTCCGACGAGGAGGAGTCGTGGGCGCGGCGCGACCCGATCGCCCGCATGCGCGCGTTCCTGGAGGGGCGCGGCGCGGCGGCATCCTTCTTCAGCGAGGTGGATGCCGCAGCCGCCGCCTACGCCGACGACGTGCGGGTGCGCACGAACGAGCTCGGCGGCCTCGAACCGTCGTCGATGTTCGCGCACGTGTACAGCGAGCCGCATCCGCTGATGGCGCAGCAGTCGCAGTGGCTGGCGGACTACGAGGCATCCTTCGAGGGAGGTGCGGCATGACCGCGGTGACCGGAACCGACACCGCGGCGGCGTCCGCGGCGGCCGCGACGACGACGATGCCCTTCGCGAAGGCGCTGAACGCCGGCATGCGCGCGGCGATGACCGCTGACGACCACGTCCTGCTCATGGGCGAGGACATCGGCAAGCTCGGCGGAGTCTTCCGCGTGACCGAGGGGCTGCAGGCCGAGTTCGGTGATCGGCGCGTGCTCGATTCGCCGCTTGCGGAGTCGGGTCTCGTCGGCACGGCGATCGGGCTCGCGATGGCGGGGTTCCGTCCGGTGGTCGAGATCCAGTTCGACGGGTTCGTCTTCCCCGCGTTCGATCAGATCACGACGCAGCTCGCGAAGCTCACCAACCGGCTTGAGGGCGCGATCTCGATGCCGGTCGTCATCCGCATCCCCTACGGCGGGCACATCGGTGCCGTCGAGCACCACCAGGAGAGTCCCGAGGCGTACTTCGCGCACACCGCGGGCCTGCGGGTCGTGTCGCCCTCGACGCCCAACGACGCGTACTGGATGATCCAGGATGCCATCACCTCGCCCGACCCGGTGATCTTCCTCGAGCCGAAGGCGAAGTACTGGATGAAGGGCGAGGTCGACACCACCGAGCGCGCCCTGCCGCTGCACGCGTCGCGGATCGTCCGGCGCGGCACCGACGTGACCCTCGTCGGTCACGGCGCGATGGTGACGACCCTGCTGCAGGCTGCGGCGCTCGCCGAGAGCGAGGGCACGTCGTGCGAGGTGATCGACCTGCGCTCGATCTCGCCGATCGACTATGGACCGATCCTCGACTCGGTGCGCCGGACCGGGCGGATGGTCTACGCGCAGGAGGCGCCCGGCTTCGCGTCGGTCGGCTCCGAGGTCGCGGCGACCGTCATGGAGCGGGCGTTCTTCGCGCTCGAGTCGCCGGTGCTGCGGGTGTCGGGCTTCGACGTGCCGTTCCCGCCCGCGAAGCTCGAGGGCGTATACCTGCCCGACCCCGATCGCATTCTCGAGGCCGTCGACCGCGCCCTCGCCTACTGACCACCCACGCCTACCCTCCCGCCACCCCCCCCATGACCGCGAGACTGCATCTGTAGGTCGAGACAGTGGTCAGTAGCCGCAGTCTCGAGGCGCAGAAGCAGTTTCGCGGTCAGGGGGCGGGGGCGAGGGAGAGGGAGAAGAGGAAGAGGAAGAAACCATGAGCACGCAGACCTTCCACCTGCCGGACGTCGGCGAAGGACTCACCGAGGCCGAGATCGTCCAGTGGCGCGTCGCGCCGGGCGACACCGTCGAGGTGAACGACGTCCTCGTCGAGATCGAGACCGCGAAGTCGCTCGTCGAGCTGCCGTCGCCGTTCTCGGGGACCGTCGGCGAGCTCCTGGCGCCCGAGGGCGAGACCGTCACGGTCGGCGCCCCCATCATCACGATCGCGGGCGGTGCCGCAGAGCCGGATGCCGCCGCCGGCCTGTCGGCGCACGGCGAGCCGGCGGCCCCCGCGGAGGACGAAGGTGAAGGCGCCGTGCTCGTCGGCTACGGCACGGGCGGCGCGGTCGCCTCGCGGCGCAGCGCCCGGCCCGCCGAGCGGACAGCCGCCGTCAAGGCGTCGGTCGGCGTCGTCGCGAAGCCTCCGGTGCGCAAGCTCGCGCGCGACCTGGGCGTCGAGCTCGCGCAAGTGACTCCGAGCGGCCCGGCCGGCGAGGTGACGCGCGACGACGTCGTCGCCCACGCCGAGCAGGCGAGCGTCTTCCGGAACCTCGCAACCCCCGCCGCTCCTGTCGAGCGCGAGCGCACGATCCCCGTCTCAGGCATGGCGCCGGTGCCTCCGGCATCCGCCGCTTCCCTCCCCGGCCGCGAGGAGACCATCCCCGTCAAGGGGGTGCGGAAGGCCACGGCATCCGGCATGGTCCGCTCCGCGTACACCGCGCCGCACGTGACCGTCTGGACCGACGTCGACGCGACGCGCACGATGGAGCTCGTCAAGCGCCTGAAGGCGTCGCCCGACTTCGCCGACATCAAGGTGTCGCCGCTGCTGATCATGGCGCGCGCCGTCATCTGGGCGTGCCGCCGGACGCCGACGGTCAACGCCGCGTGGATCGACAACGAGGACGGGTCGGCCGAGATCCACGTCCGGAACTACGTGAACCTCGGCATCGCCGCGGCGACCCCGCGGGGGCTCCTCGTCCCGAACATCAAGGACGCGCAGGACCTGAGCCTGCGCGAGCTCGCCGCGGCGCTCGAGAAGCTCACGCTCACGGCGCGCGAGGGCCGCACGAGCCCCGCCGACCAGCAGGGCGGAACGATCACGATCACGAACATCGGCGTCTTCGGGATGGATGCCGGAACGCCGATCATCAACCCGGGGGAGTCGGGCATCGTCGCGATGGGGACGATCCGTCAGAAGCCGTGGGTCGTCGAGGGCGAGGTGCGACCCCGCTTCGTGACGACGGTGTCGGGCTCGTTCGACCATCGCGTCATCGACGGCGACGGCATGAGCCGCTTCATCGCCGACGTCGCGTCGATCCTCGAAGAGCCGGCGCTGTTGCTGGACTGAGGGTCGCGCTCAGGCGCCCGCGCTCCCCGGTTCCGTGCAGTCGGGCTCGACCGGTGGCTCGACCGGTGGATCGGCAGGCGGCTTGCGGATAGGGTGACGCCATGACGACAGGGCGAGTGATCGCACCGGTGATCCCGGAGGGGGCGAAGCCGAAGGGACCGGCGAGCTACTTCCCGGGTATCGAGAGGCAGTACGGGCGTCCGGTGCAGGAGTGGCTCGACATCGCCGCCGACAGGCTGACCGAAGGCGACGGCCACATGGAGGTCGTCCGCGTTCTCAAAGAAGACCACGGCCTCGGACACGGCCACGCGAACGCCGTCGTCGCCTACGTGAGGGCGCACCAGAGCTGACGCGTCGCGGTATGTCGACGCGTCGCCGCCTCGCCCGGTCCTCAGGCGGCGGACGCGTCGACGCCGTGCGCGGATCAGGAACTCTGCAACGCCGCCCAGCCGATGAGTGCATCGAGACGCCGTACATCCATACCGCGGCCGAGTTTGATCTTGATGTGCCCCGCGCGGGTCCAGAGCTCGAGCTCGGAGTTCCAGTCGAGCGTGCCGGCGTTCTCGCTCGACCACATATTGATGGCCGAGTAGGGCAAGGAGTAGATCTCGACCTTCTTGCCCGTCATGCCCTGCGCGTCACGCACGATGAGACGTTTCGTCGTGAAGACGGCCGAGTCTCGGAACGTCGCAAAGGCAGCGACGGCCTGCTCGCCCTGCAGGAGCAGAGGTTCAATGTCGGCGGGGATCGGGATCTCGCGCTGGAGGGTCCACGTGAGGATCGCGGAAGGTTCCATGATGTGTCCTCTCGCCGTATCAGTAGCCGACGGCGGCGACGCCGTACTCTGCCTGCTCAGCGGTGAACCCCTCGAAGAGGAGCTGGTCGATGAGACCTTGGCGAGAGAAGGAGGTGAACTCGAGGTAGGACTGTGCGGACTTGGCCGCCTGCTCGTTCCAGTCCACGGTGACGTGGTCGACGGCGTATTCTGCGTCGGCCGTTTCGAATCCCTCGTACTCCAGCTGCGAGATCAGACCCGTGCGCGAGAACGCGGTGAAGCGGAGGTAGCTCTCCGCGGAGCGCGTGGCGTTCTGCTGCGAGAGAGTGGCAGCAGGTGCCGCAGGCGCGGATTCAGCGGTGGGGGACGCGACGGGCTCCTCGACGACGGGCGTTTCGGCGGCGGGGCTCTCATCCTCCGCGGGGGTCTCATCGACGGCGGGTGAGACGAGTGCGGCCGGTCGGTCGGCTACAGCCGAGACTGCAGGCTTCGGCGATACGGCACCGATGATCATTCCGAGTACGACGAGGGCTGCTGTCACGATCCAAGCGACCTTCTTGTACTGCTCATACCCGACGAGCGGACGCCCCCACTTGTCCTTCTGCGACCCACTCAGCACCAGGATGACGTCGACGAGCCACCAGATGCCGAGACCGGCGAACGTCACGAGCTTCAGGATGCCGGTGCCGATCTTGCCCAGGTAGAACCGGTCGACGCCGAGGAAGCCGAGGAGATAAGCGAAGAGCCAGGTCGCGATGAAGCTCTTGCCGCCCGGCTGCGCACCCGGCCGGGACAGAGCCGTCGGCGCGCCGGCGAGGTACGGCTGCGCGGGAGCGGTGGGCGCCGCGTAGGGATTCGTCGGCTGGGGGACTGCCCCGACAGGGGCAGGACCGGCCGGCGCACTGTACGGGTTCGTCGGCGGGGCGTAAGGACCGACCGGGGGTGCGGGCGGCGGCGTGGGGGACGTGGACGGGTCGGTCATGCTGACTCCAGGCTGTGACTAGATTATGAGAAAGTTCTCATTTATCTGAGTCTACGTTCCGCCTAGGACATCGGCAGATCGCGTGCGCGCCCGGCATCCCCACTCAGCGCGTGCGGGCGGAACGCACGCTCGCTTCCGGCGAGAGGTCGAGGCGTCGCAGCAGCTGGGCGTTGAGGGCGACGACGACCGTCGACGCCGACATGAGCAGGGCGCCGACCGACATCGGCAGCACGAAGCCGATGGGGGCGAGCACTCCCGCCGCGAGCGGCACGGAGATCAGGTTGTAGCCCGCCGCCCACCACAGGTTCTGCCGCATCTTGCGGTAGCTCGCCCGTGACAGCTCGATGACCGAGAGCACCGAGCGAGGATCGTCGCTCGCGAGGACGACGCCCGCCGAGGCGATCGCGACGTCGGTGCCGGCGCCGATCGCGATGCCGACGTCGGCCTGCGCGAGCGCGGGGGCGTCGTTGACGCCGTCGCCGACCATCGCGACCTTCTTCCCCTCGGCCTGCAGGCCCGCGATCCGCGACGCCTTGTCTTCGGGGCGCACGCCCGCAAACACCCGGTCGATGCCGAGCTCGGATGCCACGGACTGCGCGACCGCTTCGGCATCCCCTGTGATCATGACGACCTCGATGCCGCGGGCGTGGAGGGCGTCGATCGCCTCGCGCGACTCGGGACGCACCCGGTCGGCGAGGGCGAGCGCTCCGACGACAGCACCGTCGACGACGACGTGCAGGATGATCGCGCCCTCGCGACGCCACGCGCCGGCGGCATCCGACTCGCGCCCGCCGACCTCGTCGAGCAGGCGCGGGCCGCCGACGCGCACCTCGTGACCGTCGACCGTCGCGGTGACGCCCACCGCGGGCGCGGAGCGGAAGCCCGTGGCCGTGGAGCGGGTGAGTCCGCGTTCGTCGGCCGCGGCGACGATCGCACGCGCGAGGGGATGCTCGCTGTCTGCCTCCGCCGCGGCGGCGAGGGCGAGGATCTCGTCGCGCTCGTGCCCGGACTCCGCCGCGATGTCGGTGACGGTCGGGCGACCGGTCGTGAGGGTGCCGGTCTTGTCGAAGACGACGACATCGACCGTCCGCATCGCCTCGAGCGCGCGTCGATCGGTGATGAGCACGCCCCCGCGCGCGGCGCGCTCGGTCGCGATCGAGACGACGAGGGGGATCGCGAGTCCCAGCGCGTGCGGGCAGGCGATGACGAGCACCGTGATCGTGCGGACGACGGCGCTGTCGGGGTCGCCGATCGCGGTCCAGACGATCGCGGTGACGACCGCGGCGCCGAGCGCGAACCAGAAGAGCCATGCGGCGGCGCGGTCGGCGAGCAGCTGCGCACGAGAGGTCGAGCTCTGCGCTTCGGAGACGAGGCGGCGGATGCCGGCGAGCGTCGTGTCGTCGCCCGTCGCGGTGACCTCCACGCGGAGCCCGGAATCGGTCGCCACGGTGCCCGCCGTGACGGTGTCGCCGACCCCGCGCGTGACGGGCCGCGACTCGCCCGTGACCATCGATTCGTCGATGTCGGCGGTGCCGTCGACGACGCGGCCGTCGGCGGGGACGCTGCCGCCCGGGCGCACGACGACGACGTCGCCGACGCGCAGCTCGGAGGGCGAGACGGTGACGATGCGGTCGCCGTCGACGCGTTCGGCCTCATCGGGCAGGAGCGCGGCGAGCGAATCGAGCGCGGACGTCGTCGCGGCGAGCGATCGCATCTCGATCCAGTGGCCCAGCAGCATGATGACGATGAGCAGGGCCAGCTCCCACCAGAACTCGAGATCATGGTGCAGGATGCCGAGACGTGCGCCCCACGACGCGACGAAGGCGACTGTGATGGCGAGCGCGATGAGCATCATCATGCCGGGCCGCCGGGCGCGGAACTCCTCGACGGCGCCGGTGAGGAACGGCCACCCGCCCCAGAAGTACATGACGGTGCCGAGGATCGGCGCGACCCACGAGATGCCCGGGACGTCGGGCAGCTCGTACCCGATGAGCATCGCGAACATGGGCGAGAGGAGGACGACAGGGACGGCGAGAATCAGGTTGATCCAGAAGAGGCGCCGGAAGCGGGCGACGTGACCCGCGTGCCCGCCGTGCCCCGCGTGCCCGCCCATGTCGTGACCGCCGTGACCCGCGTGCATGTCGTGCCCGACGTGCATGTCGTGACCCGCGTGCATGTCGTGCCCGGCGTGCATGTCGTGCCCCGCGTGCCCGTCCATATCGTGGTGCGCATCCATGTCGTGGTGCGCGGCGTGGTCGACCGTCGCGTCGTCGACCGTCGCGTCGGTATCGGTGTCGGGGGTGGCGACATCCGGGTGGTGGTGCATCGGGTCGGTCATCTGCTCTCCTCGCGCGGCGGGAATCCTCCGCTGTCGGCAACAACAGGATACCCCCGGGGGGTATTCCGCGCGATGGGGGTGGCGCCTGCGGAGCACCTAAATTTGAGAACGATTATCAGTAGGCATAGGATCGTCGCATGACCTCACGGAGACTTCTCGGCACCGTCGCGCTCGGCGCGGCATCCGTCCTCGCCCTCGCCTGCTGCGCGGGTTCCGGCTCCGACGCCGACAGCTCGGGGGCATCGGACGACGGGGTGATCACGGTCGTCGCCTCGATGAACGTCTACGGCGACATCGCGGAGGCGATCGGCGGCGACGCGATCGAGGTCACCTCGATCATCGACTCGGTCTCGGCCGACCCGCACGAATACGAGGCGACAGCCTCCGACAAGCTGGCGGTCTCGAAGGGCGACCTGATCATCGAGAACGGCGGCGGCTACGACGCCTTCATGGATACCCTCATCGACTCCTCCGGCACCGACGCTCCCGTCGTCACGGCCGTCGAGTTCTCGCACGACTGGCCCGGCAACGGCGGCCACGAGCACACCGACGACGCCGACGAGACCCACGCCGACGACGACCACGACGGGCACGGCCACGTCGAGGGCTTCAACGAGCACGTCTGGTACGACCCGCACACGATCGCGCACGTTGCGGAGGAGATCGCGCACCAGCTCGGCGAGCTCGACCCGGCGAACGCCGACACGTACGAGAAGAACTACGAAGAGTTCGCGCAGGGCATCGAGGGCCTCGAGGACTCGCTCGAGAAGATCGCGGCGGCCCACGGCGGGGAGCAGATCTTCGTCACCGAGCCCGTGCCGCTCTACCTCACCGCCGCGGCGGGCCTGGAGAACGCGACGCCGGATGCCTTCAGCGAAGCCGTCGAGGAGGGGCAGGACGTTCCCCCCGCGACGCTGCTCGAGGCGACGCGCATCCTCGAGGGCGGCACCGTCCGCATCCTCTTCGTCAACGCGCAGACGGGCGGACCCGAGACCGACCAGGTGATCTCGGTTGCGAAGGCGCAGAGCATCCCCGTCAACGAGGTCAGCGAGCTTCTCCCCGAGGGCGAGACCTACCTCACGTGGATGCAGGCGAACATCGACGCGATCTCGGCTAGCCTCGCCGAGTGAGCACCTCGCAGTCCCCGGCGCCGGTCCTGCGCATCCGGAACGCGTCGCTCCGGCGCGGCGACCGGACGCTGTGGAGCGGCCTCGACCTCGACGTCGCCCCCGGCGAGCTCGTCGCGGTGCTCGGGCCGAGCGGTTCGGGCAAGACGACGCTTCTGCGGGCGATCCTCGGGCTCGAGCCGCTCAGCTCGGGCAGCATCGAGACGCTCGGCGAGCGCGTGCACCGCAAGGGCAACCGGCACGTCGGCTACCTCCCGCAGTCGCGCCCCCTCACCGCAGAGACCCCGATGCGCGGCCGCGACCTCGTCGCGCTCGGTGTGAACGGGCACCGGTTCGGTCTGCCGCTGCCGAGTCGGCGCGACCGGGAGCGCGTCGAGAGCCTGATCGACGAGGTCGACGCGCGAGCGTTCGCCGACCAGCCGGTCGGCGTGCTCTCGGGCGGTGAGCAGCAGCGTCTGCGGGTCGGGCAGGCGCTCGCCGACGATCCGCGTCTGCTCCTGTGCGACGAGCCCCTCACGAGCCTCGACCTCGCGAATCAGCAGGCTGTCGTGCGGCTGATCGACGCGCACCGCGTCGGCGCGCAGACAGGTCGGAGAGGCGAGGGCGGCGCCGGTGCCGGGGTCCTCCTCGTGACCCACGACATCAATCCCGTGCTGAGCGCCGTCGACCGCATCCTGTACCTCGCGAACGGGCGATTCACCCTCGGATCGCCCGCCGAGGTGCTGACCTCCGAGGTGCTCTCGGCGCTGTACGGCACACCCGTGTTCGTGCTGCGGGCGGGCGGGCGACTGGTCGTCGTCGGTGCGCCGGATGCCGAGCAGGGCGCGCATCATCATCACGAGCTCGATCATCACCACGAGGATGACGCGTGAGCTGGGACGACATCGGCACCGCGTTCTTCGGCGGGGCTTCGGATTACCTCGAGATCCTCGCCCTCGTGCAGAACTCGATCTGGGCGGGCGCCGTCCTCGGTCTCGTCGGCGGCCTCATCGGCGTCTTCGTCATGCAGCGCGACATGGCCTTCGCGGTGCACGGCATCAGCGAGCTGTCGTTCGCGGGGGCCGCGGCCGCGCTCCTGTTCGGTTTCGACGTCGTGACGGGATCGATCGTCGGGTCCGTGATCGCGGCGGCGCTCATCGGCGTCCTCGGTGCCCGCGCGCGAGACCGCAACTCGATCATCGGGGTGCTCATGCCGTTCGGGCTCGGCCTCGGCATCCTGTTCCTGTCGCTCTACCAGGGCCGCAGCGCCAACCGCTTCGGCCTGCTGACCGGGCAGATCGTGTCCGTGCAGAACGACCAACTCGGCTGGCTCATCGCGATCTCGGCATTCGTGCTCGTCGCGCTCTTGATCATCTGGCGACCGCTGACCTTCGACTCGCTCGATCCGCAGTCGGCGGCCGCGCGCGGGGTGCCGACCGTCGCGGTGTCGCTCGGCTTCATGCTGCTGCTCGGTCTCGTCGTCGCAGCCGCCGTCCACATCATCGGCGCGCTGCTGGTCATGGCCCTCGTCGTCACGCCCGCCGCCGCAGCGCTCCGCGTCGCGTCGGGGCCGGTGTCGGTGCCGCTGCTCGCGGCGCTGTTCGGGATCGTGTCGGCGGTCGGAGGCATCCTGCTCGCGGTCATGGGCACCCTGCCGGTGAGCCCGTACATCACGACGCTGTCGTTCCTCATCTACCTCGTCTGCCGCATCGTCGGGAACCGGCGCGGACGCGTCTCGCGCGGCCCGGCCGCGCCCGACGTCGTCGCGGCCGAGAACGCCGGAAGCGCCGCGTGAGCCGCATGCTCGGTTCCCAGCCCTCTCCGAAGGCCCGTCGGTAGACTCGCGTCATGCCCCAGCCGAAGGCCCAGCGGAACACGTGGCAGCGCGATCGCGTGCGCACGGCGCTCGGCGACGCCGGCGGCTTCATCAGCGCGCAGGACCTGCACGCGGCGCTCCGTGACGACAACACGGGCATCGGGCTCGCAACCGTCTACCGCGCGCTCGCGACCCTCGCCGCGTCGGGCGAGGCCGACCAGCTGCAGAGTCCCGACGGCGAGGCGATCTACCGCGCCTGCACGACGACCGGCCACCACCACCATCTGATCTGCCGTTCCTGCGGGAAAGCGGTGGAGATCGAAGCGCACGAGGTCGAGGAATGGGCGCAGCGCACCGCGAGCGCCCACGGCTTCACGCACGCCGAGCACGTCGTGGACATCTTCGGTCTGTGCGCCGAGTGCTCCGCCTTCGAGGCTCTCGCCGCCACCGCGGGTGAACGTGCCGCCGCGAGTGAGCGTGCCTGAGCAGACGTTCGCGCCGCGCACGAGCCGTCTCGAACGCGACCCGACGCTCCGTCGCGGGGGACTGCTCACGGCGGGCGCCCTCGTCGCGGCCGGCCTCGTGGTCGTCGCGCTCCTCTCACCCGGACCGGCGCTGCCGACGCGCCTGCAGGACGGCCTGACCCTCTCGATCAGCGTGCTCGTCGAGTCGATGCCGTTCGTCGTGTTGGGTGTTCTCCTGTCGATCGTCGTGCAGGTGTGGGTGCCGCCGGGCGTCATCGAGCGCTGGATGCCGCGCCGCGCGTGGGCGCGCCGGATGGTCCTCTCGCTCCTCGGCATGCTCGTGCCGGTGTGCGAGTGCGGCAACGTCCCCTTCGCCCGGGGGCTGATGATCCGCGGGTTCACGGTGCCCGAGACGCTGACCTTCCTCATCGCGGCGCCGATCGTGAACCCGATCGTGATCATCACGACGCATCAGGCGTTCGGCTTCGACGACGGCATCCTCGTCGCGCGCCTGCTCGGCGGTTTCGCCGTCGCGAACCTCATCGGGTGGCTGTACAGTCGGCATCCCGACCCCGACGCCCTCCTCACGGAGCGCTTCGCCGCCACGTGCGAGCTGACCCATGAGAGGGATGCCGCGCTGCCGCGCAATCGGGGGCGGAAGAGCCTCGCGCAGTTCGTCATCGAGCTGCGCGCCGTCATGCCCGCGCTCATCATCGGGTCGGCGCTCGCGGGCGCCGTGCAGGTGGTCGTTCCGCGTGATGCGCTGCTCGCGATCGGATCGAACCCGGCCCTGTCGATCGTTGCGATGATCGCGCTCGCGATGATCGTCGCGATCTGCTCGAATGTCGACTCGTTCTTCGCGCTGTCGTTCGCGTCGACCTTCACGCCGGGGTCGCTCGTGGCGTTCCTCATCGTCGGTCCGCTCGTCGACGTCAAGATGCTGGCGCTGTTGCGGACGACGTTCCGCACGAAGGTGCTCGTCGGCTTGGTCGTGATCGTCGTGCTCTTCGCCGCCGCGCTCGGATCGGTGGTGAACGTCCTTGTCTGACGAGAAGCGTTCTGTCCGCGAGTTCACCGGGTCGCGCCTGCTCGGCGTCGGGCTCGCGGCGGCGCTGTCGGCGGTGACGATCGCGCTGTGGCTGACGGGGCAGCTGGCGCTGTACATCAACCCGGCATCCACCTGGTTCGCCGTGTCGATGGCGATCGTCGCGCTCGTGGGCTGCGCGGTGAGCTTCGCGCTGCCGCGCGGCGCCGAGCTCGACCACGGGCACGACCACGGCTCCGGCGGGCACGCGCACGACGGCCACGCGCACGACGGCCACGCGCACGATGATCACGCGCATCCCGTCGCCACACCGTGGTCGACGGCCGCGACCGTGAGCGGAGGCATCGTCGCGACCGGCGTCGTCGCGGTGATCCTCCTCACTCCTCCCGCGACCCTCTCGGCGGAGATCGCGATGCAGCGCGACACCGGGTCGGCGCCGCTCTTCCAGGGCGCCGACACCGTCGCGCTCGCCGCGACGGGCGACACCGCGACGTTCGGCGTCGGCGAGTGGGCGAGCGTGTTCGCGACGGCGACGAACCCCGAGGCGTTCGACGGCGACCAGGTCACCCTGACGGGCTTCGCCACGCCCGCCGACGGCGGATTCGCGCTGACGCGGCTCGTCATCACGCACTGCGTCATCGACGCGCAGCCGGCGAGCGTCCCGATCGCCACCGGTGGCGACGTCGAGACGGGGCAGTGGGTGACGGTCACCGGCACCATCCGCGACGACGGCGGGCGCCTCGCGATCCACCCGACGTCGGTCGAGCAGGTCGACGAGCCCCGCGATCCGTATGAGTACTGACGCTTCCACGCGCCGAGCGCGCACCCGCCGACGCCGCTCGCGGGCATTCCTCTCGGCGTTCGTCGCGGTCGTCGCGCTCCTCGCCGTCGTGGGGCTCACCACCGCTGCCGTCTCGGTCGCGCAGGGCCCGCGCGTCACGCGCGTGAGCGTCGACCCCGACGCGGCGATCAACGCCGCCGGCGCCCGCCTCATCTTCACGACGACGCAGTCGCTCGCCGAGGTGACGCCCGACCAGGTGCACGTCTCGCCCGCGGCGGACGTCACCGTCGACACGTCGGGGCGGAGCGTCGGCATCCGCTTCGCGCTGCCCCTCTGGGACGACACCGAGTACACGGTCACCATCACGGACGTGCGGGGGCTCGGCGGCGGGGCATCCACCACCCTCACGAAGACTTTCACGACGCCGCCGCTCGAGACCTTCCTGCTCCAGCGCGGGAGCGACGGCGACACGATCTTCCGGACGGATCTCAAGGGGGATGCCGCGGTGCCGGTCTTCTCCGACCCGCAGATCGAGGACTTCCGCGCCACGGCGTCGCACCTGGTCATCTCGACGCTCGACGACGACGGCCACTCCCACCTCATCGTGACCGACCGAGACGGCGAGGGGGCGCGCGAGCTCACCCTCCCCGGCACGGGAACGATCTCGAACCTGCAGAGCGCCGATCGCGGCAACCTCATCGGCTACACCTTCACCGACGCGACGATCGGGACGGCCGGCGCCCGCGAGAGCCTGCTGTTCACCGTCCCGATCGGGTCGTCCGGCGACGACGCTGCGCCGACCGAGATCGTCCGCACGGGCGGGGAGTCGCGCGTCGACGACTGGCGCTTCGTGCCGGGCACCGACACCCTCCTGATGCTCACGTTCGACGGCGCGCTGACCCTCGTGACCCCTCCCACGGCCGACGCCGCGCAGACCGCCCCCGTCGCCCTCGGCAACGCCGTCGCGATCGACGGGATCGCCCGTGGCTCGACGACCGTCGTGGTCGAGCGCGTCGAGGGACCCGTCGCGATCGACCTCGCGACCGCGCAGGAGGTTCCGCTCCCCGCGACCGATCCGGCGCTCGGCCAGGTCAACACGGTGACCCCGCTCGCCGACGGCACGACGCTGCGGGCACTCGCGATCCTCGACGGGTTCACGGTGCGCTCGACGACCGTGAACGTCGTCGATGCGCAGGGCGCCGCCGATCCCGTGTTCGAGGTCGCCCCCGCCGACACGCTGATCGAGACGTGCGTCTCGCCGAGCGGGCGCTACGCCGCGTTCCTCGTCGCACCGAACGCGGTCGACAACCCGTACGACGGGCACCTGCTGCCGCTCCCGCAGACGGTCCAGACGCACGTCGTCTCGATCGCCGGCGACGAGCGCGGTGAGGAGGTCGTCGCGCTGCAGGGGTTCGACATCTCCTGGTGCCAGGTGCCCCCGCGTGGCTGAGCGCGGCGGGCGCGCGGGCTCCGCGGACCGACGCGTGGGGCTCGTCCCCGCGACCCGGGCCGCACTCGCCGGGTTGCCGGTCGAGGTCGCGCCGCGCCTCCTGGGCGGCGTGCTCGAGGTGACGACCGGTGCGGCGCTCGCGGAGGCGACCGTCGCGGTGCGCCTCACCGAGGTCGAGGCGTACCACGGCGCCGGGACGGGCGAGGTGGCCGACCCCGGCTCGCACGCCCGCATGGGGCCGACGGCGAGGAACGCGACGATGTGGGGAGAGCCCGGGCATCTCTACGTGTACCTCAGTCACGGCATCCATTCGTGCGTCAATGTCGTGACCGGCCCGGAGGGCGTCGCGGGCGGAATTCTGTTGCGCGCCGGCGAAGTGATCGAGGGGGAGGATGCCGCGTTCGCTCGGCGCCGGGCGGCACGTTCGTCGCGCGACCTCGCGCGCGGACCGGGGCGGCTGGGAGATGCCGTGGGCCTTCGGCATCCGGACCACGACGGGATCGATGCCGTCACGGGCGAGCCGCGGGCGGGCGCGCTCGCCCGGCTGTGGCTGCCGGAGATGCCGGTGGGCGAGGTCTCCTCGGGTCCGCGCGTGGGGGTGGCGGGCGTCGCGGGGACGGATGCCTTCCCGTGGCGGTTCTGGATCGCGGGCGATCCGACCGTGTCGGTGTTCCGCTGGGGCCGCGGCGCCGGGCCGACGCCCTGAGCGACGGACGACGCGGGAGCGCGCGCACTCCGGCGCGTCAGCGCAGCCCGGCGACCGTCGCGTAGGCCGCGCGCAGCGCGCCGAGCTGCTTCTCGTACCGCGCCGCGATGACGATCAGCAGGATGCCGCCGAGGCCGACCCACAGCCACCACGGCACGGCGTCGTAGGCGCTCGCAACCCACGGCCACAGCTGCGCGAGCGCGTGGATGAGGAGCACGATCGACCCGACGACGAGCGGCGCCTGAAGGCGACGGGTGGCGCCGATGACGACGAGCGTCACGGCCGCGACGCCGAGGGCGACGATCCGCCAGAGCTCGTTGGGGCCGAAGTCGAGCATCAGCGAGGGCACCGTCGCGAGCAGCAGCCCCGGGCCGAGCGCCGGCCACGTGCGCGCCGCCGGGTCGGTGCGCAGACGCCGCACACCGAGCATGAGGAGGCCGAGCGCCGGCACGACAGTGACGATCTCGATCGGATCGGCGGCGCCAACGGTGAGCGCGGCCACCGCGACGACGGCGACCGAGATCGCGCCGGTGATCGCGGGAACGACGCCGATCCGTTCCCGGCAGAGCGAGGCGGCGACGGAGGCCGCCGTGAGCAGGATGACGGTGACCGCGGCGCGAGCGGTCTGGAGCGACGCGTCGCCGGCGGCGATCGACCACGCTTCGCCGAACGCGACGCCGGCGAGGGCGGTCGCGAGCGCGATGCCGACCAGGGGCGCCGTCGCGGCGTTCGCGCGGAGTGCGATGAGGGCCACGGCGGCGACGAGCAGCGCTGCGGCGAGGAACCAGACATCAGGCTCGAGCCCGGCATCGGCGATCGGTGCGAGCGCGACCAGGCGCACGCCGATCGCGATGATCGCGACGGCGACGCCGCCGATCGCGAGCGCGGCCCCCGTCGGCATCCAGCCGGCGCGGCCGAGCGATGTCGCCGCGACGAGCGCCCCGAGCCCCGCGAGGCCCGCGATCAGCAGCGTCTCTCCGATGGAGCCCGAACCGCGCGTCACGACGGCGAGGGCGACGACCACCGCGCCGGCCGTCGCCGCCCCGACGGAGAGGCCGACGGGAGGGATGCGTCGCCAGGTGAGGACGGCGCCGACCGCGGCGACGCCCGCCCCGGCGACCAGTCCGACGGCGAGGCCGTGCGGGTCGCTGAGCGAGAGGATGCCGAACCATCCGGCGATGACGGTGCCGCCGAGCAGGATGCCGACGGTGGATGCCGCGAGGTCGCGCGTCCGGGCGGGGGTCACGGCGGCGACGCCGACGGCGGCGAGGAGGCACGCGGCGACGAGGAGCCACGAACGGACAGGCGTCGGCGGCACGAGGAGGCTCGGGACGATCGCGAGGGTGACGCCCGCGAGCCACGGCACCGTCTCGATGCCGGGCCAGGGGGAGCCGGTGCGCGAGAGGCGCCGCATCGCGAGGGCCGCCCCCGCGAGGAGGGTGAGCGCGACGGGGAGGCTCAGGATCTCGATCGCGTCGACGCGCGGCGCCGTGACGGCGGCGATGAGCGCGGCGCCCCCGAGGGCGCACCAGCGCGTCGACGCGTTCCACGGCGCGCGCCCGACGGCCGCGGCGACGATCGACAGCACGAGGAGCGCCGCGAGGGCGATCGTGGCGACGAGCGGGAGTTCGCGTCCGAGCAGGAATGCGGCACAGATCCCGGACGAGAAGACGATCGCGACGCCCGGAGCGATGGCGGCGAACTCGCGTTGCGCCGTCACGGCGTGGGGGCCGGCGCGGCGCTCCGTCGCGAATCCCGACGCGAATCCCGTCGCGAATCCGGACGCGAATCCCGATGCACCGAGGAGGGCAGCGGCGACGGGCACCGCCGTCCATGAGGCAACGGCGGGACTCGTCGACGCGTTCGAGGCGGTGAGCGTGAGGGTCAGGGTCGCGAGGAGCGCAGCGGCGAGTCCGGTCGTCGTGGCCGCGAGCGACACGCCCGGCACGCGGCGCGCGGGTGTCCACGGAAGCGCGGCGCACACCACCGCGCCGATGAGCAGAGCCACGACGGTTCGCGCCGACGCCGTCGGCATCACCTCGCCGGGGACGATGCCGAGCGCGGCGGCCCCGAGCCCGACGACGCCGGCGAGAGCGCCCGCGACCGTCGCCTCGGCGTGGCGGCGGAGCCAGGTGAGGACGAGCGCGAGCACGACGAGGCCGACGGCGGGCGGGACGGTGTAGGCCTCGAGTGCGGGAACGGCGGCCCCGCCGGCGAGCGCCGAACGCGCGGCATCCGTCAGCGCCGTCCACAGCGCCGCGGTGGCGACGGCGAAAGCGGGCCACACGAGCACTCGACGGGGGGCGGCGAGGAGGGATGCCCCGGCGCTCCGCGTCGTGGGGACGCCCGGGAGCGCGTCGCTGCGGGGCGCGGCCCACCCGCGGGTGATGCTCGTCGCGCCGATGCCGACGGCGATCAGCAGCAGCACGAGCCAGGCCAGATCGGCACGCGCCTGTGTGGCGGTGAGCAGGGTGGCGAACGCGGCGCCGGAGTCGGCGCCGGTACGCACCGCCGACGCCGCCCGGCGGCCGGACGGGGACGTGCGGTACTCGGCGAGGGCGGCAGCGCCGCACAGGAGCGCGAGCGCTCCGACGGCGACGATCGGCGTCGCGTCGGTCCCGCCGGCGAGCTGGCCCAGCGCGTTGACAGCCGTGGCGAGAGCGGGGCCGAGGAGGGCGGCGGCGAAGATGCGGATGCCGTCCGGCCGCGCGACACTCTCGACGCCGTCGGCGGTCTGCGGCTCTCGCCGACGGTCGGGAAGACCGAGCGCGAGAAGGGCGAGCGCCGCGCACAGGACGATGGCGCGCGCGAGGCCCGCGGCGGGTTCGCCGATCGCGACCGAGACCGCGCCCGACGCGAAGGCGCCTCCCGCGCCGGCGCCCGTCGAGAAGGCAGCGGGGGAGAGGAGGGGGACTGCGGCGAGAAGAAGCGGCAGGACGGAGAGCGTCGCGAGAAGCAGCCCCGTGAGGGTCAGCGACCGCACCGTGGCGGCCTCGACCGAGGACGGACGACGAGCGGCGAGTGCCAGGCAGATCGCGAGGGTGATCGCCGCGACCCAGCCGAGGAGGGCGATCGCAGCGAGGAGCGTTCCGCCCGCGTCGCCGCCGCGGCCCGAGAGGACGGTCGCGATCGCCTGAGGGGCGACGACGGCGGAGAGAGCGGCGAGGAACACGGACACGACGGCGAACGCCGCCTGCGCGGCGCCCCGGGCGCGGATCGCCCGGGAGAGTGCGAGCGGAAGGACGATGACGAGTGCTGCCGCGCCGGTCCAGAGCGCGGGGTGCGCCGCGCCCGCGACGTACATCGCGGCGGCGCCGACGCCGACCGGCGCGCCCCAGCTCACCGGTGAGCCGTCGCGGCGTGCCAGCAGGACGCCGCCCGCCGCGGTGAGTGCGCCGCCGGCGACCATGACGAGCGGGATGCCCGTGACGGCGGCCCCGGCGATGAAGAGGACCGTCGCTGTGGCCGGGAGGATGCCGCGGAGCTCGCGTCTGCGGAGCGTCGTTGAAGCCGCCAGGGTGAGACTGAGGAGCACGGCGGCGATGAGGGGCACCCAGGCGTCGGCGTCGGGAGCAGGACGCACGGCGGGCGTCCGCCAGGCCACCCAGTCGGCGGTCGCGGGGCCCACACGCGCGAGCCAGGCGACGATCGCGACGAGGAGGCTGAGCGCGGCGATCGCGCCGGCGGTGACGAGCGCGGCGACCGGGAGGTGCGCCCGGGCCCGTACGCGATCAACGGCGACCGCGACCGCGACCGCGACGAGCGGACCGAGCAGCGCCCACAACCACGGCGACGGGTCGCGCAGGGCGAGCTGCCAGCCGATCGCGGCCGCAGCCGCGACGCCGGTGCAGACGGCCACGGCCCCGAGCGGGCCCGCGATGCCGCCGCGGATGCGGTCGCTCCGGAGGGTGAGGATGCGCCACCAGGCCCCGGCGGCGACGACCGTCAGCGGCACGGCCCAGAGGACGAACGCGGTGTCACCGGCGACGAACTCGGTCGCGGCGGCGACGACGAGGACGGTGACGCCGATGAGGGCGAGGGCGGTGCGCTCGGCGCCGGACTCTTCGCGCGCGCTCGACCAGGGCGCGGGAAGGGCGAAGGCCAGACATCCCACCGATGCGGCGAGGAAGGCGACGACGGTCGCGGGCCCGGTCGGAAGGTCGGAGAGGCCTGCGGCGATGAGAGCGACGCCGGTCGGCAGGGCGAGGATCGACGCGATGTCGGGCGCCCGCAGCGTCGAGGCCCGTGCCCACGCACGGAAGAGGATGCCTACGCCGAGCGTCGCGATGCCGGCGTAGAGGACGGGGTCGACGCCCGCGGCGCCGAACAGGTCGTTGGCGCGGACGGCCCAGGCATCCAGCGCCACCAGGACGATCCCGACGACGGCGACCGCCTCGGCGGTGGCGACGAGGCCGCGCCGGCGCAGGAGCGAGGCCGTGACGATCGTCGCGAGGGTGATGACGCCGATGATGAGCGCGCGGACGGCGATGCTCGCGACGAACCACGCGAGCGTCAGGAAGAAGATCGCCGCGATGCCGACCAGCACGACGCCGATGGTGAGCAGCAGCACCGGCACCGAGATGCGCGGGCGCTCTCGGCGAGGCGCCGGAGGGGGAGTCTGCGGAGGCGAGGGAGGCGCGGCGACGGCGGGCGGCGCGACGGGCGGCGGCGCGACGGGCGGCGGCGCGACGGGCGGCGGCGCGACGGGAGCCGGGGTGGTGGGCGCCGGGGTGACCGTGACCGCCTCGGCGGCGGCGCGCTCGGCACGTTCGGCCGTGCGCTGATCGTGCCGCACCGCACCGATCAGCGCACGGCGGTGCAGCTCGAGGCTCAGCATGTCCTGGCCGGCGCGCAGCACCGATGCCAGACGACCGTCGACGAGGGAGAGCCCGCACGTCGTGCAGGTGGTCGGGGCGGCGCCTGTCTCGGTCGCCGCGATCGCGGAGAAGCAGGCCGGACACCGTGTCGTGTCGGCGAGGGCGTAGGGAGTGCTCGGCCAGCGGGGGGCATCGTGACCCGCGGTCGTGGTCGTCCCGGCATCCGGCTCGAGCTGGCTCATCGCGTCCTCCCGTGGCCGCGCCCGCGGCCTGAGCACAGCGTGGCAGGAAGCGGATGCCGGGCGCGGAATTCATCCACAAGTCGCGCCGTGCTAGACTGACTCTTTGTCTGCGCGCACTCCAGCACGCAGTTCGTACCCCTCTCGTTCCGACTCGACCCCGGCTCGCTCGACGACCGGAGATCGCGTGCGGTCTCGAGCGGGGTGCAGACAAGGGATCTTGGGTGGGGCCGTCCGGCCTCACGGTACAGAAGGAGTAATCACCATGGCAGCAGTGTGCCAGGTGACCGGAGCGGTTCCCGGCTTCGGTCACAACATCTCGCACTCGCACCGCCGGACGAAGCGCCGCTTCGACCCGAACGTGCAGAAGAAGACCTACTTCGTTCCGTCGCTCGGCCGTAAGGTCACGCTGAACGTCTCGGCCAAGGGCATCAAGGTCATCGACGCCCGCGGCATCGAATCGGTCGTGAAGGACCTCATCGCGAAGGGTGTGAAGCTCTAATGGCGAAGAAGGCTCAGGACGTCCGTCCGATCATCAAGCTGCGCTCGACCGCCGGCACGGGGTACACCTACGTGACGCGCAAGAACCGCCGCAACAACCCCGACCGCATCGTGCTGAAGAAGTACGACCCGGTGATCCGCAAGCACGTCGAATTCCGAGAGGAGCGCTGATCTCATGGCCAAGAAGAGCAAGATCGCGCGCAACAAGCAGCGCGAGGAGGTCGTCGCCCGTTACGCCGAGAAGCGTGCCGAGCTGAAGAAGACCCTCGTCGACCCGAACGCGACCGACGAGGCCCGCGAGGCCGCCCGCGTCGGCCTGCAGAAGCTCCCGCGCAACGCATCGCCGGTGCGCGTGCGCAACCGCGACGCCATCGACGGTCGCCCCCGTGGCCACCTCTCGAAGTTCGGCATCTCGCGCGTCCGCTTCCGCGACATGGCCCACCGCGGGGAGCTCCCCGGCGTGACCAAGTCGAGCTGGTAAGCACCCGCTTCACGAAACGCCCGTCTCCGGCCTCTGCGCCGGGGCGGGCGTTTCGCGTCTCTGGCGTCCGGAGGAGGGGTCGCGCTAGGGTGACGCCCCATGGACGACGCCACGGAAGAGACGCCGCACTCGGATGCCGCGGCCGCACGTCGACGCCGCACCGTGCTGATCCTCGGCGTGACTCTGTCGGCGGCGGGGCTCGCCGCACTGATCGCCGGGTGGAGGTTCGGGACCGGGTGGTATGTCTCGGGTCTCGTGCTATTCGCGATCGGTGTCTTCCTGATGGTGCGCGCTCTCGTCGGCCGTGCGCGGTGGTGGGCGTGGTTGGCGCCGGTGGCGGTGCTGGCCGTCGGCGTCGCGGTGCCGTGGGCGGTGACCGCCGCGGCGTATGCGACGAAGACTGCCGACGGTGCGACGTGGGTCGACGACACGTCCGATTTCGCCGCTGCCCCTCAGGGAGACAGCCTCGTGCTGCTCGACCCGCGGGCGGCGGCACTGCTTGATCCGCGGGCACGGCAGGTCTGGGTGGCAGGGTTCTACGCTTACAACGCGCCCTCGTGGATCATGCCGCTTTCGCGGGGGTGGTCGGCGATCGGCCCGCAGTACGACCCGAAGGAGGGGTCAGGGAGCCCGACGATCGTCGCCGTCGCCGAGCGCCAAAGGATCATCGCGGCGAGCGACGACGGCTTCGTCGTCGCGACGTGCCCGGGGAGGGGGCCGTGCCCCGTCGTCGGGCGCTCGTGGAGCGACGCCGACTCCGAAGAGGCCGCGGCGCAGTGGACGCTCACCGATCGTGAGGTGGTCGACATCGGCGCGCTCCTCGACGGCGTGGATGTGCTGCGAGGCACCACGATGCGCTTCTCCGCACCGCCGGCCTGGTTCGCCACCCGCGGCACCGACGGGTCGACCGAGGTGCGGTCGGTGGCGACGGGTGAGGTCGTGCGGACCGTTCCTGAGCAGGCGGTGGTCCTGGCATCCTCCTCGCACGTGGTGATCGCTTCGACGCAGGGCTCGCAGTGTCGTCTGTAGGTGGCGCTTCCCGCCGAGCTCCTCGAGAGCGAGATCGCGTGCGAGCGGCTCCCCGGCGATACGGCCTTCGTCACGGGGGACGCGTGGGTGCTCTCGGGCGATGAGGTCGTGACCGTGTTCGACGCGACGACCGGCGGAATCCGCGAGGTTGCCGCCGACGATTTCGCGGTGAGCGACCTGGACGCACCGGCTGACGCGATCGGATTCGGCGCGGGCAGCGAGCTTCGCCTCGAGGGCGGGCGTGTGGTCGTCGGCGACGCCCTGACCGGCGACGCCCGGTGGGAGACGGGCGTCGCCGACGGCGCCACGATCAGCGCGCGCGACGAGCTGGTGACGATCGTCGAACCGGCGGCGCCCTTCCCCCTGCACGAGATCTTCGCGCCCCACGACGGCGATGCCGCGTACATCCGGGTGTTCGACGCCGTGACGGGCGAGATGGTCGATTCGCTGCGCTACGCGGCTCCGGAGCGGAAGGTCGTCCGGACCGCCGGCGAGCACGTCGTCCTGCGCGTCGCCGACGGTCAGGGAGACGAACGGATCGTCCTGCTGGGCTCTCGGTGAGCGCGATATCGCCGCGGACCGCGCGGGCAGGTCAGGATGCCGCGTGCCTTGTCGCCCACTCGAGGGCGTCGTCGGCGACCTCCTCCCAGCCGTCCTGGCTGACGATGCGGTGGGTGCGACCGGGGTACTCCCGGTAGTCCACGACAGCGGGGCTGCCGCTCGCGTGGTACTTCTTCACGATCGCGCGGCCGATCGCGGGGGGCACGACGTGGTCGCGCTCGCCGACGATCACGAGCAGCGGCGCGCGGTCGGTGCGTCCGAAGTCGACGTGCGATGCGCCGCCCTTCTCGTTGAAGGCGGCCGCGACGCCCTCGAAGAACACGCGGTTCACCGAGGGGATCGCATACTCCTCCCAGATCGCGTCGGACGCGGCGCGCGTGAGGTCGTTGCCGAACGTGAAGTGGAAGTGGCTCTTCGAGATCGGCTTCGCACCGCGCTTGCCGAAGGGGTTCGCGAGGATCGGCGTACCCGTCCAGATGGTGGATGCCGGCAGTGTCGTGATGCCCGCGGGCTGGCCGGGCGTGACGGCGACGTACGCCGCGCCGAGCCCGCGATCGGCGAGCATCTGGGTGAACAGGCCGCCGAACGAGTGCCCCATGATGATGGGCGCGACCGGCAGCGCCCGGATGATCGCGTCATGTGGTCGACGATCTCGCGGATGCCGTGGTCGCGCAGCGCCGAGGGGTCGCGGCGGATGTCCTCGACCGAGCGATCACCGACGCCGGGCCAGCCCAGCACGATCACCTCGTGGCCGGCCGCCCGGAAGCGCCCCGCCCACGTGTCCCAGCTCTTCGGGGTCATCCACAGGCCGTGGATCAGGACGATGGGGGTCTTCGCCGCGGTGGTCATGGTCAGATGGTAGACCGAACGTTCTATCTAGGCAAGGATCGGACGAGATGATCGAGAATGTGTGGATGAGCACACCGGATGTCGCCGTCGACCGGATCGCACTCTCCGGGATGTCCGCGCGCGATCGCCTGCTGCACGCCGCGACCGCCCTGTTCTACGCCGAAGGCATCCATTCGGTGGGCGTCGACCGCATCCTCGAGGTCGCGGGCGTGACGCGGGCGACCATGTACAAGCAGTTCGGCGGCAAGGAGAACCTCGTTCTGGCGTACCTCGGCGGTGAGGACGAGCGCCTGCGGGCGACGTTCGTCGACGCAGCCGCCGTCACCGACGACCCGCGCGCGCTGCTGGAGCTCGTCATCGAGGCGATCTCCGCCGACATCCGCGAGCGCCACACCCGCGGATGCCCCTTCATCAACGCGGCCGCGGAGTATCCCGACCGGGGGCCGGTGCGGGAGCTCATCGCCCAGCACCGCGAGTGGTTCCGCGAGGCGTTGCGCCGGCTCGCAGACGATGCGGGATATCCGGATGCCGCCGGCACCGCCGCCTCGCTCGTGCTGCTGCGCGACGCCGCGCTGGTCGGCGGGTATCTCGACGGGCCGGACCGGGTCGCGCCCGCGTTCGCCGAGACGGCCCGCGCCGTCCTGGCCGCCTGACTCGCCCGCTCCTTCGCCCGCCTTCGGAACCCAGCGGGAGTGCGCAGAATCGGAGATGAGCACCGGATTCGGATGCCGGGGCCACCGGCATCCGAATCTGCGTCGCTCATCCGATTCCGCGGCGAGCGGCGGAATCCGTGAGTCACACGCGTCACACGGATCGCATCCGCACTGTAGGTTCCCGCTCGAGATGGCGAGGAATGCCGCGATTCCACGGTAGTTGGCTGGGGTTTCGGGTTCAGGATTCCGCGAGTAGTGGCGGATTCTTACAAGAGCTCATGGCCGTCGCGGCGATCGGCTACACACCATGCAGCGTGTCCGAACCGGCAGCGACGCGCTCTCCCCGGCCGCAGCAGCGCCCCCCGACGTGAACGGGAATACTCTCGTCAATCGGGGAGCTCCGGCAGGCGTCATCCTCCGCCGGGCAGATGCTCGAGGTGCCCGATGGCCTCCTCGAGCAGTTCGGAGACGTGGTCGTCGAAGAGCGAGTAGTGGATGTGCCGGCCGTCGCGCGTGCCAAGGACCAGGCTCAGATGCCGCAGCAGCCGCAAATGGTTCGATGTGGTCGTCTGTCCGATGTGCAGCTGTTCGCTGAGGTCGGTCACGGTGCTCGGCTGAACACTCAGCGCGCTCAGAATGCGCAGCCGCACAGGTGACGCCAGTGCCTGCATGATCTCGGCGAGACGCTCAGCATCCGCTACGGACAGGGTGCCTGCTTCCCGACGCGTCTCAGTACCGGCCATGCTCACCATTGTGCCCTCCGACCACGATAATCATTCACAACTACAATATATCATGATCTTGTGATGTATCCTGGTCGCATGACTGCTTCTTCCCCGACGACTACCGCGCCCGCTGCGGAGACGCACGACCATTCCCACGGTTCGGCCCGGTGGGAGCTGTGGTTCGCGATCGCCGCGGGCGTGACCTACGCCGGCGGGATGATCGCCGAGTTCGCGTTGGGGCTGCCGATGGTCGGGTGGCCGTTGGTGTTCTTCCTCGCCACCTACTTCTTCGGTGGGTTCTTCACGTTCCGCACCGCGATCGCCTCGACGATGCGAGGGAAGTTCGAGGTCGACTTCCTCATGCTGGTGGCCGCGATCGGCGCCGCCCTCATCGGCCGGTGGGCGGAAGGGGCGGTGCTGCTGTTCCTGTTCAGCCTCGGCCACGCGCTCGAGGAATACGCCCTCAGCCGTGCCAGCAAGTCCATCGAGTCCCTGGCCGAGCTCGCTCCCCGCAGCGCCCTGGTGCGCCGCGGCGGGGACGAGCCGGTGGAGGTGCCGGTGGAGGAGATCGTCGTCGGGGACATCGTCGTCATCCGCCCGAACTCCCGCATTCCCTCAGACGGGTTCGTGATCTCCGGGGTGTCCGCGGTGGATCAGTCCGCGGTCACCGGGGAGTCGATTCCGGTGGAGAAGGAGCCGGTGGCCGACCCGGAGCGGGCGATGCGCACCGTCGACACCCTGCCCGCCGCCAACCGTGTGTTCGCCGGCACCGTGAACGGGTCCGGCGTGCTCGAGGTCGAGGTCACCGCGACCTCCGCGGACTCGACGCTCAGCAAGGTCGTCGAGCTCGTCCGCTCCGCCGACCAGGCCGCCTCCCCCACACAGCAGTTCATCGACCGGTTCCAGCGTTGGTACGTGCCCGCCGTGATCCTCGGGGTCGCCGTCACCCTCCTGATCTCCTGGCTCGCGTTCGCGCAACCGTTCCCCGACGCGTTCTACCTCGCCATGACCGTGCTCGTCGCCGCCAGCCCCTGCGCGCTCGCGATCGCAACCCCGGCCGCGGTGCTGGCAGGGGTCGCCCGTGCTGCGCGTGCCGGGGTGCTCGTCAAGGGCGGCGCCCCGCTCGAGACGCTCGGGCGGGTCAAGGCGATGGCGTTCGACAAGACCGGCACCCTGACCTGGGGTGCCCCCCGGGTGACGTCCGTCACCCCCGCCGCCGACGTGCCCGAGTCCGAGCTGATCCGCACTCTGGTCGCTGTCGAAGCGCTCAGCGATCACCCGCTGGCCGAGGCGATCGTCCGCGACCTCGAGCCCCGCGTCCCCCAGGCCGAGCGCCTCACCGCGACAGACCTGAACGCGGTCGTCGGGCGTGGCGTCACGGCGACGATCGACGGCGAGCGGGTCGACGTCGGCAACCTGCGCATGTTCGACGAGCAGCAACTCGCGCTGACCGGCACGCTCGCCGACGCGTACACGCAGGCGCGGGACTCCGGGCAGACGCTGATGATCATCCGCCGTGGCGACCGGTTCCTCGGCATCGTCGGCGTGATGGATGCGTCCCGCGCGGAGTCCGCCCAGGTGCTCAGCGCGCTCCGGGGCGCGAACGTGGGGCAGCTCGTGATGATCTCCGGCGACAACCAGCGCGTCGCCGACGCGGTCGGCCGGGAAGTCGGCGTCGACACCGCGATCGGCGAACTGCTCCCCGAGGACAAAGTCGCTCAGATCACCCGCCTCGCCGAAACCCACCGACCGATCGCGATGGTCGGCGACGGCGTCAACGACGCCCCCGCGATGGCCCGCGCCGACGTCGGCATCGCGATGGGCGCCGCCGGCTCCACCGTCGCGTTGGAAACCTGCGACATCGCGCTGATGAGCGACGACCTCGGCCGCGTCCCGTTCGCCGTGCGGCTCAGCCGCGCCACCAGCCGCATCATCCGGCAGAACCTCATCGCCAGCCTCGCGATCGTCGCGTTCCTCATCCTCGCCACCTTCCTCGGCCTGAACATCGGCGCGGTCGTACTCATCCACGAAGGCTCCACCCTGATCGTCGTCGGCAACGCACTCCGCCTGCTCAACTTCGAGCGCGGCAAAGAGCACCACGGCATCGACCACGAAGACAGGCCCACCGCTTGAGAGACTCAGCCGGCGCAGGCGACGGCCTCCCTTGCGCGGCTATGTGGCCCAGCAGGATTGCACGGTGCCAGTCGTTGCCTGCGCGACGGTCGGGATCGTCTCCACGAGTGCTCGTGTGATCTCCTCGGACGCGGGGTACTCGATGACCCGCCAACCGACGATGCCGAAGTCCTCATCCAATGCCTGCACCGCGCATGCGAACGACGTCCCAGCGGGCGGGGTGGCTTGGAACGACACCGTCACGGTGCGCGCATCGACCAGCTCGTAACCCGTCTCGTCGAATCCGACGTCGTCAAGCGAGTTCGAGACAGTCAGCCACGAAAGCCCGGCGACAGACAGGATTGCCGCCGTCGCGACGGTGACCCCGAACACGCGGCGGCGGATGGGCCGCGGTCCCCGACCGTAGCGGTCGGCGAGCTCCTCTTTCGTCGTCACGTAGTGCGCCCTATCTGCGGCTGCGAGCATCGCGGTCGGCGAGCTCGGTGAGGCGTGCGTTGTAGGCCTCGAGCTCGGCTTCGCCGGTGCGGTCGGCGTGCCGGTCTCGGCGCTTGGTCTCGCGGGCGTCGCTGCGACTCCACTGAATCGCGACCGTGATCGCGAGGATCAGGGTGGGGATCTCACCGATCGACCACGCGATACCGCCGCCGGTGTACTGATCCTCGAGCGGTGTGGCACCCCAGGTGCGGCCCATCGACCCGAACCAGTCGGCGACCATCAGCCCCGACTGCATCATGATCGCGATACCGAAGAACGCGTGCATCGCCATCACGCCGATGAGCAGCAGCAGCCTGCCGGCGTAGGGAAGCCGCCACGGCACCGGGTCGATGCCGATCAGGGAGAGCGCGAACAGGTAGCCGGTGATGAGGAAGTGCGCGATCATCCACTGGTGGCCGAGGTGGTCGTACAGCGACCAGCGGAACAGGTCGGTGTAATAGAACACCCACAGTGAGCCGATGAACAGGGCGGCCGCGACGAACGGGTTCGTCAGGATGCGGGCGACGGGCGAATGCACCGCCCACAGGATCTACTCCCGCCCGCCGCGGGTGCCGTCGTCGCGTTTGCGGATCGCCCGGGCGGCGAGGGTCACCGGGGCGCCGGCGACCAGCAGCACCGGGATCGCCATCGTGAGCAGCATGTGCCCCACCATGTGCATGCTGAACAGGTAGTCCTGGTAGACGTTGACGACGCCGCCGGTGACCCAGACCAGCAGCACCATGCCGGCGACCCACATGATCGTGCGATACACAGGCCACGCGTCGCCGCGCCGGCGCAGCCGCCACACCCCGGCGAGGTAGAAGAAGATCGCGAACCCGGCGAGCACCGCCCACAACATGTCCACGTTCCACGCGGTGACCCACCGTTCGATCGTGAGCTCCGGGGGCAGCGGGGCACCGGTGAGGCGTTCTGCCGGCGAGGGGATCTCGGGAAGCGGGGCCGGGTTCGGTGGCGGAGTGCGGGCCAGCGCTGCGGCGGCGCCGCTGGCCACACCCATCAGTGCCAGCTCGAACGCGATGAGCATCCAGAAAGGGCGGGATGCCGCGTCGGAGCTGCGCATCCTGCCGATCAGGCGGGTGCGGTACCACGCCCCGAAGAGGCCGAGGCCGACGAGCGCGACGACCTTGATGCCCAAGATCGCGCCATAGGGCGAGAGCAGATCGGACCACTCCTGCAGGCCGATGGCGGCGCGCACCGTGCCGGACACGGCGACGAGCACGAACGCGGCCAGAGCGATGCTCGAGTAGCGGGCGACGAGATCGGGGATGCGGCGACGGTCGAGGGCTGGACGGACGGCGATGAGCAGCAGGAGCCCGCCGAGCCACACCGCGGCGCCGATGATGTGCAGGATGAGCGCCATCATCGCCTCGTGGTGGAAGGCGTCATCGCCGGAGTGCCCCTGCGTGCCCATCGGCACGAGCGAGGCCACCGCCACCAGGGCGACCAGAAGCGTCCCGACCCAGGACCGCACGGCGAATGTCAGGACGGTGAGGGCGGCGCCGGCGACCGTCGTGATCAGCCATGTCCTGCCGACCTCGAGCTCGACGAGGAACCGGCCGAGCTGGGCACCGAACTGGGGGCCTGCGTCGATGGCCGGGTTGAACACGCTGAGAAGCGTGAGGAACCCGGTCGCGCCCGCGGCCACGGTGAACAGGGCTGCAGAGATCGACGCGGTATCGAGGGCGACGTCGAACTCGCGCTCACCGGCCCGCAGCGTGAACAAGGCGGTCACGAGCACACCGACCATGCCCGCGGCGGCGAGATTCACGACCAGTTTCGTGACCGGAAGCCCCCAGCGCACAACAGGGCCGGCGTCGCCGAGTGGGATCTGCGCAGCACCCCCACCGAACCACAACGCCCCGACCAAGGCGATGAGTGCGACCCCGCCGAGGATCGCAGGCCCTGCGACCCGCAAGACGCGAGGAGTCATTCCTGTCGCGGTCGGAGTGACCGCTGTCCGCGTTCAGTGGCATCCGCACCCGTGGTGGCGGGAATCGAGAGTATCGGGGTCATGTGCGTGCTTTCGGCTCGGGCAAGAGGGCGGGGCAGGGGTGCGGGGTCATGTGAGCCCGGAGTAGGAGTGGAGGCCCTGGAAGAACATGTTCACGATCGTGAAGTTGAACAGCACCGCGACGAACCCGATGATGGACAGCCAGGCGGAGCGGGTGCCGCGCCAGCCGCGGGTCGCGCGGGCGTGGATGTAGCCGGCGTAGAGCACCCAGATCACGAACGTCCACACCTCCTTGACATCGAAGCCCCAGTAGCGACCCCAGGAGTCGTTGGCCCAGATCGCGCCGGCGATCAGGGTGAACGTCCAGAACACGAACCCCACGATCGCGAACCGGTACGCGAGGGACTCGAGCACGTCGGCGGCGGGCAGAGTGCGCAGAAACCCAAGACCGTCGGCGCGGGCAGTGTCCGAGGATGCTCGGGTGCGGCGCTCCCGGCGGGCCTGCAGGAGCTGGGTGATGGAGATGCCGCAGGCGATCGCGAACAGGGCGGTGGCCGGGGACGCGACGAAGACGTGGATGACCAGCCACACGCTCTTGAGCGGATCCATCAGCGGAACGACCTCGACGTAGAACGAGACCGTCGCGCCACCCAGCAGCAGCACCACCATGCCGATCAGGAACGCACCGAGGAAGCGGAGGTCGTAGCGGCGCAGCACCAGCAGGTAGACGGCCACGATCAAGACCGTGCCGGTCAGCGCGAACTCGTACATGTTCGCCCACGGCACCCGCTCCGCGGCGATGCCGCGCAGGATGGTGCCGGCCAGGTGGAACAGGAACGCGAGGACCGTCAGCGACGTCCCGATCCGCGCCCACAGCAGCCGTTGACGCTGCGCGGGCGGCGTGCGAACACTGTCCACCGACCCACTCTGGGCGTTGTCCGTCTGCTGGCCCGCCCGTGCGGTAGCGCCGGCCAGGACCGGCTCCCGCTGCGGGACGCTGGCGGGGACGGAGCGCCCGGCCAGGTCGATGGTGTACGCGATGAACGCGAGCAGGTAGGTGGCGATCGCCGTCCACACCAGCAGCAGTGAGATGCCGTCGAGGGAGAGCGCGTCGGTTCCGGTCATGGCAGGGTCGTCCTCTTCGTCGTTGCGGTCAGGGGGTGCCCGCGAGCGGGGTGGCGCGGTAGATCCGTGCACATCGGTCAGCCCGCGTTCGCTTCCAGCCAGGCCAGCGAGTCCACGGCCGCGCTCAATGTTCCCGCCGTCAGCAGAGTGCGCCGGCTCACCCCGGCCCGGAATGCGCGGCTCTCCGCGGGCGTGGGCGCGCACCCACACTCCTCCGCCGTCAGGTCACCAGGAAGGGTGAGATCGCTGCCCGTCGCCAGCGTTCGCAGCGACCAGGCCAGTCGACCTCCGGCAGGCCTCATCCGTGGCGTGTTCATGGGTGCCTCCCCGGATCAGTCGAACGATCTGCGGCGGCCGCACGCGTGCGGGCACGGTGGGAGAACCCCGCCGCGGTGAGAGCGCCGGCGGCAGCGAGGACGATGAGAGCGGTGAGCCAGGGACCGAGGATCACCGCCGGGGTGAGTCCGGTGCGCAGCGGGACGGTGGTGATCGACGCGTCAACGGTGTCGACGCCGATGCTGTCGACGGTGGTGCCGTCCGGGGTGATGACCTGGCTGGTGCCCACCGTGGAGACGTTGACGACCGCGCGGCCGGTTTCGATGGCGCGCATCCGGGCGAACGCGAGCTGCTGCAGGTTCTCGTCGGTGCCGCGGAAGTCGGCGTTGTTGGTCTGGAACACGAACACCTCTGCGCCGGCGCGGGCACCGTCCCAGATCACGGCGTCGTAGATCACGTCGAAGCAGATCGCCAACCCCACCCCGACGTCGCCGACCTGCACGAGCGGCGGGTTGCTGCCGGGGGTGTATTCGCGTTGGATCAAGCCCACCAGGTCGGGGACGATCAGCTCGTAGAACCACCGGTCCGGCACGTACTCGCCGAACGGGACCGGGTTGACCTTGTCGTGCCACTGCCGGCCCGTGGGATCCGCGGTCCACAGCAGGGACGTGTTGAAGACATCGTCGCCGCGGGTGGTGGCGGCGTTCATCAGCAACGGCGCCCCGGCCGAGCGCACGACCCGGTCCAACGCCTCGGCGGCGGCGGGATCACTGAGCGGGTCGGCGTCGACGCCGCCCTCCGGCCAGGCCAGCAGATCCATCGGCTGCCCGTACAGCGGCACCGTGGCGGCGGTCTGCGCGGCCAGGACGTCGCCGGGCACCTTGTCGTCGAAGTACCCGGTGGGGCCGTTGCCCTGCACCCATCCCACGCGGAACTCCCCGGCCGGCGCGGTGGGGAACTGCGGCGCTATCACCAGGAGAGCGGCGACGCTCACAGCAGGGTGCAACCCGAGCATGAAGCGGATGCCGCCGGCGCGGATCCACTGCACCACAGAGGCGCACAGAATGACGATCAGCAGGGACAGGCCGGTCACGCTCGTCCACGACACGGCCTCCGCGAGCGGGCCGCCCACCTGGGTCATCCCGAGGCGCGCCCACGGGAACCCGGAGTACGGCCACGCACCCATCACCACCTCACGGGCCGTCCACAGAACCCCGATCAGCGGCGGTACCGCGAGCAGCTGCACGAGGCCGCGGGCCGGATAGCGGGCGGTCCACCGGTAGGCGAGCGCGATCGGCACCGCGCCCGCGCCGAACAGGACCGCTTCCAGCCCGGCGAGGGCAAGCCACGGCACCGGGCCGAGGAACTCCCCCACCCACACCAGATGGGTCGTGTAGAACACGGCGCCGAACACAGTGCCGACCAGCAGCGCCCCGCCGATGCTGCGGCCGATCAGGGCCACCAGGGCGACCGTGACACTCACGAACGTCAACGGCCACCACCCCACCGGTGCGGAGGCGAGATCCAGCAGCAGGCCGGCGGCCGCGGATGCCAGCACCGCCGCCCACACCGGCAGCGACCATGCCGCCACGGTGCGGCGCGGCGTCTCCTGCTCCGGCGCGGCGGCCGGGACGGGTGTCGGCAAAGGCGTGCGCATCGGTCAGGTGTCTTTCTGGTGGAGTCGGGTGAGGTAGTCGTTGTACGCGTCGAGCTCAGGGTCGCCGTGTGCGTCGGCGCGACGGTCGGCGGCGACCGCTTGGGCGGTGTCGTCGCGGAACCAGCGGTGCATGACGTAGATGAGCATCAGAAAGGTGGGGGCCTCGCCGTAGGACCAGGCCAGCCCGCCGGCGAGGCGCTGGTCTTCGATCGGGTCGATGCCCAGCGCGCTCGTCGGGCCGGCGAACCCGTCGATGAGGGTAGTGGTGGCCATCATCAGGAAGACGCCGAAGAAGGCGTGCAGGGCGGCCTCGGCGAACACGTCCAGGGCGCGGCCGCCGTGGCTCATCCGCACCGGCAGCGGGTCCGACGACAGGATCGGGATGGTGAACAGCATCCCGGCGACCAGGAACCCGACCTCGAGGAGGGTATGGCCGGTGACGGTGGACAGGATCGGATCGGCGAAGTTCGCCAGGTACAGACCGTAAAACGCGGCCAGGTATAGCGGCACCGCCAGCCACGGGCTGAGCAGCCACCGTGCGGTGCGACTGCGTAGCCCGGCGTGCGCGGCGCGGAGCACCAGGAGACCTGGGCCGTGGTGCGGGGTGGCGCGCAGCAGCAGGGTGCCGGGAGAGCCGAGGACCAGCAGCGGCGGGATCGCCATCATCAGGGTGAGCTGCTGGAACATGAACACCGAGAACAGGGCGTACCCGAAGTTCTCCACCGCCAGGCCGGTGACCGCGGCGAGGGCGACGCAGCCGAGCAGGAAGCTGACCGTCCGCCACACCGGCCAGCCGCGGCCGCGGACCCACATCCGGATCGCACCGGCCAGGTAGGCGACCGCGAGGAGTCCCGCGAGGAGCGGTAGCACCGGAGCCGGAAGCGGGGCCGGGGTGAGGAACCCGCCGAGGGTCGGCGGGGCGTCCGGGATCCACACGGTCGTCACGGTGTGTCCTTCGCAGGCTGGTCTACGCCGAGGGCGTGCGCGTGGCGGGTCGCGAACTCGTCGACGGCGCGCGCCAGAGCGGGGTCTTCGCCGCGGGCCAGTCCCGCGTACTCGAGGTGCACACCGTCCGGGCCGGTGCGGGCTTTCACCCAGAGCCGGCGGCGGGGCACGAACAGGCCGGCGAACAGGCCGAGGGTGGCGAGCACGGAGAACGCGAGCACCCAGCCGCTGCTGGGGTCGCGTTGGATCTGCAGCGACGCGAACCGCTTCACCGGTTCCTCCGCCGTAACCTCCTCCCAGGTGATGGTGCCCCATCCGTTCGGCAGGTCGACGGTGGCGCCGGGGGTGAGCTCGAGGGAGTCGGCGGCGGTGTCGCCGCCGGTGTGTTGGGTGAGACCGTCGACCTCGAGCGTGTACACCGACCTCGGAGTGCCGTCGTCGATGCCGAGATCCCCGCTGAACACGTTGAGAGTCAGCATCGGGTTGACCACGTCGGGGTAGACGGAGGTGAACGCGCCGGAGGGCAGCACCCCCTGGGTGGGGTAGAAGAATCCGACCAGCCCGACCTGTTCGGGCAGCCCGTCCGGGATCTTGATGATCCCCAGCGAGGTCATGTTGGAGTCCTGCGGCAGGAACGGCTGCGACTCGCTGTACACCACCTCGCCGGCGGTGTCGCGGATCGTGAGCGTGGGAGCGTAGCCGTTGCCGAGCAGGTAGATCCGGTCGCCGTCGACGGTGATCGGGTAGTTCACGATCACGCTCTGCGCCCGGTCGTCCTGCCCGGGTTGGCGGATGGTGATGTCGGCGGAGAAGTCGCCGGCCTGGCCTGCGCCGGGTGTGCCGGGCAGCCGGTAGGAGACCTGGAAGTTGTCGAGGGTGAGCGAATAGGGGGCAAGGCCGGTGCCGTCGATGAACCGGCCGGGGTTGAACGAGGAGTAGTCGCTGAGCGCGTTCACGAACGTGGTGCCCTCCACCACCACCCGCTGCCCGGTGTACGCGAACGACCCGCCGATCGCGACCGAGACGAGCACGCCGACGAGGGCGACGTGGAAGATCAGGTTGCCGGTCTCGCGCAGGTAGCCGCGCTCGGCCGACACCGACGCGGCTCCGCGCGCGTCGTAGCGCTCCACCCGGTACCCGGCCTTCCGCAGCTGCTCTGCGGCAACGTCGATCGCGTGCGCGCCCGGGTCGGTCTGCCCTTCCTCTTTCGGCAAGGTCAGTTCCCGGTAGTCCGAGAGCCGCGACAGCCGGGCCGGGGTGCGCGGCGGGCGGGAGCGGAGCGCCTTGTAGTGGTGCTTGGCGCGCGGGATCACGCAGCCGATCAGGGAGGTGAACAGCAGCAGATAGATCGCGGAGAACCACGGCGACAGGTACACGTCGAACAGGCCGACCGCATCGGCGAGGGGGAACACGTCAGGGTTGTCCCGCTCCCACTGGATGACACCGTTGGGGTCGGCGCTGCGCTGCGGGAACAGGGACCCGGGGACGGCGGCGATCGCGAGGAACAGCAGCAGGACCAATGCGGTGCGCATGCTGGTCAGCTGCCGCCATGCCCACCGCAACCACCCGGTGATGCCCAGCGCCGGCTGGGTGATCTCCGTCGCGGATTCGCTGTCGGCGTGGTCGCCGGGGCGTAGCGGGTCGGCGGTGACGTCGATGCCGGTGTCAGAGCGGGAGGGGGACATTGATCACCACCTGTTGCAGCTGCGACATCAGTGCCGTCCACAGCCCGGTCACCATCAGCAGGCCGAGGGCGATGAGCATGGCCCCGCCGATGATGTTCAGGGCGCGGATGTGGCGGCGCAGGAACGTCACCGATCGGGACGCCCACCCCCATCCGGCCGCGAGGATCAGGAACGGGATGCCCAGGCCCAGCGAGTACGCGAGCCCGAGCAGGCCCGCGCGGGCGGGGTCACCGAGGTTCCACGACATAGAGATGATCGCTGCGAGCGTCGGGCCGATACAGGGGGTCCAGCCGACGCCGAGCGCGAACCCGAGAAGCGGCGCCCCGATCAGCCCGGTCCTACCCTGGGCGCGAGGGCGGAGGGTGCGCTGGGCAATGCCGAAGAAGCCGAGGAACACCAGGCCGAGGGCGATGATGACGACCCCGAAGACGCGAGTGAGCACATTGGCGTATTGCAGCAGCAGGTACCCGAAGGTGCCGCCGAGGATCGTGACGGCGACGAACACCACGGTGAACCCGGCGATGAACAATGTCACGCCCAGCAGCAGCCGCGCGCGCTCCGCCGTCACCGTGCGCCCCCCGTCCAGCGTGGGGGCCGCGGTCGTCGTGGTGGTGCTGCCGAGGTAGCCGAGGTAGCCAGGCACCAGCGGCAGCACGCACGGGGACACGAACGACACCAGCCCGGCGAGGATCGCGACCGGGATCGCGACCCACAGGGCGCCGTCGACGATCACCGCTCCCGGATTCATGAGGTGTCCTCGGCGAGGGTGTCGGCGACCAGGGTGGACAGGATCGACGCGCTGGCCAACTGCCCGATGATCCGCGCCGCGACCCGCCCCTCCTGGTCGATGACCAAGGTGGTGGGGGTGGCCTGGATCGGAGTGACCTGCGCGAACGCGAGCTTGACCCGTCCGTCGTTCACGTCGATCACGCTCGGGTAGGTGACGTTGTTGTCACGGGCGAACGACAGTGCGGTGGCTGGCTGGTCGTAGGTGTTCACCCCGAGGAACGCGACGCCCTGGTCCTGATACTCCTGCCAGACCTCCTCGAGCATCGGGGCTTCGACGATGCACGGCCCGCACGCGGCGTACCAGAAGTTCACCACCAGCACCCCGCCGCGGTAGTCGTCACTGGACACCGTCTCCCCGGTCTCGGTGACGCCCTCGAACACCACCGGCTCCCCGCGGTCGGCATCCGGGATCTCGACGATCTGGAAGTCACCGGCGATGTAGCCCTTCTCGCTTCCGTCCCGGTACTGCTGCGCGAGCGAGTCGCTGGACGTGCACCCGGCCAGCAGCAGCGCCGCGACCAGCGTCATGGCGGCAAGGACGCGGCGGCGGATCATGCGCGCTTGACCTTGATCAGGGCGCCGGCGACCAGGAACACGACCGCGGCGACCGGCTGCGCCGCAGTCCACACCGGGCCGGTGAACGGGAACGGGAACACCGGGTTCCAGATCACGGCGATCACGACGAACACCGGCAACCACCACCACTGCCGCGCCTGGATCGCGAACCACCCCACGATGACCGCGAAGATCGCCGCGACGAACAGCACCACGGTGAACCAGTCCCCGCCCATCAGTACCGGCGCGAGGAACAATACCGCCGCCGCGAGCAGCCCCGGCGCGAACGCGTTGCGCTGGTATACGGACGGGGTCCGCTGCTTCGCCATCATGACCCGCTCACCACGGAGCCCGTCGCAGGCGCCGCGCTGTCCGCACTGGCGCGGGAGCGGCGGTGTCGGGTCCACAGGCTCAGGCCGAGGACGATGACGCCGGCGCCGAGGGCGACGTCGGCGAGGTTGCCGATGAACAGGTTCCCGTAGGCGAGGAAGTCGGTGACGTGCCCGACCCCGAACCCAGGGGGGGAGAACAGCCGGTCGATCAGGTTCCCGATCGCGCCTCCGAGGATCAGGCCGATCCCCAGCGCCCACCCTCCGGTCCGCGCCCGCGCGGCGGCGACGAGCAGCAGCACCACGGCACCGACCCCGAGGAGGGTGAGCAGCCCGGTGACCCCGGCTCCGAGGGAGAGGATCGCGCCGGGGTTGAACGCGAGTTGCAGCCCGAGCAGATCCCCCAGCAGCGGGATCCGCTCCTCCTGACTCAACCCTCCCAGTGCGGCCGCCTTCGTCGCCTGGTCGACCAGGACCACCACAGCGGCGGCCAGGCACGCGACCGCGAACCGCCGGGTCTGCTCACGAACCATCAGCGGCTCCTCGTGCGTTCGCGGGGGCCGCTGATACCCCGGCCATCAGACCGGCGATCAGGAAGAGACCTTTGGTGTCAGAAGTCGAAGAGGTCACCGAGGAACCCTTCCTTCCGCCGACGCCCGGAGCGACCGTGATGATCCCTGTCGCGGTCAGAACGGTGGTCGCCCTCCCGCGAATAGGGGGCGGTGCTGGTTTGCCGGCCGCCGCCGGCGAGGTCGGCGGCACGGTCGATGATCTTGTCGAGCTCGCCACGGTCCAGCCAGACGCCCCGGCACTGCGGGCAGTAGTCGATCTCGACCCCGGAGCGTTCCGTGATCAGCAGGGCGGTCCCGTCGACCGGACATTTCATGAGGGGTTCTCCTTCTGTTGCTGGTCGTCGGCGGGTCCACCATCCGCGGCGGCCGCGGCTGCTCGGTCGCGGCGACGACGCTCTCTGGCCACCATGAGCACGACCACCAGCGCGCCGCCCAGCACGATCACGCCGCTGGCGACGGCCAAGATCGGCAGAAGCTCCCCACCCCCGGAGGGCTCACCGTGACCGGGGTTCCCGGTGGTGTCGGTGGACGTCGGAGACGGGTCGGGTGTCTGCTCCTCGGTCGCTTCGGGGGTGGGGGCGCTGGTGGGGACGGTGATCGCTTCGACGGTGTACTGGTACTCGTTGCTGATCGGGTGCCCGTCGCTGGAGACGACCCGCCATCGCACCGTGTGCACGCCCGCCTGACCGGGCGTCACCGCCTGGGTGACCGTGGTCCCGTCGATGACCGGATCCCCCGATGCGATGTTCTGCCCGTCCGGGGCGACCACCTCGATGATCACGGCGCTGAAATCGGTGAGGATCTCGCCGCTGAACGTCAGCGAGATCTCCTCCGGGACCACGCTGACCGTGGATCCGGCTTCCGGGGAGGAGGAGACGATCTCATCGTGCGCGGCGGCGGGCGCCGCGGTGGCGAACAGGAGCCCGGCGGCCAGCAACAGCGTCGTCAGAGTGGGCAGGAGAAGGACGCGTCTCCGTGGGCCGGATCGGTGCGGGTGTTCGTGGTCGGTGACGGTGGTCAAAGCGGTGGTCCTTTCAGGGCCGGTTGATGATGTGCTGGGCGATCGTCGTCGCGTCTTTCCACACCCCGGCGAGGGTGTCGGAGCCGCGGCCGCCGTACTGCGGCATCCCCGCCACGAACAGCCCGGGCAGCCCGGTCAGGGTGCGCCGCGGCCGGTCGACGCGGGCCGGTTCCGGGAGCCAATCGTCGCCTGGGGTGTAGCCGGTGGCGAGGATCACCGAGCGGGGGGATGCCTGCGTGCCGTCAGCGAAGATCACCACGGCGCCGGTAGCGTCCTCCACCGCAGCTGCGATCGTGACCCCGGCGCGGCGCAGCTGCTCATAGCTGTCGCCGAAGACCGGCTCGGGGCGACGCTCCCGCGAGAACAGCGGCACCCTCTCCCCCGCTGCGGCGGGATAGCTCATCGCGGGGCGATGCTGCCGCCGGGTTCGCACGGACAGCGTCACGGTGTGCGACGCGGACAGTTCGCGGGCCAGCTGCACGCCGCTGTTCCCGCCGCCCACGATGAGGAGGTCGCCGACGGGGATCTGCTTCGGGTACAGGTACTCGCTGCTGTGCAGCACTACCCCGGGCACCGTCAATCGGGGTGCCCATTCCGGAATCCGCGGGTGCGCGGCCGCGCCCGTCGCGCAGATCACGTTGCGGGTCTGCACCTCCCCTGCCGTCGTCGACAGCAGCAAAGTCGAACCATTCCCGCGGTGCTCCACCCCGGTCGCCTGGATGCCCCAGACCGTCTCCACGCCCAGCCCGGCTTCCACGAAGGTGAGGTAGTCCGCCATCTCGTCCACTCGCGGATGCCGGCGCTGGTCCCCCAGCAGCCGCCGCGGAGACAGCGCGCTATGCCGGGCGTCGCTGAGAAGCTCCATCGAATGCCACCGTGAGGACCAGGAACGCTGCCCCGTGCTGGCGGCGTCGATCACCACGAACTCGTGCTGCGGCCGCAGCCCTTCCGCGCTCAGAGCCGCGGCAACCGCGAGCCCGGACTGCCCGGCGCCGACGATGATCGCCCGCCGATGCGTCAAACCCGCCCTCATCACTGGCCACCGTTCACCGCAGCCTGGATGGCGTTCTCGAGGTCGTCCCACTCCTGCAGCTCGAGCAGCTCACCGTCGAGGAAGAACGTCGGTGTGCTGCTCACGCCGAGCGCCTGGCCCTCCTCGAAGTCCAGCTCCACCCGCTCCGTCGTGGCCGGGTCCGCCACGGCGGCGTCATAGGCGGCCATGTCCAGACCGATCTCCTCCGCGAAGCCGCGGAACAGGTCGGCGCGAGATTCCTGCGCCTCTCCCCACTCCGCTTGAGTCTCGAACAGCCGGACATACATGTCCTCGAACCGGTCCTGTTGCGCGGCCGCTTCCGCTGCGACCGCCGCGTTCTTCGAATTGAAGTGACCGGGCAGCGGGAAGTAGCGGACCACATACGTGATCTCCCCAGCGAACTGCTCCCGCATATCCTCCACGATCGGGAAGAACGCGCCACACGCCTCGCACTCGAAGTCGAGGAACTCCACCAGGGTGACAGCGCCCTCCCCGCCGTCGTCGAGGACATGCGAGCTCTCCCGCACCACCTGCGGGGATGCGTCACCGCCCCCAGATGAAGGTGGAGCGGACTGGCTCTGATTGACAAGGACATAGATCAACGCGGCGATCACCATCACCACCACAACGGCAATGGTGACGAGCGTCGCCTTCACAGGGGTTTTCATCGGGTACTCCAAACCAAGACACGGCACAGGACAGAACCCGGGCACGCAGCCCGGGACGAAGCGCCACCCGGAAGGGCGGCGTGCCAGATGTCAGGTTCGGGAAAGGCCCAACTGAGTCAGCGAGAAGACGATCGGGTGAGCACGGGCGGCCGGCGCCGGAAGCAGCGAAGGCATTCGTGGTCCGTCACCGAGCACCGGAGGTATCCGCCGACGCCACAGTCCTCGCGGCACCACCATGAACGTCAGCCCGCACAACACGCCGAGTATGCACAGCGCAGCGCCCACCAACGCGTCCGGCCCAGAAGCGACGGCACCGGCGACCGCCTCATGCTCGGCCGGGGCGTCTGCCACGGGCTCGACATGCGGGTCCATCAACCCAGAAATCACCAGCGGGACAGGAGTCGAACCGTCCGCCTCTGTGTGACCCGTCGCTGCCAGACCCAGCATCAGCAGCAACGCCAAACCGACGCTGGTAATGAGCCTCATTATCAACAACTGCTCATTCAGCGTCACGGATTGCGGAGTCCGGGCCGAAGAGACCATCGCCCACAGCCTACCGTGCGCACCTAAACCCATTCGGAGCCCGGTTCACCCGAGCACGGGAGCGCCGGCAGCGCCGGCCGGGTCCGGCGCGGCTAGCCGGTCAACCAGGACGATGACGACGGCAACGGTGGCGAAGGTGGCTTTGATGGGGGTCTTCACAAGGGCCGGTTCCAAGTCGGGCGGTGTTCTGCCACCGCGGGGCGAGGGGTCGGTGGTCAGGCGTGGGCGGGTTCGGGCTGGCGAGCGGGCACCGTGGCGAGTTGCCGTAGCGCAGCGGGGCGACGGGCGGCGCGGACGCCATTGAGGATGACGACGACCTCGGCGATCTCATGCACCAGCACGACGCCGGCGAGCCCGAGGATGCCGAACAGGGCGAGCGGGAACAGCGCGACGATGATCGCCAGAGCCAGACCGATGTTGGCGGTCATGATGCGTCGGCCGCGGCGGGCGTGGGCGAGGGCGCCGGGGATGAGGCGGAGGTCGTGGCCGATGAAGGCGACGTCGGCGGACTCGATCGCCGCCGCGGAGCCTTTCACACCCATCGCGATCCCGACCGTCGCCGTCGCCAGTGCCGGGGCGTCGTTGATGCCGTCGCCGACCATCGCGGTCGGTTGCTGCGTGACGAGCGCCTCAATCGCGGCGGCCTTGTCGGCGGGCAGCTGCTCGGCGCGAACGTCGGTTACGCCCGCCTCGGCGGCGATGGCGTGGGCGGTGCGGGTGTTGTCGCCGGTGAGCATGATGGTCTCAATGCCCTGCGACTGCAGCATCCGGACCGTCTCGGCCGACTCCGGGCGCAGCTCGTCCCGCACGCCGATCAGGCCGGCGATCTGCCCGTCCGCCTCGACCACGACGACGGTCATGCCCTGCGCGGCAATCGCCTCCGCGTTCAACTGCTGGCCGGCGGGATGGAGCCAGCGGACATTGCCGACCCGGATCGCCCGGCCGTCGACGGTCCCGGTGATGCCATGCCCGGCCTCCTCGACCACCTCCGTTGCGGGGCTGGCGACGGGTGCGGCCGCGATGATGGCCGCGGCGAGGGGGTGGGTGCTGGTGGCCTCCACGGCGGCGGCCCAGGCGAGCAGGTCGTCGCGGGTGATACCGGGTGCGGGCTGGACGTCGACGACGGTGGGCTCGTTGCGGGTGAGGGTGCCGGTCTTGTCGAGGGCGACGGCGCGGATCGTGCCGAGCTGCTCGAACGCTTCACCTGACTTGATGACGACGCCGAACTTTGACGCCGCTCCGATCGCGCTGATCACCGTCACGGGCACCGCGATGGCCAGCGCGCACGGGGATGCCGCAACCAGGACGACGAGGGCGCGTTCGATCCAGGTCCACGGGTCGCCGACCAGCAGCCCGAACAGGGCGACCACGGCAGCGGCGATCAGGACGACGGGAACGAGCGGCTTCGCGATCCGGTCGGCGAGGCGTGCCCGGTTGCCCTTGCGGGCGTGGGCCTGCTCCACGAGGGCGACGATCTGGGTGAGGGAGTTGTCGCGGCCGTCCGCAGTTGCCTCGATCCGCAACGTCGCCGCCCCGTTGACCGAACCGGCGGCGACCGGATCGCCGGGGCCGACCTCGACCGGGATCGACTCGCCCGTGATCGCCGACGTGTCCAGGCTCGACCTACCCTCCACGACCACGCCGTCTGTGGCGATGCGATCGCCGGCACCGATGACGAGGATGTCCAGCTCACGCACGTCCGCGGCGGGGATCGTGACGTCGCTGGTTAGGCGGGAGACGCGGACAGTGTCGGGGATGAGGGACAGAAGGGCGCGCAAGCCTTCCTTGGCGCGGTCCATCGCCCGGTCTTCAAGCGCCTCGGCCAGGGAGAACAGGAACGCCAGGGTCGCGGCCTCGCCAACGTGGCCGAGCAGGACCGCGCCGATCGCGGCGATGGTCATCAGCAGCCCGACCCCGAGGCGACCGCGGATGAGGCGGCGGATCGCGCCGGGGACGAAGGTGTAGGCGCCGGCGAGCAGCGCCGCCCACTGCAGCACCAGCGCCGGGATGTGCAGACCAGTCCACTCGAACGTGTATCCGGCGAGGAGGAACAGCCCGGACAGCGCGGAGGGAAGCAACGCGAAGTCGCGCCACCAGGGCGGGCGGACCTCCGGCTCCTCGTCCGCCTCGGTGGGGGTGGTGGCGAGGTCGGGGCCGCAGCAGGCATCGCCCGCATCGTGCACCGCGCTTGGCGCCGCGGTCTTGGAGGAGGGTTCCGCGGCGCAGCAGGCGTCACCGGTCGAGAGCGGCCGGGACAGTTCGATGCGCCGGACCGTACCGGGCTTGCGCGGCTCGTTGGGGCCGCAACACTCTTCGCTCACTGCACGCTCTCCTTCGTTGCGGGGGCGGGCGTCTGCTCTAGGAACGTGAGCGCGGCCAGTGCGTCATCGGTGCCGGTAACGGAAAGGCGCAGGTCGGGGTGGGTCGTGTCGATCGCCCAAGTCGCGAACGCGCAGCAGGACTGCTCGGTGCGGACCAGCTCCGTCAGCCGGGCGGTCGCGTCGTCGATCTTTGGGTAGTGGACGGTGATCTGGGCGGCCGTCCTGTCGATGTCGAGGAGGTAGTCGTCGTTGAATTCCTGCCACGCGGCTAGCTGTGCAGCACCAGCGCCGGGCGTCAGCGTGCAGGCCACCGGCAGCAGGTCACGGTCGATGAGGCTCATGCGCAGCACTCGCACTGATCGTCCATGCACGGGGCGCCCTCGTCGACGGCGACGACCGCCTCGAGCAGCTGTCGCAACCCCTGGGTCAGATGCGGGTCGGCGATCTCATACCGGGTGCGCCGACCTTCCGGTGTGGCGACGATCAACCCGCAGCCCCGCAGGCACGTCAGATGATTCGAGACGTTCGTGCGGGTCAGCTCGAGATCTCGTGCCAGCTCAGCCGGGTAGCCGGGAGCGTCCAGCAGTGTGAGGAGGATCCGGGAACGGGTCGGGTCGGCCATCGCCCGACCCAGCCGGTTCATCACATCGAGGCGAGAAGTAAGAGTCAGCACAGGCTGACTATACATTCTCCGCTGTACTAATGCGAGGGCGGATGAGTCGCGGTACCCCGGCGACCATGACCACCATTGCGACGAGCTCCACCAAGGTCTGAGTCACTACAACCAACGGCGTCAGAGCGAAAGATGCCGGCAGCGCGAGAGCGAGCGGGAGCACGACCAGCGAGTTGCGGGTGACCCCGCTGAACGTGGCCGCCCGGCGGCTGGGAACATCCAAGCGTGCCGCGCTCCCGAGGAGCGCACCGAGTGGTGCCACGATTAGGACGAACACGACGAACACGGGAACCGCGATTAGCAGCTGGCCGAGAGCGCTGCTCACGCCGAAGACCTGCGAGCCGATCACCACGGCGAGAGTCAGCATCATCAGCGGCACCATTGCCGCCAGCACCACGCCCTCGATCGCGCGGCCGGCACGGAACCGTTTCGCCAGCAGCTGCGTGGCGGCGGCGAGAACGAGCGGCAGCACGATCAACAACAGAAGTGCCTCCACGAACGGATGCGGGTCGAACGCACCCACCACCTCGGCGCCGGCCATCAGCCACAGGTACACCGGCAGCAACACGATCTGCAGAAGCATCAGCAGGGGCGTGGCAGCAAGCAGCCGCGCACGTGCACCGCCAGCCAGGCCAGTGAACACAATCACGTAATCCACACACGGCGTCAGCAGCACGAACAACACCCCAACGAGCACCGCCTGATCAGCCGCCACGGCGCGACTCAACCCGAACACGACCACCGGCACGACGACGAAGTTCAGGACGAGCACGACGCCCAGGAACCGCCAATCCGTGAAGGCCCGGCCGATCGCCGTGAACGGCACCCCCAGGAACGTCGCGTACAGCAACAACCCGAGCACGGGATTGATCGCCGACTCGAGCGGATCCGCCACCGCCGGCACGAGTAGACCGACCACCGCACCCACGGCGATCGCTGCGAGGTAGAGCACTACCTGATGCCGCTCCCACCACTCCACAGCTGTGCACACGAGCACAAGCCTGTCGAATGTAGCCGGTTCGCCCCTAATCGAGTGAGCGAGTAACCCTTCACCCCCAGCCAATGGCAGGACTGCTAGGTGCATGCCAACTACCCGCGGAATCTGTCATTTCGGATAGGAACCGACACGGCACTTACACGCATCGTTCTCACCAATCTTTCGGATCCGCCACTTGTCCGCCACTTCATCTAAGAATCCGCCATCTTCGCCGAGAACCTACACGCACCGCGACACGCCGGGGAAGATGACGTCGAACGCCCGGAAATCCGCGGGAATCCGCGGTTCGTGGGTATATTCGGGACCGGTCCTTCCGACCAACCCGGGCAGTCGCCCGGTCCGATGTAACTGAAGGCGGCACACGCTGCCGTCTGGAGGAAACCCTATGGCTATCACCAAGACCGAGCTCGTCGCCAGCATCGCCAGCGCCACGGGCGAGAGCCAGGCCACCGTCACCCGCGTGATCGACGGCCTGTTCTCCGCCGTGTCCGAGGCCGTCGCCAAGGGCGAGAAGGTCACCATCCCCGGCTTCCTCTCGTTCGAGACGGTGGAGACCTCCGCGCGCACGGGCCGCAACCCGCAGACCGGTGCCGAGATCGCCATCCCGGCCGGCAAGCGCGTCAAGGTGACCGCGGGCTCGAAGCTCAAGGCTTCGGTCAAGTAAGTCGCTTCCGGAGGGGGATGCCTCGGGCCTGCGGGTCTGCGGTGTCCCCCTTCGTGGTGCCTGGGGGTCTTGATGCACCGCCGCTGGACGCCGCCGCGCGGCACTCGACGAGCGGGGGGAACGCGTCCGCGTAGGCTGGACGGGTGTCATCCCGAGCCTTTCGGGTCGCGGGTCCCGCGATCCTCGTCGTCGCCGCGCTCGCGGCGCTGATCGTCGGGCTCCTCTATGGCGGCGGGGCGGCGCCGCAGCTGCTCCAGGACTCCGGACCGGTCGTTCGCTGGGGCCTTCCCATCGCGACGCTCGCGGTCAACCTGACCGCCGCGGGCCTCGTCGGATCGCTCGTGCTCGCGCTGTTCGCGCTGAAGGCCGAGACGAAGCCGTTCGACGCCGCGCTGGACACGGCATCCGTCTCTGCGGCCGTCTTCACGGTCGCAAGCGCCGCCGTCGCATTCCTCACCTTCCTCAACATCTTCAACGCGACGCCGAGCGCGGGCGCGGAGTTCGGCCAACAGCTCGGACGCTTCCTCGTCGACACCGAGCCGGGGCGCGCGTGGGCGATCACGACCATCGCCGGCGCCGGCCTCACGGTGCTCACCTTCGCGGTACGCGGGTGGACCTCGACGCTCATCGTCGCGGGCCTCGCCATCGCCGCGCTCATCCCGATGGCGACGCAGGGGCACTCCGGCGATGAGGCTGGGCACGACACCGCCGTCATCGCGCTGGCCCTTCACATCATCGGGGCGGCGGTCTGGCTCGGCGGGCTGCTCCTGCTCGTCGTGCTGCGACCGAAGCTCGACGGCGACGACCTCGCTACCGTGCTCGCGCGCTACTCGACGCTCGCGCTCGCCGCGTTCGTCGTCGTCGCGCTCTCCGGCGTCGCGCGCGCGGTCGTCGGCGTCGTGTCGTGGCAGAACCTCCTGTCGCCGTACGGGATGATCCTCGGGGCGAAGGTCGCGGCGCTCCTTCTTCTCGGCGTGCTCGGCGCGACGTACCGGCGCGTGCTCATCGCCCGCATCCGCACGGATGCCGCGGCGCGCCGCTTCTGGGGGCTCATCGCGCTCGAGTTCGTGTTCATGGGCATCGCGTCGGGTGCGGCGGTCGCGCTCGCCCGCACACCCCCGCCGGTCGACACGGTGATCAGGACGCCGACGCCCGCCGAGCGCCTGACCGGCTCTCCGCTGCCGCCGGAGCTCACCCCGGCGCGCTGGTTCACGATGTGGGACATCGACCTGCTCTGGACGTTCGCGGTCGGATTCGGCGTGTTCTTCTACCTCGTCGGCGTCTGGCGGCTCCGCCGCCGCGGCGACACCTGGCCGGTCTACCGCACGGTGCTGTGGCTCGCGGGTCTCGCGCTCCTGTTCTGGGTGACCAGCGGTGCGGTCAACGCCTACCAGGACTACCTGTTCAGCATGCACATGGTCGGGCACATGCTGCTGTCGATGGCGATTCCGATGATGCTGGTCTTCGGGGCGCCGGTGACCCTGGCATCCCGTGCCATCGCGAAGCGCTCGGACGGCACACGCGGCGGCCGCGAGTGGATCCTCTGGGCGGTGCACACGCCGTTCGCGCGCGTGGTGACGAACCCCTTCTTCGCGGCGGCGATGTTCATCGGGTCGCTCTGGGCGTTCTACTATTCCGAGCTCTTCCGGTGGAGCCTGTACGACCACCTCGGGCACGAGTGGATGATCGCGCACTTCCTGATCTCGGGGTACCTGTTCGTGCAGTCGCTCGTCGGCGTCGACCCGGTGCCCTACCGCCTGCCGCATCCGTTCCGGCTGCTCATGCTCATCGGCGTGATGGCGATGCACGCCTTCTTCGGCATCGCGATCATGATGGCGCAGGGCCTGTTCGTCGCGGAGTGGTTCGGGTCGATGGGGCGTACGTGGGGAGACCCGCCGCTGGTCGACCAGTACACCGGCGGCGGGGTCGCGTGGTCGATCGGCGAGATCCCGACCCTCATCCTTGCGATCACCGTCGCGATCCAGTGGAGCCGGTCGGATGCCCGGCTGCAGAAGCGCGCCGACCGTCAGGCCGATCGGACGGGTGACGCGGAGCTCGAGGAGTACAACGCGCGCCTCGCGCGCCTCGCCGAGCGCGACGCGCGCACACGGCGCTGAGTGTCAGCTGCCGTCGGTGACCTGGATCGAGGCGGTGCCGTCGGGGAGGATCGTCACCGTGCCGCCGACGAAGAACGGGACGGCTTCGTCGAGGGTCCGGATGCTGCCGTCGTAGATCGAGCGGATGTCGACCTTGATGTGCGCGACCGCCTGCGTGCGGTCGATCTTCCACTGGGCGCCGTCGGGGGCGAGGCTGATCGTGGGCTGCTGTTCGATCGTCCACGCCGGCGGGCTCACGATGCGGTTCTGCACGACGAGGCCGAACGGGCATCCCGTGGGCTGGAGGACCTCCTGTGTCGCGCACGCGGTGAGGAAGGCGTCGACCTCGGTCTGCACGGCCGCGGTGAACTTCTCGGTGGGCTGCGTCTGCACCGACACGGGGATGCTCGCCTGGGGGGAGTCCGACAGCACCGCGACGCCGGGGCTCGTCGAGACCGCCGTGTCGACCGAGATCGAATACAGGCCGGGGGAGAACACGAGAAGATCGACCGGCTCGAGCGGATCGGCGTCGACGCCGTCGGGGGAGACCTGTCGGGTGTCGAGTGCGAAGCCGTTGACCGAGAACGCGGTCGCGCCGCGGAGCGAGAGGTCGATCACCGCGAGGGGGCTGGTCGCGAAACGCCACGTCGGCGCGAGTCCCACCTGTCCGGCCTGCTCGACGCGGAAGGTCGTCCTGCCTTCGTGCCGTCCGGCGCCGTAGGTGGCCGTGACGACCGTCACGCTGCCGTCGACGCGCTCCTCCGTCACGACGATGTCCGTCAACGGGGCGAGGGCCGCCTGCCGCAGGAGTGCCTCGCTCGCGTCCGGCGGCAGACCCGACGCCGCGAGCTGGGCCGAATCGACCGCGACGCCCGGGAGAGCGAGGGCCTCCGCAGCCTGACCGCGGCTGAGGAGATCGAGGTAACGCTCGACGAACGCCGCCGGGCTGTAGAGGTCTCGGTACAGGGCCGCCGCCGTCGCCCCGAATGCACCCACGAGCAGGATGCCGACGATGCCCAGCGCCAGGAGGTCGCGGCCGAGCGTACGGCGGCGTCGGCGGGGCGGGGCGGCGACGGCATCCGTCTGCGTCGTCGGGAGCGACGGTGCAGCGACGGGGCGCGCCGAATCGGCATCCGTCACGCCGCCCGCGTCCGTCACGTCTGTCGCCCTCCCCACGCGCCCAGTCTAGGAAACCCACCCTGGTAGCTAGCATGGTCCGGTGAGTACGCCCCCGTCGCCGACGTCGCTGTCGCGCGAGCAGGAGGAGCTCTACCGTCTCATCGAAGATACCCGCGAGCACGTCTTCGTGACGGGACGCGCGGGCACCGGCAAGTCGACGCTGCTGCAGCACCTGGCGTGGAACACCGACAAGCAGATCGCCGTGTGCGCGCCGACGGGTGTCGCGGCGCTGAACGTCGAGGGGCAGACGATCCACTCGCTGTTCCGCCTGCCGATCGGGCTCATCGCCGACAGCGAGCTCGAGCAGTCGGAGCCGACGCGGAAGATCCTGAACGCGATCGACACGCTCGTCATCGACGAGATCTCGATGGTGAACGCCGACCTGATGGATGCCATCGACCGCTCGCTCCGGCAGGCGCGTCGGCGCCGCGCGGAGCCGTTCGGCGGCGTGCAGATCGTGATGTTCGGCGACCCGTATCAGCTCTCACCCGTTCCGCCGCGGGGCGACGAGCGGCGCTACGTCGACGACCACTACCGGTCGTTCTGGTTCTTCGACGCGCAGGTGTGGGCCGGTCCCTCGTCGGGGTCGGGCACGGGCCTGGGCGGCACGGTGGCGCAGGGCGCGGTGCGCTCGGACGGCCTGCTCGACCTCGGTCGGGTCGGGGCGCCGCTGAACATCCGCGAGCTGCGCGAGATCCACCGTCAGTCCGACGACGGCTTCAAGGCGATGCTCAATGCCGTGCGGTACGGCGTCGTCACGGCGGACATCGCCGGAATGCTCAACGCTGCCGGCGCCCGGCCCGTACCCGAGCCCGCCGACGGTGAGCCGCCGATCATCACGCTCGCGACGCGCAACGACATCGTGAACCGCATCAACCAGCGCCACCTCGACGCGCTGCCGGGCCCCGTCCAGACGGCGCGCGCCGAGATCTCCGGCGACTTCGGGCGAGGGGATGCCGCGTACCCGGCCGACGCCGAATTGCAGCTGAAGGTCGGTGCGCAGGTGATGTTCCTCCGCAACGACGTCCCGGGGTTCGGGCCTGGCAGCGGCTCTGGTGGCGGCGGTCCGCGGTGGGTGAACGGGTCGATCGGGACGGTCACGCGGATCGCCGGGGGAACGGTGCGCGTCGAGATCGACGGTGAGGAGCACGACGTCGAGCCGACGGTGTGGGAGAGGTTCCGCTACGCCTACGACCCGGGGTCGCGGAAGCTGACGCGCGAGATCGCGGCGGAGTTCACGCAGTTCCCGCTGCGGCTCGCGTGGGCCGTGACGATCCACAAGTCGCAGGGCAAGACGTACGACCGCGCCGTGATCGACCTCGGCTCGGGCGCGTTCGCGCCCGGCCAGACCTACGTCGCGCTGTCGCGCTTGACCTCGCTCGACGGGCTGTACCTGACCCGCCCGCTCCGACCGAGCGACATCCTGGTGGATGCCGACGTCCGCCGGTTCATGGCCGGGGTCCGCGCCGCCGGGTTCTGACCCCCGCGCCGCACCCCCCCCCACGGCGGGGGTTGCGGCGGGATGTTCAGGCGGCGGATGCCTTGGCGGCGGCGAGGTCGACGAACAGGTCGGTGTTCAGCTGGTAGGCGGCGAGGACCTCGTCGATGACGCGCTCGGATTCCGCGGCATCCCACGGCGCGGCGTCGAGCTGGGCGCGGTAGACGTCCTTGAACGCGGCGGGGTCGGCGATCTCGTCGAAGATGTAGAAGCCGATGCCGTTCGTCTCGAATCCGAAGCGACGGGCCATGAGCTTGCCGATGAACAGGCCTCCGGACAGGTCGCCGAGGTAGCGGGTGTAGTGGTGCGCGACGTAGCCGCCCGCCCAGTTCCGCGAGACCTCCTCGATGCGCGCGACGTAGCGCTCGGTGGTGGGGAGCGGGGCGATGCGCTCGCGCCAGTCGGGCCCGAGGAGGAACGCGAGGTCGGCCTCGAGGGCCGGCAGGCGCGTGAGCTTCTCGGTGATGAAGGGGGCGGCGACGGGGTCGCTCTTCATCCGCTCGGCGCCGGCTTCGAGCGCGGCGTAGATGAACCAATGCTGCGCGACGAGGGCGATGTAGTCGTCGCGGGTGCCCTCGCCCTTCATGAGATCGCTCATGAAGCCGGCGCCTTCGCTGCCGGAGTGCGCGGTGCGGGAGCGCTCGCGGAGCGCGGTCGAAAACGGGGTGAGGTCGACCATGAGCGTCAGCATAACTGAAACTAAGGCTCACCTAAACTGAAGGTTGTGAGGGAGTCGTTATGTGACGGCTGAACGGCGGTGATCTCGCTACACGCCCGCTCCGCGGCGCACTCGATCGGCGGAGGGCCGGGACGCGCGAAGGCTCAGACGTGGGGGCGGGCGGCGACGCCGAGGCGCGCGCACGCCGCATCGTAGAGCGCGACGATCTCGCGGCGCACCTCGCGGCGCTCGGTGATCGGGCCGCCCGGCCACGGCACGCGGATGACGTCCTCGCCGCCGTCGGCCGTGTAGACGTGCCACTGCCCGGCACCGCCGTCGAAGGTGACCATGTCGGCGCGGATGACGTCGGCGAGCGGCGAGAACGCGCGGGCGATGAGGAGGTTGTCGTCGGCGTGGTCGTCGTTCATGTGGCCGAGCACGCCGGCGAGGGCGGCGTCGTCGAAGGCGTGGGTCATGGCTTCAGCCTAGGCATCCCGGCGGAGGACCCCTTCATGACAGACCTCTCATCTGCGTGTCGCCGCTCACGGGCGCGTGCGCGCCGTGGCCTACGCTGGGGAGGAGACTTCGGGGGTGAGGGATGCCGCGTTCCGTTCGCGGGCGACGACTGGTCGCTCTGGCGTGCGCCACCGCACTGGCCCTGACGCTCGCGGCGTGCTCGGCGGATGCCTCAGCGACGGTCGAACTGCCGGCGCAGGTCGACGCGGATCTGCCCGCCGACGTGCAGACCCAGCTCCAGACCGCGGTCGAGCGGGCGGTTGCCGGGTCGGGCGCCTCCGGCGCGGTGGTCGGCGTGTGGGCGCCCTGGTCGGGGACCTGGGTCGCCGGGTCGGGATCGCTGATGCCGGGCGGAGCGGCCGCGGGGACGACGAGCTCCTTCAAGGCCGGCGCCGTGACGCGCTCCATGACCTGCGACGTGCTCTACGGTCTCGTCGCCGACGACGTCGTCGAGCTCGACGACCCCGCCTCGAAGTACGTCGCGAGCCTCGCATCGCAGACACCGGTGACGCTCGGGCAGCTGTGCGACTCGACGAGCGGCATCGCCTCGTACACGCCCGCGCTCACCGACAGGTTCTTCAAGAACCCCGAGCGCGTCTGGAACCCGCGCGAACTCCTGTCCTACGGGCTCGCCGCGACCGGTGACACGCAGCCGGGCGCCGCGTTTGCCGACTCTGACACCGGGTACGTGCTGCTCGGGATCGCGCTCGAGCACGCGTCGCGGCGCTCTGCGGCCGACCTCTTCCAGGAGTATGTGTTCGGGCCGAACGGCATGACGGCGAGCTCGCTGCCGACGCGGTCGGTCGACCTCGATCTGCACGGGCTGTGGTCGCCGAACGCGGAAGACGGGAGTGTCGCGTGCGCCGCCCCCGTCGACGTCACCGCACTGTCGTCGAGCGCCGGGTTCACGGCATCCGGTGTCGTCTCCGACGTGGCCGACCTCGGGCGCTACACGCAGGGACTCGCGATGGCGAAGCGGCCCTTCGACAGTGAGGCGCGCTGGAACGATCCGCTGCCGGCGGGCGCGGATGCCCCGTCGTGGTTCACTGCGACGGGCGGCGCCTACCAGGCGGGCTCCCTCATCGGACAGTACGGGTCGATCCCCGGGTACCTGACGGCGGCGTTCGCGGACCGGAACACGGGGATGACGATCGTCGTCGTGCTGAACAACTCGCGCGCCTCGGACGTGCTGGTGCGGAGCCTTGCGTGGGAGCTCGCGGCGATCGCGTCGAAGGCTCCGGCGGCGTCGGGGCAGACGACGCCCGACGCGGGCCTCCCCTGGACGGCCGAGGACATGGGCGCGCAGGTGACGGCGAACGCCGTCTGCCCGATTCCGTGACGCGCGGCGCGGCTGCGCGCGGCTCGGCGACGGGCGCCGTTGGGCTGGTAGTCGCGGGCCTGGCCTGCCAGGAGGTCGGGGCGTCGGTCGCGGTGCTCCTGTTCGATCGAGTCGGCCCTCTCGGCATGGTGATGCTGCGACTCCTGTTCTCGGCGCTGGTGCTGATGCTCATCGCGCGGCCTGCACTGCGCGGACATTCGCGGCGTGACTGGGCGGCTGTCGTGCAGTTCGGCCTCGTTCTGGCCGTCATGAATGGGCTGTTCTACCTCGCGCTCGAGCGGCTGCTGCTCGGAGTGACGGTGACGATCGAGGTGCTCGGTCCGCTTGCGTTGTCGATCATCGCCGGACGGCGCGCGTCGTCGTGGCTGTGGGCGGGACTCGCCCTCGCCGGTGTGGTCGCGCTCGCCGGAGGCGGGTGGGACAGGCTCGACGCGCTCGGTGTCGTGTTCGCTCTGGGCGCCGCGGCGGCGTGGGCGTACTACATCCTGTCGTCGGCGCGGGTAGGGGCGGCCTTCCCGAAGCTCGACGGGCTCGCCCTGGCGATGACGATCGGCGCGCTCGTGTCGCTGCCCTTCGGCATCGTGCAGGCGCAGGGCGCGCTGCTGCGCATCGACATCCTCGCGCTGGGGGCGGCCGTGGCGATCCTTTCGTCGACGCTGCCCTATGCGTTCGAACTCGTCGCGCTGCGGAGGCTCCCGGCATCCGCCTTCGCGATCCTCATGAGCCTCGCGCCGGCCGTCGCCGCACTCGCAGGCTTCGTGCTGCTCGGCCAGCACCTCGCGGCGCTGGAGATCGTCGGGATCGCCCTCGTGATCGCGGCGTCGATCGGCGCGGTGCGCGCCGCCGGGCGCCGCGCGCGGAAGGGTGTCGAGCCGGTCGCCTGAGCGGGGCTGTCGTGGATTCGGAGATGTGCGACGGATTCGGATGCCTGAAGCCCAGGCATCCGAATGCGTGCCTTATCTCCGAATCCGCGACGTGGCGCGCGGGGCGAGGAAGAGCGCAAGGCCGAAGAGCAGGACCGCGAGCGCCCACCCGAGCCCGCCCCCGAGCGTCGCGCCGGTGGCGGCGAGGGAGGAGGATGCCGCGGGCGTCGCGGTCGGGGCCGGGGTGGCTGCCGGCGAGGCGCTCGGTGTGGGTGTCGGCGTCGGTGCCGGGGTGGGTGTCGGCGAGGCGCTCGGTGTAGGTGTCGGCGTCGGCGTCGGTGTGGGCGTCGGTGTGGGTGTCGGGGTGGGCGTCTGCGTCGGGGTGGGCGTCGGCGTCGGGGTGGGTGTCGGCGTCGGCGTCGGTGTGGGTGTCGGCGTCGGTGTGGGTGTAGGTGTGGGCGTCGGTGTCACCGCGGCCGGGGCGACGGTGAACTCGACGACGATGCTGTCGGTGCCGGCGGCGGCTTCGAGCGGCGCGACCCGGGCGAGCCGGGCGACCGGGTTCGGCATGGTCGGGAGCGCGGCGGCGGTGATGGTGACGGAGTAGTGTCCGGCGGCATCTGGCGCAGGGGTGCCCGCGAGGGTTCCCGTGCCGTCGCCGTTGTCGGTGAAGGTGACGCCGCGCGGCAGCGCTCCGGTGAGGGTCAGCGCGGGCGGCGGGAACCCGGCGGCCGAGAACGTGAACGACCCGGCGGTCCCCGCGGTGAAGGCCACCTGCGGGAGGAGGGCGAAGGACGGCGCCTGCGTGACGGTGAGCTTCAGTGCCTGGGTGGCCGACCCCGTGGAGGATGCCGCGGTGATCTCGATCTCGTGCACGCCCGCGACGGTCGGGATGCCGCCGATCACGCCGGTGCCGTCTCCGCGGTCAGTGAACGTCACGCCCGCCGGGAGGCCGGTCGCGGCGAGCGTTGCGACGGGGTAGCCGGTCGTGGTGACCGCGACCGAGAGCGCGTCGCCGAGTGCGCCGCGCGCGGTCGCCGGCGAGGTGAACGACGGAGCTGCCGTCGTCTCGATGGTCCACGGCGCCGATGCGCTGCCGACGCGGTTGGTCGCCGTCAGGGTGGCCGTCGAGCGTCCCGGCGCGGTCGGCGTGCCGGCGATGCGCCCCGTGCCGTCGCCGTTGTCGGTGAACGTCAGGCCCGCGGGGAGGTCGGTTGCGGTGAGGGCGGGAGCGGGGAGGCCCGTCGCGACCGGGTGGACCGTGATGGACAGTTGCATCGCGGCGGGGTTCGGTGTCAGCGAGTTCACGGCGGCGACCTGCAGCGTCGTGGGTGCGCGGAGGTCCGCGGGAGCGGATCCCTTCAGCGTCACGCGCCCGTCCCCGTGGTCGCCGCGGAGCTCCTCGTCGCGACCCTCGGTGAGGAGCGTGGGTTCTGGTACTTCGCCGAGCCGCGCGACAGCGCGCTGCCGGCACCGGAGCTCGACGTGACCGTCTCGCCGGCGGAGGAGGGCGCGGTCGATGTGACGCTCGCGGCGCGCACCTTCGCGCGGGACGTCACGTTGCTCGTCGACAAGGCGGCACCGGATGCCGTCGCCGAGCGCGCCCTCGTGACACTGCTGCCGGGGGAATCGACGACCGTGCGGGTGAGGGGTCTGCCCGCCGACGCCGACGCGGAGTCGTTCGCCGAGCGACTCGCCGACCCGCGGGTGCTGCGCAGCGCCGGGCAGCTGGTCTGAGCGGAGCGCGGGCGCGGCTTCAGGCGGCGTGGGCGGGCGCTTCGGCGCGCGCTGCCTCGCGCTTCCGACGAGGAGCCTTCGACGCGCGCAGGCCGTTGAGGATCGACACGAGGTCGACGCTCTCCTGCAGGGCGGCGCCGATGACGGCGGGGATGACGCCGAAGGCGGCGATCACCATGAGGATGACGCTCAGCGAGATGCCGATGACGATGCTCTGCGTCGCGATGTGGACGGTGCGGCGCGCGATCGTGATCGACTGCGGGACCTTGCCGAGGTCGTCGACCATGATGACGACGTCGGCGGACTGACTGGCGGCGGTCGATCCCTTGGCGCCCATCGCGACGCCGACGTCGGCAGCGGCAAGGACGGGCGCGTCGTTGACGCCGTCGCCGACCATCATGACGGGGCGGTCGGTGAGATTCGACACGGCCTCCACCTTGTCGGCGGGGAGGAGCCCGGCGCGGACGTCGGAGATGCCGACGACGCCGGCGATGCGGTCGGCGGTCGCCTGCGCGTCGCCGGTGAGCATGACGGTGTTGCGGATGCCGAGGTCGTGGAGCCTGTGAACGGTGTCGGCGGCGTTAGCGCGGACGTGGTCGGTGAGGACGACGCGGCCGGCCGCGACGCCGTCGACGGCGACGGAGACCGCCATCTGCCCGGCTTCGAGGGGCGTCTCCGCCGGGAGTGACGATGTGTCGGCATCCAACGCCTCGTCAATCACCCAGGAGCGCTTGCCGACGACGACGCGATGTCCGTCGACGGTGGCGGCGACACCGTTGCCGGAGGTCTCCTCGATGTCGGTCGCGGGTTCCGGGGTGCCGTCGGTCAGTCCGGTGAGGGCGTGGGCGAGGACGTGCGACGAGTACTGCTCGGCGGCGGCGACGTAGCGGCTGACGTCGGCGACGGCGAAGCCGGGGGCGGCATCGACGTGGTCGACTTCGGGGCGTCCGTAGGTGAGGGTGCCCGTCTTGTCGAACGCGACGGACTTCACTCCTGCGAGCTGCTCGAGGGTGCCGCCGCTCTTGACGACGATGTTCTCGTGGGCGGCGCGACTCATGCCGCCGATGAACGCGACGGGTGCGGCGATGAGGAGCGGGCACGGGGTGGCGACGACGAGGACTTCGGCGAATCGCGTCGGGTCCTTCGAGACCCACCAGGCGATACCGGCGATGAGGAACGCGACGATCGTGAACGGGATGGAGAATCGGTCGGCGAGGCGGACGAACGGCGCTTTGCTGTTGGATGCCGATTCGACCAGCGCGACGATCTGCTGGTATTGACTGTCGGCGGCGCGTGCGGTGGCGCGGACGTGCGCCGGGCTCTCGCCGGTGACCGAGCCGGAGAGCACGCCGTCGCCGCGTGTGTGGGTGACGGGGAGGCTTTCGCCGGTGAGTGAGGACTCGTCGAGCTCGGCGTCGTCGTCTTCGAGGGTGCCGTCGACGGGGATGGTCTCGCCGGATTTGACGAGCAGGAGGTCGCCGACCGCCACGTCATCGACGCTGATGTCGGTGATGGTGCCGTCGTCGGCGACGCGATGCGCCGTCCGCGGCGTGCGGTCGAGGAGGGCGCTGACTTCGCTGCGGGCGCTGCGATTGGCGTAGTCCTCGAGGGCCTCGCCGCCCGTCATCATGAGGCACACCATGAGCGACGCCCAATAGTCGCCGATCGCAACGGTGCTGATGATCGCGGTGATGGCGAGGATGTCGAGACCGACCGCGCCCGACATCAGCTCCTTGATCATCCCCCACGCCTGCACCGCCGCGACGAGGATGCAGTACGCGCTGACGAGCCACGCGGCGACCGTCTTGCCGTCGACGGATCCGAAAGTGAGGGGACCGAACGTGAGGATGAGGCCCACGATCGCGACGACGATCGTCGCGGTCACCCACGGGTAGCTGCGCGCGGCGGAGAGGATGCGGTCGGCGCGCTTTTCGGAGTCGTGCATCGTGTACGTCCAGTTCGTCGGAGCTGCCCGGCAAGGGGTCGAGGGTGCTCGCGGGGTGGAGTCGGAGGAGCCTCCCGGTTGTGCGCATCCTAGCGCGGGCCCCCTCGGGCTGTGCTCGGGTGCGAGGATGGACTCGTGTCTTCCCCTCAAGTCAGTGCTGACTCCAACGCCTGGTTCGACCACGCCTTCTCCGCCGCCCCGCTCATGCTGATCCTCCGTGGACTCGGCGTCGAACGATCGGTCGAACTCTCCGAACGTGCCTGGGATCTCGGTATCGACATGGTCGAGATCCCGCTGCAGAGCGATACGGATGCCGAGGCTTTGCGCACCCTCGCGCCCCGCGCCGCGGAACGCGGGCTGTGCGTGGGGGCGGGGACGATCCTCGACCCCGAGGGCGTGCGGCTCGCGGCAGAGTGCGGGGCGGCGTTCACGGTGGCGCCGGGAACGTCGCGTGAGGTGCTCGAGGCGTCGGTGGATCTCGGCATCCCGCACCTTCCGGGAGTCGCGACGGCGACCGAGATCCACGCGGCGCTCCGACACGGTGTGCGCTGGGTGAAGGGCTTTCCGGCGGCGCGCCTGGGTGCGTCGTGGTTCCGCGACATGCGGGGTCCGTTCCCCGAGGTGCGCTTCGTCGCCACCGGGGGGATGAGCGCGCACAACGCGGCGGAGTTCCTCGACGCGGGGGTCAGCGTCGTCGCGGTCGGCTCGGCGATCGAAGACGAGGCGCAGATTCCGGCGCTCGCCGAACTTCTCGCGGGGCGTTGATGACGCCGCGGGTCGTGACGCTCGGGGAAACGATGATTCAGCTCTCGCCGGGAACCGACTCGCTGGGCAAGGCAGATGCGCTCGCCGTCGGGATCGGCGGTGCGGAGTCGAATCTTGCGTGCTATCTGGCGGCGTCGGGCACGCCCGTGACGTGGGTGAGCGCGCTCGGCGACGATCCGTTCGGCGACCGGGTGCACGCCGCCGTCGCGGCGTACGGCGTCGAGGTGTCCCTCGCCGAACACTCCCACAGGTCGACGGGCGTGTACGTCAAGGACCCGCGGCCGGCGGGGACACGAGTGCACTACTACCGTTCCGGATCGGCGGCCTCGGCTCTGTCGCCCGTCGATCTCGCGCGGATGCCGCTGTCGGGAGCGGGTGTCCTGCACCTGACGGGCATCACGCCCGCCCTCTCCGCGTCGTGTGCCGACCTCGTGGATGCGGCGATGGCCACGGCGCGCGCGGAAGGCGTCGTCATCAGCTTCGACGTCAACATGCGGCCGTCGCTGTGGCCGGATGCCGCCACCGCGGCCAACGTCCTGCGGCGCTTCGCCCGCGCCGCGGATATCGTCTTCGTCGGCCGCGATGAGGCGGAAGCCCTGTGGGGCACACCGACGGCGGACGAGATCGCGGCGTACCTCGAGGTGGGACACCTCGTCGTCAAAGACGGTGAGGTCGGCGCGACGTCGTTCGTTGCGGAGAGCGACCCGGTCTTCGTACCGGCACCGGTCGTCGACGTGGTCGAACCCGACGGTGCCGGCGACGCGTTCGCTGCCGGGTACCTGCGCGCGATGCTGGGTGGGGCCGCCGAGGCGGATCGCCTGGTCGAGGGGCACCGCTTCGCGGCGCTCGCGCTCGGATCGCACGGCGATCTGCCGAGTCCGGAGCTGGTGCGCGCCGCGCTATCGGGTGTGGGCGCGGGTCCCGTCGACGGCGTGACCGAGTGCGGCACCGCCGGCGCGGGCTGACGGCGGAGACTGTTTCGTTCCCGTCGGGTACCCGGAGCGCCGCGCCGGGTGGACGGGCTCACTCACCTGATATCACCCGGGCGGGTCGCCCACCTGCACTAACCCGCCTGAGTCGGCGCGCGATTCAGAAGGGCGCGGTGCCGCCGGCGCGCAGGGTGCCGCCGGCGCGCACGGTGTCGCGCCGTGTCTCAGGTTGGAAGGCGACGGGTGGGGCAGGGGCGTCTTCGCGGTATTCGCGTCCGGTGGGGGATGTCCACACGAGGGTGCCGTGGCTGAGTTGTCGCACTCTCCAGGGGGTGAACTGCTTCATCGAGTGGTGTCGCTGACAGAGGTGGGCGAGGTTTCCGAGCGCGGTCGGTCCGCCGAGGGCGGCGTCGATGGTGTGGTCGATCTCTGAGCGGATCGCGGGGCGACGGCATCCGGGAAAGCGGCAGTGCTGGTCGCGGGCGCGGAGGTAGCGGCGCTGTGGGATCGAAGTGCGGTAACGGTCGATGGTGACGACGGTGCCGTCGACGGGGTCGGTGAGCACGCGAGTCCAGCTGGGTGCCGCTGCGGCGAGGCAGCGGGCGGTGTCGGCATCGATCGGAGAGCGGCCGACGAGGTCGGCGGGCCCGTCGTCGGCCCCGAGGAGAGTGAGGGCGGGCACGATGACCTGCACCTGCGCGCGGATCGCGCCCAACGCGCCCGCCCCGTCACCGCTCGCGGTGGGGTCCAGCGCAGGGGCGCCGGTGAGAAGGAGGTCGGCGAACACGTCCGTGCGGACCTCGTCGATCTTGCGGGTGTCGCCGTCGTCCTTCTCGCGGGAGTCGATGACGGCGTGGGCCTGCTGGGTGAGGCGGTCGAGGATGCCGTCGCCGATCACGGTCGGGACCGTCGCGATCACCTCGCACACCCCGTCGAGCCCCGGCACCAACCGCACGCATCGCTGCGCGGCGGCGTCGCGGTGGCGCTCCGTGAAGGAGCGTTCCGCGTATCGCTCGGCGAGGATGTCGAGCCCCGGCTTGACCCGATTCGGGGTGTCCTGTTCGCACCGGGAGATCGCGTCGACCTCGAACGCGTGACGCCGGTCTGCGGGTACGACGCAGCCGGCATCCACGATCACGCGGACGTGCCCGCGCGTGATGCGGCCCTCTTCCCACGCGGCGAGCGTCGCGGGGTAGTCCTCCACGATCGTGCGAGCCTCGTCGATCCGCCGCTGCACGGTCCGGTCGGTGATCCGCATGACTCCGCCGAGCTCTGCCGCGATCGATCGCAGCGCCATCTCGTGCACCCGCACCGACTCGCGCGACCCGGACGCCTGCGCCGCCGCGAGCTGCCCCGCCCGGGCGAGCAGCCTCGTCTGACCGACCTCCGCCGCACGCAGCGCCGCGTCGACGTTCTCGACGCCCGCGACGATCTCCGCCAGCGCGGCGAGGTCGCCATCACCAGTCGGGACCATCTCGAAATCGTTCATATATACGACACTAGCGGTACCCTCCGACATTGACCCTCGAAGAGAAGCAGGAAGGCCCTGAGAATCTAAAACCTAGAACCTAAGACCCCGCCACCGCCCGCAACACGCGATCGTCGCCGTCCCGCGGCGATCCGCGCCCGTCGGTGTTGTTGGTCAGCATCCACAGCGATCCGTCGGGAGCCACCGTCACGTCACGAAGGCGTCCGTACTCCCCGCCGAGCAGTTCGCTCGCCCCACCGAGGTCGTCGACCGGCACGCTGCGCAGGCGCTCGCCCCGGAGGTTCGCGATCACGACCGCGCCCCGGGTGATCGCGAGGCCGCTCGGGCTCGCGGCATCCGTGGGCCACTGCTGCACCGGGTCGATGAAGCGATCGCCCCCGCCCGTGCCCTCGACGTCCGGCCAGCCGTAGTTGCCGCCGGACGTGATGACATTGAGCTCGTCCCAGGTGTTCTGGCCGAACTCGCTCGCGAGCATCGTGCCGTCGGTCATCCAGCCGATGCCCTGCGGATTGCGGTGGCCGAGACTCTAGACGAACGACCCGGCGAAAGGGTTGTCTGCCGGCGCATCGCCATCGGGTGTCATCCGCAGTATCTTCCCCGCAAGGCTGCCAGCATCCTGCGCGGCGCCGCGGTCACCGGCATCCCCTGTTGTCACATACAGCATGCCGTCGGGTCCGAAGGCGATGCGCCCGCCGTTGTGTGTGCGGGCGGAGGGGATGCCGTCGATGATCGTCTCCGCAGCGCCGAGGCGCAGCGATCCCGGCTCGCCCGTCACGGTGAACCGCTGCACGCGATTGCCGGACGGGCCCGTCGAATACGCGTAGAGGCGTCCGTCGTCGTCGACCGCGAGCCCGAGAAGTCCGCCCTCGCCGCCGTGGACGACGTCGTCGACGGTGCCGATGACGCGCGATCCGTCGCCGACCACCTCGCGCACGGCGCCTGTGTCGCGTTCGCTGATCAGCGCCGCGTCGCCGCGGAATGCGATCGACCACGGCGCGTCGAGGCCGTCGACGACGGTCGTCGGTTCGCCGGCCGAGAGGGGTGGCGTCGGCGGAGAAGCGGATGCCTCCGTGCGGGGCGCAGTACCGTTCGGCGCGGGGTCGACGGGCGCCGTGCTCACGCAGGCCGACAGGACGAGCGCCGCAGCGGCGAGAAGCGAGAGGGCGGCTCGTCGGGTGGTCACGGCGGATCCTTTCGTCGACCGCGGCGCCGGAGAGGGCGTCGACCACCAGCCTCACCCGGGGAGGCGATGGGGTCCAAGGGGTTGCGGCGCGGCACGGAGCGCACACCCGTCAGCGGCGGCGAGTACGGCGACGGAACGACGCCAGGGCGACGGATCCGCCTGCCAGCAGAGTCAACGCCCCGAGGAGCACCGCCGACGGAGCTGTCGATCCTGTGCGGGGCAACGTCCTGTCCGCGTTCCCGGGCGGGGTATCCCGAGAGCCTGATCCGCCGCTCTGTGAGCCGACCGCGGGCGGCATCGACGCGCCTCCGCCGACCGCGGGCGGCATCGACGCGCCTCCGCCGAGCGCAGGCGCGGCACGGGAGACCACGGTCACGGTCGCGGGTTTCCCAGTGCTGCCATCCTTGTCCGTCGCGGTGACCGACGCGGTGAAGGATCCCGGCGTACGGTACGTGTGGGTGATCGGCGGGTCGGCTGCGCCGATCACCACCTGGACGGGTGAGCCGTCGCCCCAGTCGACGTGGTACTGGAATTCTGAGGCGAGGTCAGCTGATGAGGGATCATCGGCAGAAACCTCGACCGTGAATGGGACGTTCACCGTGGCGGCGAGCGGTCCCGTCACGGCAGCCTCCGGTGCCGCGTTCGCGATCGCGATCGACGTCGCGCTCTCGACCGTCTCCGCTGAACCGAGCCGCAGCGCGCCCGGGTCACCCACCACCGCGAACCGCTGCGCGCGGTTGCCCATGGTCGCTGCGACAGATCGCCCGAAAGTTGGAGTACCGGCATCCCTAATCTGAGTTAGAGTGCGTAACACAGAATAAAGAATGGGCTGGTCATGGATAGGTGGACGTCTGAGCCCGCGGGCGAACTGCCACCGCACGGCCGGCCCACCGTCTCGTGGCAGCAGGCGATCCGCGGCGGCAGCAAGGCAGATCGGATGCTCCGCGAGGTGGAGACCCGAGTCCCCCCAAAGATTTCGAAGCGAGCCTTCACGCTCCCTGCGGATCTGATCGCCGCAAACGAACGAGCGCTCGGTGCGCTCGGAGCGATGGATGCGGAAGCGACCGGCCAACCACGCGCCTTCGCCAGGTTTCTGATCCGCAGCGAGTCCGTCGCCTCATCGAAGATCGAACGGGTCTCGGCATCCGTCGACGATTTCGCACGCGCGATTGCCGGGAACAGGTCAAATGCCTCGGCAGTCAGCATGGTCGCTGGTGCCGCGGCGCTGAACGCTCTCGTCGAATCCGCCGGTCAGAGTGGCCGCATCGAACGTTCCGACCTCGTGCGCGCGCACGCCGCCCTCATGAGGGACGACCCCGACGAGGGCCCCTACGCAGGGACGGTCCGAGAAGACCAGAACTGGATCGGCGGGAGTGACCATAGCCCCCTCGGAGCGATCTACGTTCCCCCGCCCGCAGACCTCCTCGACGAACTGCTGGACGACCTCATCGCTTTCGCGAACAGAGACGACCTGCCCACACTGCTCCAGGCGACCGTCGCGCACGCCCAGTTCGAATCCATCCACCCGTTCGGAGACGGAAACGGACGCATCGGGCGCGCGCTCATCGGCGCCATCCTTCGCCGCCGCGGTGTCACGACGAACACCGTCGTCCCGGTCGCGAGCGGCCTCCTCGCCCGACGAGACGGCTACTTCGACGCCCTCGGCGACTACCGCGAAGGCAACCTGACCCCGCTGCTCTCCGTGATGCTCACCTCCGCTACCGTGGCAGCCGAAGAGGGACGCGTCTCCGTCCAGCGCATCAAGGAGCTTCCGGCCGACTGGGCCGAGCGCACTGGCGCTCGCCGCGGGTCGACGGCCGCCGCGCTCCTGCCCGCGTTCTTCGACAACCCGGTGATGAACGCCGACGAGGTGGAGCAGATCGTCGGCACCGCCGCCCAGTCCGTGTACACCGCGCTCGCTCGTCTGGAAGCCGACGGGATCGTCCAGGAGATCACCGGACGCAAACGCAATCGCGTGTGGGCGGCGACGGACCTCATGGGAGAGCTCACCGCACTCGACGGTCGCATCGCCGCGCGCATGAAACATCGCTGAGTCATCAGTCGAGGGTCCCGCGCACACCACGATGAACTCATCGCGGACGCGACACCCATTCGCTCACGACGTAGCAAAGGGGTGCCGGCCGGCCGGCCGTGTAGCCCAGGCCATTGCGGTGGCCCGTGCGGTAGCGCCTCGAAATCGGCCGTTGCCAATACCGTCGGGGCGGTGCAGCGGGGACGCCGGGGCACCGTTGCGCGAACCTGCAAGCCACGCGTTGAAAGGCGTTCGACCAGGGGTCTTCTATGGTGGAGGGGCTGACGGGAATCGAACCCGCGCTGTCTGCTTGGGAAGCAGAAGTTCTGCCATTGAACTACAGCCCCGAGGCCTCGCGATGCACCTGCGTCTCACGCCGTGCGCACTGCTCGGTTCCTCCAGCATAGTCGGGCGCTCGCGGTCCTGCGCGATCTCGGTCGTCCACACCGAGACCTCGACTCTGAGGTTCGGTCAGATGCCGATCTCCATGGCATCCGTCGCCCACACCCGGGGAATATGCGTCTGCATATATCTGTTCCACTCCGCGGCCCCGGAAGCACGGGCGCCTCAGGAAAGGACCTCCCATGTCGCACCCCCGTCCCCGCATCGCCGTCATCGTCGGCAGCGCCCGCCCCGTCCGCATCGGCGACCAGCTCGGCGCCTCGATCGCCGCTGTCATCGATGACGCGGTGGACGCCGACATCCGCGTGCTCGACCTCCGCGACATCGCCCTGCCCATGCTCGACGAGCCGGTCATGGCCGCCCTGGGCCAGTACGCGCACGATCACACGAAGCGCTGGGCGGCGGAGATCGCCGACACGGATGCCGTCGTCTTCCTCACCCCGCAGTACAACGGCGGCTACCCGGCATCGCTCAAGAACGCTATCGACTACCTCGGCGCCGAATGGCGCGGGCGGCCCGGCGCGATCGTCAGCTACGGCGGCCAGGGCGGACCTCTGTCGGCGGCGCAGCTCACCGGCGTCCTGCAGTTCATCGGCATCGACCTCGCCGAGACGCAGCCGCAGCTCGTGATCGAGCGCACGGACTACACGCCCGACTGGCACCTGGGCGACCCGGACGCGGTCGTGGCCCGCGACACCCCGGCGCTCCAGGCGATGGCCGCCGAGCTCGTCGCGAAGGTCCAGGATGCCGCGAACGCTCAGGATGCCGCAGGAGTTCAGGATGCCGCGAAGGAAGCCGTCGTCGCCCCAGCCTGATCCTTCACCAGCGGATCACCACCCGTCCGAGACGCCTTCGCGCATCTTCGCTCCCGTGACCTCCCGGAGGAACGCGACCTCCGCCTTCATCGCCTGCTTCGCTTGTGCCTCCCGTGCTGGTCGTGATGCACGCCGCGCGTCGCGATCTCGAGAGCGATCTCGGCGCGCTGACCTTGACCGCACCCGCGAGATCCTCGCCGACGTCGCCGCCGTCCGCGACGACCCGGCCCTCACGGTGATCGACGGCCGCGAGTTGTTCGGCGAGGGGGATGCCGGGCTGCTCTACGACCGGCTCCACCCCGACCAGGAGGGCCTCGACCTCATCGCGGAGCGGTTCGTCGCGCGCATGCGCGACGCCGCGATCATCCCCGCGCGCGCCGGCGCCTGGCGGCGGCGGCGGGGGCACGGGCCAGCACGCGGTCGCACTACGCTGAAGGCGTGCTCCTCAGCGACCGTGACATCCGCTCCGAGATCTCGACCGGACGGGTCGGCCTCGACCCGTGGGACCCGGCTATGGTCCAGCCGTCGAGCGTCGACGTGCGTCTCGACCGGTACTTCCGGCTGTTCGACAACCACAAGTACCCCTTCATCGACCCTGCCGAGGATCAGCCCGACCTCACGCACCTCATCGAGGTGGCGCCCGACGAGCCGTTCATCCTGCACCCCGGCGAGTTCGTCCTCGGCTCGACGTTCGAGCAGGTGACCCTCCCCGACGACATCGCCGCGCGCCTCGAGGGCAAGTCGTCGCTGGGGCGCCTGGGCCTGCTCACGCACTCGACCGCGGGGTTCATCGACCCGGGCTTCTCGGGGCACGTGACGCTCGAGCTCTCGAACGTCGCGACCCTCCCGATCAAGCTGTGGCCCGGGATGAAGATCGGCCAGCTCTGCTTCTTCCGACTCTCGTCCGCCGCCGAGAACCCCTACGGCACCGGCCCGTACTTGAACCGGTACCACGGCCAGCGGGGGCCGACGGCATCCCGTTCGTTCCAGAATTTCCACCGCACCGACGTCGGCTCGACCGACGCGGGCGCACGCGGCAACTG
>NZ_JBYIPF010000007.1:0-131665 GCF_057706945.1 Microbacterium sp. bgisy203 | reverse complement strand
CAGCGGGCGCGGTCAGGGTCTTCTCGCGACCGCCCACCAGGGCGTGGTGGGTCGCCGGTCAGGAGCGGTGCGCCTCGGCACCACGGCTGAAGCCCGCCTGGAAGCCGCGCTCGAACGCGCGCTCCGCGGTGTGATGGTCGTGGCTGTGGCCGCCGCGGCCGTGAGCGTGGCGGTCGGCCGCGCGGCCGTAGCACTCGTCCGCGTGGACGCGGGGGCCGAAGCCCTCGCGGTGACGGGGCCCGCAGTCGTGCCGGGGGCTGAAGTCATGCCGCGGGCCGAAGCCGTGCCGGTGGGCGGCGCCGTGACGGTGGCCGAGGCCGCGGGGGCCGCGACGGCCGGAGCGGGGCAGGCGTTCCGCCGGGTCCCAGCCGAGCTCGCGGGCGATCGCCTCGAGGCTCGCGACGGTGATCGCGAAGTCCTCGGGCGACACGGCGGCGGCGACCTTCGCGCGGACGCCGCCGGCGGCCTCGCTCAGCCGAGCGTGCGCGGCGCGTCCCTCGTCGGTCAGCGTCCAGGCGCCGTCGACCTCGGTGACCCAGCCGCGCTCGATGAGCGCGCGGATCTTGCCGCCGCCGCGGCGCTGCAGTCGGGCGGCGACCTCGGGCGCGATCGTGTCGTCGGCGAGGAGGTTCAGCATCCGCCAGTCGCGGCGCGTCGCCCCCTCGCTCTCGAAGGCGCGCTCGAACTCGCGGGCGATCAGCCGATCGGTCGCGCGCAGCCAGAAGCCGAACGGACGCGGGGTGGTGGGGGGAGTAGCTGTGATGTTCTCCATGAGAAGTCCTTTCATCGGGGGCGCCCTTCAGATCGGACGCGGTGCATGTCGTATGACATGTACATGCAGTATGACATGAAAAGCAAAAGCATGTCAACTCGCATGTAAATTTGAAGGATGCCTTCCCCCACCGATGCTCCGGACGCCGACGCCCCGGACCCCGCCGACCTGGCTTCCGCCTCCGCCGACGCTCTCAGCGCCAGCGACCTCGACGCGATCGCCGCGGCGCTCGCACGGCTCCGCGGCCGCCGCCCCGGCGGTTTCGGCGGCCCCGGCGGGTTCGGCGGTCCCGGCGGCCACGGTGGCCACGGCGGCCACGGCGGATTCGGACCGCGCGGCCGGGGCGGCCCCCACCGGCATCCCGGTCATGCGTGGCTCGACGGCGACGGAGGCGACCCGCGCGCCGCGCGCTCCGGTGCGGGCGGCGACGGCGAACCTCGCACCGCGGGCGCGGGCGCAGGCACGCGCGTCGGCGGACCCGCGCGCATGCGGCTGCTCGAAGCGCTGGCCGCGGCATCCCACCCCCTCTCCGTCAGCGAGCTGGGACAGGCCATCGGCGTCGATCAGCCCCGCGCGTCGCGCCTCGTCCAGCAGGCGGTCGACCTCGGGCTCGTGCGCCGCGAGGCCGACCCCGACGACGCCCGGCGCACCCGGATCGCCCTGACCGACGACGGCGCGAAGGTCGCCCGGGGCTTCCGCGGGCAGCGCCGCGAGCACCTCGCCCAGGCGCTTTCGGGCTTCACTCCCGCCGAGCGCGCCGAGCTCGTCCGGCTTCTCGCCAAGCTCGCCGATGCCTGGCCGGGCCACGATTGACGCGGTCGCCGAGCCGGAACCTCCCGATCAGCCCGCCTATCCTGGGACGATGACCGAGAGCACTCCGACCCCGGCCGCAGACCCTCGCGCCCCCCGCCCCCTCGCCCGTTGGGTGTTCTGGCCGGCCGCCGTCATCATCGTCGCCGTCGCGTCGTTCGCGATCTTCTTCCCCACGGTCGCCGAGGAGACGTTCACCGCGGTGCAGACGACGATCATCCGCACCTTCAGCTGGTACTACGTGCTGATCGCGGCGTTCTTCGTGGCGTTCGCGCTCGTGCTCGGCTTCGGGCGTTGGGGGACATCACGCTCGGCAAGGACGACGACGAGCCCGAGTTCTCGCTCGGCGCATGGTTCTCGCTGCTGTTCGCCGCGGGCATGGGCTTCGGCCTCGTGTTCTACGGCGTCAGCGAGCCGCTGTCGCACTTCGTCACGCCGCGCCCGGGTGTGACGGGCACCGAAGCGCAGCTCGCGCAGAGCGCGCTCGTGCAGACCTACCTGCACTGGGGCATCCACGCGTGGGCCATCTATGTCGTCATCGGGGTCGCCCTCGCGTACGCGATCCACCGGCGGCGTCGTCCGGTCTCGATCCGCTGGGCGCTCGAGCCCCTCCTCGGCAAGCGCGTGCGCGGCACGTGGGGCAACGTCATCGACACGCTCGCCCTCGTCGGCACCGTCTTCGGCGTCGCGACCTCGCTCGGCCTCGGCGTCCTGCAGATCAGCTCCGGGCTTTCCAGCGCGGGCTGGGGCCGGCCCGACACCGTCATGCAGATCGCCATCATCGCGGTCATCACCGCGTTCGTGCTGGCATCGGTGCTCTCCGGCGTCGGACGGGGATGAAGTGGCTGTCGAGCTTCAACCTGCTGCTCGCCGCCGCGCTGCTCGTGTTCGTCCTGTTCGCCGCCGACACGACCTATATCCTCCGCGAATGGGTGCAGTCGATCGGCGCCTATCTGCAGAACTTCGTCGGGCTGAGCTTCACCGTCAGCGCCTTCCAGGGCGAGGCGGGCGAGGTGTGGCAGGGCGCCTGGACGTCGTTCTACTGGGGCTGGTGGATCTCGTGGGCGCCCTTCGTCGGCGTCTTCATCGCGCGTGTCAGCAAGGGCCGCACGGTCCGCCAGTTCGTCATGGGCGTTCTCATCGTGCCGACCCTCATCGGGCATCCTGTGGTTCGCCGTGCTCGGCGGCACCTCCCTCCAGCAGGAGGTGCGCGAGCCGGGGTCGATGCTCGCCGCCGACGGATCGGTCGACCTGCAGGGCGCCCTCTTCCAGCTGCTCGCGCAGCTGCCCGCCTCGCAGGTGCTGATCATCGGTGCGATCCTCCTCATCGGCATCTTCTTCATCACCTCCGCCGACTCGGGAGCCCTCGTGATGGGCATGATCGCGACCGGCGGCGACGTCGAGCCGCGCCGCTGGATCCGCGTGTTCTTCACGCTCGTGACCGCTGTGCTCGCCGTGGCGCTGCTGCTCGCCGGAGGCCTGACGGCCCTGCAGACCGCGGCGATCACGATCGCGCTGCCGTTCAGCGTCGTGATGCTCCTGATGTGCTGGTCGACGGTCATCGCGTTCCAGCGCGAGCGGCGCGTGTACGACAAGGCCGAGCGCGCGCAGCTGGTCGACTACGTGGGTGAGCACTACGGCCTCGACGTCGAGAGCGGCAACGAACGCGGTGTGCGGTTGCCGACGCTGTGGCGGACGCCGCGCAAACGCGACTGAGCCGGGCGCCGGGCGCCGGGTGGCGGGTGGCCGGGTGGCGGGTGTCGCGTGTCAGCGCACCCGCTCGTGCTTCGGCAGCCGCACGAACAGGAGCAGGACGAGCCCCAGCACGAGGATCAGCGCGATTCCGAGGATGCCGTAGTGCGTCGCGCCGAACCAGCCGATGAACAGCGACCACAGCAGCGGCGAGAGGAAGCTCATCACGCGCCCGGTCGTGGCGTAGAGGCCGAACACCTCGCCCTGCATGTCGTTCGGCGCGACGCGGGCGAGGAGTGACCGGCTGGATGCCTGGGCGGGCCCGACCGCGGCCGAGAGCACGATGCCGCCGATCCAGAAGACGAGTTTGCCGTCCTCGCGCAGGAAGAAGACGAACAGCGCGCTCGCGACGAGGATGACGAGCGCCGAGACGATCACGGCGCGCGCGCCGAAGCGGTCGTCCAGACGCCCCGCGATGATCGTCGAGACGCCGGCGACGAGGTTCAGCGCGATGCCGAAGATCATGACCTCGGTCGGCGTGAAGCCGAACGACACCGCCGCGAGCACGCCGCCGAACGCGAAGACGCCCGCGAGGCCGTCGCGGTAGACGGCGCTGGAGATGAGGAACCAGAAAGTCGGGCGGTGGTCGCGATACAGCGCCGCGATGTCGTGGACGAGCACGCGGTAGCTCGCGAAGAATCCGACGCGCGGGCGCCCGGGCCGGGCGGGCGACTCCGGCACGTTGAAGACGAACGGCAGCGCGAACACGATCGTCCAGACGGCCGCGCCCACCGCGATCAGCCGGTAGGCGAGGCCGCCCGAGACGTCGAGGCCGAACCAATCCGCGGCCGTGAGTGCGACGACGATGACGAGGGCGAGGATGCCGCCGATGTACCCGAGCCCCCATCCCAGGCCGCTCACGCGGCCGATGGTCTTCGGCGTCGAGACGTCCAGCAGCATCGCGTTGTAGCTGACGCCCGCGATCTCGCTCGCGACCGATCCGAGGGCGGTGAGCGCCGCGCCGAACCAGAAGTACTGCGGCTCGGCGTAGACGAAGAAGAGCGCGAACTGCACGAGGGCGAGAACCGCCGTGCCGCCCAGCACCCAGCGCTTCTTCGAGCCCTGCGCGTCGGCGCGCTGCCCGAGGACGGGCGCGAGGAGCAGCACGAGGATGCCGGCGGCGAACGTCACCCACCCGTACCACTCCGAGAGGTCGGACAGCCCCCGGCAGTACTCCGTCGCGGCATCCGCCGCCCGGGAGCAGACGAGGTCGCCGTCGGCGTTCTGTGCGGCGACGTCGGCGGGAAGGAACGAGTCGGAGACGAGGTAGAGCGACACCCAGACGAAGGTCAGGATGACCGAGTTGTACGGCTGGGTCGCCCAGTCCCAGAACGCCCAGGAGACGACACGTCTGCGGGGAACGGGCTCCGTGTTCACGGCTCCTGTGGCTGTCCCGGCGGCGACGGCGTCGGGCGCGGGCTGGTCGGGGAGGGACATGTTCGTCACGCTAGGGCCCTTTGGTGAACAGCTGGGGTCTCCCAGCGTGTGGTGCACAGTCGGTGCCGCGTCGGCGCGGACCTCGGGTCAGAGTACCCCGGCATCGGGGTTTTCTCCGGTCGGGCGCCGCCGCGGCGGCAAGGCCGGTGCCATCATGGGGGCATGCCCGTCCATGTCGAACGCGCCGAACTTCCCGGCATCGGAGTGCGCCACGATGTCCTCACCTCGGAGGGCCGGCGCGTGTCGGTCGTCAACTTCCGCGACGGCGGGCGCGAGCTTGCGCTCTCCGACCCCGACGACCCCGACCGCACCGACGAGACCGTCGAGCTGACCGACGACGAGGCGGCCGCGATCGCCGAGGTGCTCGGCGGGTCGCTCATCCTCACGCAGCTCGCCGGGCTGCAGGAGAAGGTGGCGGGGCTCGCGATGGAACTGATCCCCGTGCGCGCCGATTCGCCCTACGTCGGCAAGACCCTCGGCGACACCCGCGCGCGCACCCTGACCCGGTGCTCCGTCGTCGCGATCGTGAGCGAGTCGGCGGTGACCCCCGCGCCCTCTCCGTCCGACCGGCTGGACGTCGGCGACGCGCTCGTCGCGGTCGGCACGCGCGAGGGCCTCGATCGCCTCGTGCGCATCATCTCGGGCGACTGAGGGCCGGGCTCCCGATGGACCACGGCGCACTCGACCTCATCGAGATCGGTGCGCTCCTGCTCGGCATCGCCCTGTGTGCGCGGCTCGCGCACCGCCTCGGGGTGTCGTCGATCCCGTTCATCCTCGTCGGCGGGCTCGCCCTGGGCGAGGGCGGCCTCATCCCGGTGGATCACGCGGAGGGCTTCATCGCCGTCGGCGCCGAGATCGGGGTCATCCTCCTCCTTCTCATGCTGGGCCTCGAGTACAGCCCGCGCGAGCTCGTCGGAAACCTCCGCACCTCCGCCGGCGCCGGCGCCCTCGACATGGCGCTGAACGCGGTGCCCGGGGCCGTGCTCGCGCTCCTGCTCGGGTGGGGACCGGTCGGGGCCATGGTCCTCGCGGGCATCACGTGGGTCTCGTCGTCGGGGGTCGTCGCGAAGCTCCTGCACGAACTCGGCCGCCTCGCCAACCGCGAGACGCCGACCGTCCTGTCGATTCTCGTCATCGAAGACCTCGCGATGGCGTTCTACCTGCCGATCCTCACGGCGCTGCTCGTCGGCATGGATCTCGGCCCCGCGGCGATCACCGTCGTGGTGGCCCTGGCATCCGTCGTCGTCATCCTCTATCTCGCGCTCCGGCACGGCAAACGCTTCTCTCGGCTGCTCTGGACGAAGGATGCCGAGGCGCTGCTCCTCGCCGTCCTCGGGGTCACCGTGCTCGTGGCCGGCCTCGCGTCGGAGGTGAAGGTGTCGGCGGCGGTCGGCGCGTTCCTCGTCGGCATCGCCATCCAGGGCCGCACGGCGGTCGAGGCGGAGCGGCTGCTGACGCCGCTGAGGGACCTGTTCGCCGCCATCTTCTTCCTCTACTTCGGGCTCTCGACCGATCCCGCCGACCTCGTGCCGATGCTCCTTCCGGCGGCGGTGCTCGCCGCCATCACGATCGCGACGAAGATCCTCACGGGGTATCTGGCGGCGCGCGGCGCGGGCATCGCCGAGGCGGGGCGCTGGCGCGCGGGCTTCGCGCTGACACCGCGCGGGGAGTTCTCGATCGTGATCGCCGGGCTCGCGGTCGGGGCGGGGATCGACCGGTCGCTCGCCGCCCTCGCCGCCGCATACGTGCTGATCACGATGATCGCCGGGCCGATTCTCGCCCGTATCCCCGACGGGAAGGGGTTCACGCGGTGGACGTCGGCGCGTCAGCGTCGGCGCCGTGAGCGTGCGGCGGCCAGGGTGTGAGGGTGCGGGGAGCGATGCCGGCGACCGCTGTTCTCCCAGCGGCCGACCGGTACCGTTGAGAGATGACCGCAGACACCGCGCCCGAGGACACCGCCACCCGGGATGACGCCCCTGACGTCCCGGGCCGTCACGCGGATGCCGCGGCATCCTCCCCCGCCGAGCCCGCCGCCGAGCCCCCCACCGCCCCCGGCTTCGCCGACCTCGGCCTCGCCCCGGCGGTACTGAAGGCGCTGAAGGACGTCGGGTACGAGACACCCTCCGCGATCCAGGCCGCGACGATCCCGCCGCTCCTCGACGGGCGCGACGTGCTCGGCACGGCGCAGACCGGCACCGGGAAGACCGCCGCGTTCGCGCTGCCGATCCTCTCCCGCCTCGACCTGTCGCAGAAGACGCCGCAGGCGCTCGTCCTCGCCCCCACGCGCGAGCTCGCCCTGCAGGTCTGCGAGGCGTTCGAGTCGTACGCCGGGCACCTGCGCGGCGTGCACGTGCTGCCCGTCTACGGCGGCCAGGGGTACGGCCAGCAGCTCTCGGCCCTCCGCCGCGGCGTGCACATCATCGTGGGCACGCCCGGGCGCATCATGGATCACCTCGACAAGGGAACACTCGACCTCTCCGAACTCCAGTACCTGGTCCTCGACGAAGCCGACGAGATGCTCAAGATGGGCTTCGCCGAAGACGTCGAGACGATCCTCGCGGATACCCCCGACACGAAGCAGGTCGCGCTCTTCTCGGCGACGATGCCGGCGCAGATCCGCCGCCTCGCGGGCACCTACCTGAAGGACCCCGAGGAGATCAACGTCAAGGCGAAGACGACGACCTCCGCGAACATCACGCAGCGCTACCTCGTCGTCTCATACCCCCAGAAGGTCGACGCCCTCACCCGCATCCTCGAGGTGGAGCCCTTTGAGGGGATGATCGTCTTCACCCGCACGAAGAACGAGACCGAGACCCTCGCCGAGAAGCTCCGCGCCCGCGGCTACACCGCCGCCGCGATCAACGGCGACATCGCCCAGGCGCAGCGCGAGCGCACCGTGAACCAGCTCAAGGACGGCAAGCTCGACATCCTCGTCGCGACCGACGTCGCCGCACGCGGACTCGATGTGGAGCGCATCAGCCACGTCGTGAACTTCGACCTGCCGATCGACACCGAGTCGTACGTGCACCGTATCGGCCGCACGGGCCGCGCCGGCCGCACCGGCGACGCGATCAGCTTCGTCACGCCGCGCGAGCGCCGCATGCTCGCCTCGATCGAGAAGGCGACCCGCCAGCCGCTCACCGAGATGTCGCTCCCGAGCGTGGATGCCGTCAACGCCACGCGCCTCACCCGCTTCGACGACGCGATCACCGCCGCACTCGCCGAGACCGAGCGCATCGACCGCTTCCGCGACATCATCAACCACTACGTCACGCATCACGACGTGCCCGAGGCCGACGTGGCCGCCGCGCTCGCCGTCGTCGCACAGGGCGAGACGCCGCTGCTGCTGGATGCCGAGGCCGACGTGCCGCCGCGCCGCGAGCGCTTCGACCGCGACGACCGGAGCCGCGGGGATCGCGACGACCGCAGCCGCGGGGATCGCGACGACCGCAGCCGCGGGGACCGTGACGGCGACCGTCCGCGCCGCGAACGCCGGGGCGGCCCCACGGCGACCTACCGCATCGAGGTGGGACGCCGGCACAAGGTCGAGCCGCGCCAGATCGTCGGCGCCCTCGCGAACGAGGGGGGCCTGCGGCGCGAGGACTTCGGCGCGATCCAGATCCGCCCCGATTTCTCGCTCGTCGAGCTGCCCGCCGACCTGCCCCGCGACACCCTCGCGCGCCTGGAGAACACCCGCATCTCGGGCCGGCTCATCGAGATCAAGCCCGACCGGTTCCAGCGCTCCGCGAAGCGCCCCGAGAAGCGCTTCGACAAGAGCTCCGACCGTCGCGACCGCGACGACCGCCCGCGCCGCCGCTACGACGACTGACGCGCGGCGCCGGCCACGCTCGCCGCGTCACCGAGACAGGAATTATCACCGAGACAGGACCGTATGCGGTGTTTCGGTCCTGTCTCGGTGATATCTCCTGGCTCCGTGACCTCAGCGACCCCCGTGACCTCCGCGACCCCGTGACCTCCGCGACCCCGTGACCTCAGCGACCCCCGTGACCGCGCGCGAGCGCGCTACGCCCGGTCGGCGTTCTTCTGCGCGCGGCGATAGCGGTGCAGGATGAACTCCGTGTAGCCGTTCGGCTGGTCGGCGCCGTCGACGATCAGATCGCGCGCGGCCTGGAACGACAGCGACTCGGTGCCGTCGTCCGCCACGAGCGGGCGGTAGGAGGCATCCCCCGCGTTCTGCCGGTCGACGATCGGAGAGATGCGCGCGAGCGCCTCGTCGACCTGCGCACGCGTGATGACGTCGTGGCGCAGCCAGTTCGCGAGCAGCTGGCTCGAGATGCGCAGGGTCGCGCGGTCCTCCATGAGGCCGACGTCTTCGAGGTCGGGGACCTTCGAGCAGCCGACGCCCTGGTCGACCCACCGCACGACGTAGCCGAGGATCGACTGGACGTTGTTGTCGAGCTCCGTCGCGATCTCCTCGGCACTCCACGATGCGGTGGGGTCGAGGGGTACGCGCAGGATCTCGTCGATGTCGGCGCGCGGGCGCGAGCGCAGCTCCGCCTGCACGGCTGCGACGTCGACCTGGTGGTAGTGCACCGCGTGGATCGTCGCGGCGGTCGGCGACGGCACCCACGCGGTCGTCGCGCCGGCGCGCAGCTGCGCGGACTTCGTCTCGTACATGTCCTTCATGAGGTCGGGCATCGCCCACATGCCCTTGCCGATCTGCGCGCGCCCGGGCAGGCCGTGCGCGAGCCCCGCGTCGACGTTCGCGTTCTCGTACGCCACCATGTTCGGCTGGCCCTTGAGCTCGCCCTTGCGGCGGAACGCGCCGGCTTCCATCGAGGTGTGGATCTCGTCGCCGGTGCGATCGAGGAACCCCGTGTTGATGAACACGACCCGATCGGATGCCGCGGCGATCGCGGCGTCGAGGTTCAGCGAGGTGCGCCGCTCCTCGTCCATGATGCCGATCTTGAGGGTGCGGGGCGCGAGGCCGAGCGCGTTCTCGACGCGGCCGAACAGCTCGACGGTGAACGCGACCTCGGCAGGCCCGTGCTGCTTGGGCTTGACGATGTACAGCGACCCCGTGCGCGTGTTGGCGAGCGTCGTCTCCTGACGGAGGTTCGGGATCGCGGCGGCGGCCGTGACGAACGCGTCGAGGAAGCCCTCGGGGATCTCGTCGCCGGCGGCATCCCGCACCGCGTCGGTGTACATGTGGATGCCGACGTTCCGCACGAGCATCAACGAACGGCCGTGCAACGTGAGCGTGGAGCCGTCCGGCGCCGTGTAGGTGCGGTCGGCGTTCATCGAGCGGGTGAAGGGGCGGCCGCCCTTCTGGAACGTGACGGTGAGCTCGCCCGAGAGAAGCCCCTGCCAGACCGAGTAGCCCTGGACCTTGTCTTCGGCGTCGACCGCCGACACGGAGTCCTCGAGGTCCATGATCGTCGTCACGGCCGCTTCGAGAACGATGTCCGCAACGCCCGCCGCGTCGAGCGCGCCGACGGGGCTCGACGGGTCGATCAGCACGTCGAGGTGCAGCCCGTGATGGACGAAGAGCACGGATGCCGGGGATGCCGCATCTCCCGTGTATCCGGCGAACGCGGCCGCGTCGACGAGGCCCGCGGTCGTGCCGTCCTCGAGCGACACCACGAGCGCGCCCTCGGGCGAGACGGCGTAGGAGGTCGCCTGGGCGTGGGAGCCGGCGGTGAGCGGCGCCGCCATGTCGAGGAGCTCGCGGCCCATCGCGACGACGACCGCGCCGCGGGCGGGGTTGTAGCCGGCACCCTTCGCGGTCTCGCCCCCGTCGGCGATGAGGTCGGAGCCGTAGACGGCGTCGTAGAGCGAGCCCCAGCGCGCGTTGGCGGCGTTGAGGGCAAAGCGGGCGTTCGTCACCGGGACGACCAGCTGCGGGCCGGCGAGGTGGGCGATCTCGACATCGACGTCCTCCGTCGAGATCTGGAACGGCTCCGGCTCCGGCTGCAGGTAGCCGATCTCGCCCAGGAACGCCTTGTGGGTTTCGAGGTGGGTTTCGAGATCGGTCGGCACGCCGGGGTTCGCGCGGTACCACTGGTCGAGCTGCGCCTGCAGACGGTCGCGCTCGGCGAGGAGGGCCGCGCCGCGCGGGCCGAGTTCGGCGACGGTCGCGGCCAGCGACCGCCAGAAGGCGTCGGCGGAGAGGCCCGCCGCGGGGAGCACGTCGTTCTCGATGTAGTCGAGAAGCCGGTCGTCGACGGAGAGGCCCGCCCGCTCGGTGCGCGTGGTGCTGTCGGTCATGGTCACGAGGTGCTCCTCTTCGCTCGTCAGAATTCCGCATTGCGGAAGACAAGTCCTATATAATGGAAGTGCTATGAGCATACCGGTATCCTCCGCACCTTCCGAACCCGAACCCGAACGCAACCCCGACGCGGCCTCCGCTCGCTCCGGCTCCGTCCAGTCGGTCGCGCGCACCTTCGCGGTGCTCGACGCGATCGCGGATGCCGGAGGGTCCGCCGGACTCGCCACGATCGCCGCCGCCGCCGGGCTCGCCGAGTCGACGACGCATCGCCTCCTCGCCACGCTCGTCGAGCTCGGTGTCGTGCGGCGCCTCCCCGACCGCGCCGGCTACGCCCTCGGCGTGCGGCTCGTGCGGCTGGGTGGGGCAGCGACCCCGGCCCTCGGGGCCGCCGTCCGGCCCGTTCTCGAAGGCCTCGTCGACGACCTCGGCGAGAGTGCGAACCTCGCGATGCTCGTCGGCGCGCAGGCCGAGTACGTCGCTCAGGTGCCGTCTCGGCACTCGATGCGCATGTTCACCGAGGTGGGCCGGCGCGTCGACCTGCACTGCACCGGCGTCGGCAAGGCGATGCTCTCGACCCTCGACCCGGAACGCGCGGCGCGGCTGATCGCCCAGGCATCCCTCCCCGCACGCACGACCCACACGATCACGGACCGCACGGCGCTCACGGATGCCGTCGCACAGACGCGCGAGCGCGGCTACTGCCTCGACGAGCAGGAGCAGGAGATCGGCGTGCGCTGCGTGGCGGTGCCGATTCCGGGGTCGAGCGCGCCGTCGTACGCGGTCTCGGTGTCGGGGCCGCTGCCGCGGATGACCGACGACCTCATCGCGCGCGCCGTCCCCGCGCTGCACGCGGCGGCGCGGCGGATCGCGGTCGCCCTCGAGAGCTGAACGGCACTCAGCGACAGCTGAACGACACTCTGCGACGTCACCATAAGACTTGATACTTGTCATATCAAGTTCACTTGACAGGGCTGCGGCGGCCCCGGTAATGTGGAGACATCGCGAAGTTGAGCTTTAGTGACTCAACTTTGCGAGAAGGCTTCAGAAGGACCGGCGCCCGGGGAGGGGCGCCGATCGCACAACCCAGAGCGACACGCTCAGAGCAAGGAGAAACACATGGCACGTGCAGTGGGCATCGACCTCGGAACGACGAACTCGGTCGTCTCCGTCCTCGAAGGCGGCGAGCCGAACGTCATCGCCAACGCCGAAGGATTCCGCACGACCCCCTCGGTCGTCGCATTCACCAAGGACGGCGAGGTGCTGGTCGGAGAGCCCGCCAAGCGCCAGGCCGTCACCAACGTCGACCGGACGATCACGTCGGTCAAGCGCCACATGGGCACCGACTGGAAGACGCAGCCGATCGACGGCAAGCAGTACACGCCGCAGGAGATCTCGGCGCGCATCCTGCAGAAGCTCAAGCGCGACGCGGAGCAGTATCTCGGCGACTCCGTGACGGATGCCGTCATCACGGTCCCCGCGTACTTCAACGACGCCGAGCGTCAGGCCACGAAGGAGGCCGGCGAGATCGCGGGCCTCAACGTCCTCCGCATCATCAACGAGCCCACCGCTGCCGCGCTCGCGTACGGCCTCGACAAGGGCAAGGAGGACGAGCTCATCCTCGTCTTCGACCTCGGTGGTGGAACGTTCGACGTGTCCCTGCTCGAAGTGGGCAAGGACGACGACTTCTCGACCATCCAGGTGCGCGCCACCGCCGGCGACAACCGCCTCGGCGGCGATGACTGGGACCAGCGCGTCGTCGAGTACCTGATCAAGCAGTTCAAGGACACGACGGGCGTCGACGTCTCGGGCGACAAGATCGCCCTCCAGCGCCTCAAGGAGGCCGCGGAGCAGGCGAAGAAGGAGCTGTCGTCTTCGACGAGCACCTCGATCAACCTGCCCTACCTCTCGCTCACCGAGAACGGACCCGTGTCGCTGTCGGAGACGCTCACGCGCGCCAAGTTCGAGGACCTCACCAAGGACCTCCTCGACCGCACGCGCAAGCCCTTCGCCGATGTCATCCGCGAGGCCGGCATCAAGGTCGACGACATCGACCACGTCGTCCTCGTCGGCGGCTCGACCCGCATGCCCGCGGTCTCCGAGCTCGTCAAGAGCGAGACCGGCAAGGAGCCCAACAAGGGCGTGAACCCGGACGAGGTCGTCGCCGTCGGCGCGGCCCTGCAGGCCGGTGTCCTCAAGGGCGAGCGCAAGGACGTGCTCCTGATCGACGTCACCCCGCTCTCCCTCGGCATCGAGACCAAGGGCGGCATCATGACGAAGCTCATCGAGCGCAACACGGCCATCCCGACCAAGCGCAGCGAGACCTTCACGACCGCCGACGACAACCAGCCGTCGGTCGCCATCCAGGTCTTCCAGGGCGAGCGCGAGTTCACCCGCGACAACAAGCCGCTCGGAACGTTCGAGCTCACCGGCATCGCGCCGGCGCCCCGGGGCATCCCGCAGGTCGAGGTCACCTTCGACATCGACGCCAACGGCATCGTGCACGTGTCCGCGAAGGACAAGGGCACGGGCAAGGAGCAGTCGATGACGATCACCGGCGGCTCGAGCCTCCCCAAGGAGGACATCGACCGCATGGTGCGCGAGGCCGAGGAGCACGCCGCCGAGGACAAGCAGCGCCGCGAGTCGGCCGAGGTCCGCAACCAGGCCGAGACCCTCTCGTACTCGATCGAGAAGCTCATCAAGGACAACGAGGACAAGCTCCCCACCGAGGTCAAGGACTCCGTCCAGGCCGACGTCGACGCGCTGAAGACCGCGCTCGCCGGGGATGACGAGGCTGCCGTGAAGACGGCCTTCGACAAGCTGAACGCCTCGCAGTCGCAGCTGGGCGAGGCGATCTACGCCGCGTCGCAGGCGGCCGGTGAGCCGGCCGACCCGAACGTCGGTCAGCCCGGCGACGGCGAGACGCCCAACCCCGAAGAGGACGTCATCGACGCCGAGGTCGTCGACGACGAGGACGAGAAGAAGTAAGAGAGCCGAGACATGACGAAGGACTTCGAAGAGCCGATCGACGAAGTCCCCGGCGATGAGGGGTCGGATGCCGCGGCATCCGACCCCCAGTCGCAGGGAGACGAGACCACCGACGACGAGCTGACGGTCGACGACATCCTCGACACGGCGCAGTCCGACGAGGCGGCCGTCGCCGAGGCATCCGACGAGGACAAGGACCTGCTCCTCGACCTCAAGCGCCTGCAGGCGGAGTACGCCAACTACCGCCGGCGCACCGAGGAGCAGCGCGAGGTGGAGATCGCCCGTGCGAAGGGATCGGTCGCCAAGGGCCTCCTGCCCGTCCTCGACGATCTCGATCGCGCCGAGAAGCACGGTGACCTCGCCGAGGGGTCGCCCCTCGCGGTGATCGCCGAGAAGCTCCGCGGCATCGTCTCGCGTCTGGGCGTCGAGACGTACGGCGTCGCGGGCGAGGTGTTCGACCCGCAACAGCACGAGGCGATCTTCTACGCCCCCAACCCCGGCGGCGTGGAGGACGGCACGATCCTCGACGTCGTCGAGGTCGGCTACCGTCTCGGCACCATCGAGCTGCGACCGGCGAAGGTCGTCGTCGCCGGTTCGGCCGACTGACCGGAGGGGGTGTCCATGGCCAGTCAAGACTGGTTCGACAAGGACTTCTACAAGGTCCTCGGCGTCTCGAAGGACGTCTCCGAGGCCGATCTGAAGAAGACCTATCGCAAGCTCGCCCGCAAGTACCACCCCGACTCGACGCAGGGAGACCCCGCCGCCGAGGCGAAGTTCAAGGAGATCAGCGAGGCGTACGCGATCCTCTCCGACAAGGATCAGCGTGAGGAGTACGACCAGATCCGCGCGATGGGTGCGGGTGGTGCGCGCTTCCAGGCGCCGGGCGCCGGCGGGGCGGGCGGGTTCGAGGACGTCTTCAGCCGGTTCGGTCAGTCGCGCGGCGGCTCGTACCAGCAGGCGGACTTCGACGACCTGTTCTCGATGTTCGGCCAGGCCTCCGGCGGCGGCTTCGGATCAGGACGGTTCGGCCAGTCCTCGGGCGGATTCCGCGGCTACGGCGGCCCCCACAAGGGTGCCGACGTCACGGCGCGGACGACGCTCGACTTCCAGACCGCGGTCAAGGGCGAGACGATCACCCTCGCAGGGGAGGACGGAAAGCCGTTCAAGGTCAAGATCCCCGCGGGGGTCGCCGACGGCCAGAAGATCCGTCTGCGCGGCCGCGGCCGTCCGTCGCCGGACGGCGGCGAGTCGGGCGACATCGTCGTGCAGGTCACGGTGCGCCCGCATCCGGTGTTCACGCGTGACGGGCTGAACCTTCGCGTGACGGTCCCCGTGACCTTCACCGAGGCGGCGCTCGGCGCGACGATCGAGGTGCCGACGCTCGGCGGCGATTCCGTGAAGCTCCGCGTCGCGCCCGGCACTCCGTCGGGGCGCGTACTGCGCGTCAAGGGGCGCGGCGTGTCGACCTCGAAGGGGACGGGCGACCTCCTGGCCGAAGTGCAGGTGGCGGTGCCTTCGCACCTCGATGACAAGGCGCGAGAGGCGCTGGAGCGCTTCCAGGAGCTCGAGCCGAAGGAGAACCCGCGGGCCGACCTGCTCAGCAAGGCACGAGAGTGATCATGGCCGAGCGAGAACCCTACGAGGACCCGGACGAGGAGGCCCCGATCTTCGCGATCGCGGTCGCCGCCGAGCTCGCCGGCATGCACCCGCAGACGCTGCGTCAGTACGACCGACTCGGTCTCGTCGTGCCGGCCCGCACGCAGGGCGGCTCGCGGCGCTACTCCCTGCGGCACGTGCAGCAGCTGCGCGAGGTCGCGGCGCTGTCAGCCGAGGGCATGAGCCTCGCGGCGATCGCGCGCGTCATCGAGCTGGAGAACACGGTGCGGGGGCTCCGCCGCCAGGTGCGCGAGCTCGAGGGCCGCCTGCAGGTCGAGGCCGACCGGCGCTCCCGGGTGTTCGCGGCCGCGGCATCCGGCTCGGTCGTCACGCTCCGTCAGGGCACGCGTGTGCGCCGCGAGACGGACCTCGTGCTCTGGCATCCGCACCTCGGATCCGGACAGTAGCGAGATCTACGCCCTCGCCGCGAGGAAGGCCTCGTAGTCGGCGCGGGACACCTCCGCGTAGGCGTACGCCCAGTCGAGGAGGGCCTGCGTGATCACACGCGCGTTGCCGATGTACCCCGCCACGAGCGACGCCGTCGGGGATTGGGCGTGCGCGCGGGCGAGAACCGCGGCGCAGGCGCGCGCGTACAGGACGAACGACGCGTCGTCGAGGGCTTCGGCATCGATCCCGCCCTTCATGTCGCGGAACTGCCGCACGTAGTAGTCGTGAGCGGGCCCGCGGAAGTGGCCGAGGAACGGGTCGGACACTCCCTGCAGAATGCGTTGCAGCGCCACCACACGACCTCCCTCCCCTTCGTTCGCGATGAGTTCGTCGATCTCCGACGGCTGGGCGCAGCCCCCGTACTCGATGAGGACGCTGCGGCCCGCCTCCTTCGTCTGCATGAGGAGCGCGTGACCGTCACCGTCGACGAGGACGCTCACGTAGCAGCGGGTCCCGACGCTTCCGACCCCCACCACCCGTCGCACGGTGTCGGAGGCGACGTAGTGGCGGAGCAGAAGCCGGATGTCCGAGCGCGTCGTCAGAAGATACTTCTCGAGCGCCCCCGTGATCTCGCGCGTCGCCGCGTCGTCGATGTGCGTCATCGTCGGGGGCTGCTCCACGAATCGCCGCAGGCCGTCCTCGCCGCGCGTGGTGAGCTTGCGCGTCGCGCGCTCGGACGTCCTCTCCTCGGCGTCGGCGATCGCGTCGCGCAGCACGCGACGCGCCGACGAGCTGCCGTCACCGAGCCCGCCGGCCGCATCGAAGTGCTGGTAGTACCGGCCCACCGGCGACGACGCGCGGCTCTCACGCAGCGCGTGCGCGTACTGGTGCACCGCCCCTTCGGCCGCGGTGCGCGTCACCGCGCCGTCGCGCCCGCTCGCCTGGGCGGCGATCACGATGCTCGCGACGAGCCGCTTCACATCCCATTCCCACGGCGCCCATGCGGCCTCGTCGAAGTCGTTCAGGTCGAACACCAGCGTCCGCTGCGGCGATGCGTAGAAGCCGAAGTTGGACACGTGCGCGTCGCCGCACGATGCGACGAGGATGCCGCTGGAGGGCCCCGCCGCCAGGTCGGCGGCCATGAGTGCGGCGGTTCCCCGATAGAACGTGAACGGGCTCGCCGACATCCGCTCGGTGCGCAGCGGCACGAGCTCGGCCACGCGCGACGCGTTCTGCGCGTCGAGGATCGACAGGGGATCCCGACCCGTCGTCACGAGGTTCGCGATCGAGCGGCGCGGCGTCGCGCGGCGGCGGTCGCGACCCTGCGCCGCGAGGTCGGCGGTCGAGAGAGGTGCAGACAGCGGAACGGAGGCCATGCGCCCATGATGGCACCGCCCCGGCGGCGCACACCGGGTAGCGTTTCCGCATGACGCGCGCCACGACCACGACAGCTCCGGCCTCCCGCGCGCTCTCGCCCACGCTGTCGGCGCTGCTCGGCCTCGCGGCGGCGGTGCTGGTGCTCGCGGGCGTCTACCTCGCTCGCGAGATCATCGGCCCGCTCGCACTCGCCGCCGTCATCGTCATCATCTGCGAGCCCGTGCGTCGACCGCTCGAGCGGCGCGGGTGGCCGCGCTGGGCGGCGACGACCGCGGTGATCGCGGTCGCCTACCTCGTGCTCGCCGCGATGGCGGCGATGCTCGCCTACTCCGGCACGGCGTTCGTGGGCCTCGTCCGTGACTCCGCCGACGATCTGCGCGCCACCGCCGACCAGCTGGTCGCGTGGCTCGGGAGCCTGGGGCTGCAGGACCAGGCATCCGACGCCGCCGCCTCCCTGCTCGACCCGGCGACGCTCGTCAGCTTCGCGACGTCCCTCGGCAGCAGTGCGCTCGGCGTCGTCACGGCGTTCTTCTTCGTGCTCGCCTACGTCATCTTCATGGCCGTCGACGATGCGCGGTACACCCGCGCCGAGGAGCGCTTCGGCGCCCGAGTCACCCCGTTCGTCCGCCGCGCCGAGAGCTACAACCGGTCGGTCCGCCGCTACTACGTCGTCAACGCGAGCTTCGGACTCGTCGTCGCCGTCATCGATGGCCTGGCGCTGTGGGCGCTCGGCATCCCGGTGCCGGTCGTCTGGGCGATCCTCGCGTTCGTCACGAACTTCATCCCCAACATCGGGTTCATCCTGGGTCTCGTGCCGCCGGCCCTGCTCGCCCTCGTCGTCGGCGGCTGGCCGCTCATGCTCGTCGTCATCGGCATCTATTGCGTCGTGAACGTCACGCTGCAGGTGATGATCCAGCCGAAGTTCGTGAGCGACGCCGTCGACCTGACCCTCACGCTGAGCTTCTTCTCGGTCGTGTTCTGGACGTTCATCATCGGTCCGCTGGGCGCGCTGCTGTCGATCCCCCTGACGCTGCTCGTCCGCGAGCTGCTCTTCGGCGGCGACCCGAAGGCGTGGTTCGCGCGCTGGCTCTCGGGCGACGACGACGCCGCGCCGCCGCGCGAGGTCGGGACCGCCTGACCGCTGAGGCGCGCGCTGGCGCGGGATTCAGCTCGGGTCCCGGTTCAGCTCGGGTCGAGTCGCAGCACGGTCGGCGACTCGCCCACCGCCACGTCGTCGACGATCCGGAGCGTGCGTGCCAGGTCATCGAGCGCGCGCTCGACCGTGCCGAAGCGCTCGCGGTCGCCGCCGATGGCGGTGAGGGTCACGAACGCCGAACCGGCATCCCACGTGTACGTCACGTACGGCGGGACGGATGCCGCGGCGCCCGGTCCCGTGCCCGCCGCCGTCCCCCCGCCGCTCGCGCGCGGCACCGGGACGGCAAGCTTCTCACCGACGCCGAGGTAGGGCGAGCGGAAGTCCTCGGTGTCGTCGTACTCGATCGGCATCATGGCGCGCGCCGTCCGCAGCTGCGACGTCGCCTGCTGGATCTGCGCGAGCGCCACGACGAGCTCAGGGTCGTCCTTCCACGTCCAGACGAGCACGCGCCCGTCGGCCTGACGCAGCAGGAGCGGCGCCGCCTGGCTCGCCGCCCACGCGGCGAAACCGGTGCCCGCGCGCGGCGCCGCGCCCATCGCGGCGTTCGCCTGCGCGAAGAGCATGCCGATCGCGCGCTTGCGGCGTCGCCGCCCGCGCAACCCCAGCGACCCGGTGACGGGCACCCAGAGGGCGGGGTCGGCGTCGGCGTGCAGGCGCATCATCGTCCCAGCGTAGGCGGCGCGGACGCCGACGGCATCCGCCGCTCGGGTTGCCGCGTTCGGTCGGAACGCGTCGCCCCGACCGACGGATCTCGGCACCTCGACGGCGCCCCGCACCCCGCGCCCCGTGCCCCGCGCGTCAGGCGAGGAGCTTCGCCTTCGCCGCCGCGAACTCGGCGTCGTCGAGCACCCCGGCATCCTTCAGCGCCGCGAGCTTCTGCAGTTCGGCGACCACGTCGACGACGGGTGCGGCGGCCGCGGGCGCGGATGCCGCCGCGGGAGCTGCAGCCGGTGCGGCCGCCATCTGCTGCGCGACGGCGGCCTGCGCGGCGGCCTCCACCTGCGCCTTCTGCTGGGCCGCCTGGTAGAGCTGCGCCTGCGTCGCGGTGTGGTGCTTCTCGGCGGCGCGGGCGTTGACGGCGTTCGCCGTTCCCGCGACGACCGCGGTGCGTGCGGCCAGGCCGATGAGGCCCGGGCGTCCGTTCCTTCTCATGGTGTCCCCCTCAGTCCTCCTCGTCGACGGCGTCGACGAGGGCGTTCACGACGGGAGCGGGGATCCGCTCCACGCTCAGCACCTCTCCGCCCGCGGCGGCGAGGTGACCCGACAGGACGCGCGCCCAGGTGAGTTCCAGCACCACGACGGCGGCGACCGTTTCGGGATCGAGCAGCTCGGCGAGCTCCTCGATGTCTTCGTCGCCCGCCATTCCGGGCGAGTGGAGCTCGAGCTCGCCGTCGTACTCGGCGGTCGTGTACGACCCGTCGGCGGCGGTCCGGACGATCACGAAGTCGAGCACCCGCACGGTCCCCGACGCGACGTCGTCGGCGAGCGCTTCGAGCACCGCCGCGGGCGGCCCGTCGTCCGGAAGGGTGACGAGGTAGAACTCGACGGGTCCGTACTCGAAGGCGCTCATGGCGTTCCTCTCGGTGGTGGGGCTCGGTGCTGATCCGACGCCCTCTGTCGCCAGGCTAGACCTTGCTGCGGCGGCCCGCGGACACAGTGCGGCCGGGGAAATGCCGTGAAAAGGATGCCGCGCACAGCGCCCCCGTTCCGGGGTCGTCGCCGACCCCTCGGGTAGACTCGGGGCGGTCCGACGCACCCGTCGGCGACGCCGCACAGATAGGCAGCCACCCACCTGTGACTCCCCCCGCGCATGAGCCGCTGACGATCGTCATGGCGGCCGACACGTTCGCCCCCGACGTCAACGGCGCCGCCCGTTTCGCCGAGCGGCTCTCCGCCGGTCTCGCCGCCCGCGGTCACGATGTCCACGTCGTCACCCCGAGCGTGGGCCACCGCAACCACGGCGTGTTCACCGAGAACATCGAAGGTCAAGACATCACCGTCCACCGGCTGCCCGGCGTCCGCTGGCCTCCGCACGACTGGCTGCGCTTCGTGTGGCCATGGCGCGCCAAGCACTACGCCCGGAAGATCCTCACCGACGTCCAGCCCGACGTCGTGCACAGCCAGTCGCACATCGTGATCGGGCGGGGACTCACCCGGATCGCCCGACAGCGCGGCATTCCCGTCGTCGCCACGAACCACGTGATGGCCGAGAACATCATCGACTTCACGACCCTGCCGCCTCTGCTCGACAAGGTCGTCGTCAAGCTCGCCTGGGACGACGCGAAGCGCACCTTCGACATGTCGCGCGCCGTGACGACGCCGACGCGGAAAGCGGCGGAGTTCCTCGAGCAGACGATCGACATCGACGGCGTCATCCCGATCAGCTGCGGCATCGACAAGGGCAACTACACCCCCGACCTCACGCCGCGGGAGCATCACCGCGTGCTGTTCGTCGGCCGCCTCACGACCGAGAAGCACGTCGAGGTGACCCTCGCGGCCGTCGCGAAGCTCGCGCCCGAGCTGCCGGCGATCACGTTCGACATCGTGGGCGGCGGCGACCAGCGCAAGAGCCTCGAGCAGGTCGTGCAGCGCCTCGGCATCCAGGACCGGGTCACCTTCCACGGGCGCGTCTCCGAAGAAGAGCTGCGCGCCGCCTACACCCGGGCCGACGTCTTCGCGATCGCCTCGATCGCCGAGCTTCAGTCGATCGCGACGATGGAGGCCATGGCGTCGGGCCTGCCCGTCGTCGGCGCGAACGCCGTCGCGCTGCCGCACCTCGTGAACGACGGGGTGAACGGCTATCTCTTCGAGCCGGGCGATGTCGACGACCTCGCCGACAAGCTCCGTCGCGTCCTCACCGCGTCGCCCGAGGAGTACCTCCGCATGCAGCAGGCATCTCTCGACGGCGTCGACATCCACGACATCGAGAAGACGCTCGACACGTTCGAGAAGCTCTACCGCGGCGAACCGCTCGAGCCGTGAGCGCGCACATGCGGCTGCTGTTCGACGCGCGCTACATCCGCACCGACTTCCACGACGGCATCAGTCGCTACTCGACCGAGCTCGCCGCCGCCGTCGCGGCGGAGGCACCGGCGCGCGGGGTCGATGTGGTGTTCCTCATCCACGACGAGGCGCAGAGGGCGCATCTGCCCGAGGGTGCGCGTGCTCTCCGCATCCACGCACCGACCTCCGTGCTCGAACCGTTCGCGGCCCTCCGCCTCAACCGGTACCGGCCCGACGCGGTGTTCTCGCCGATGCAGACCCTCGGCTCGCTCGGGCGCCGCTACGCGCTCGTGCTGACCCTCCACGACATGATCTACTACCGACACCGCACACCCCCGCGCGACCTCCCTGCGCCGATCCGCCTCGGGTGGCGCCTGTTCCACCTTTCCTACGTGCCGCAGCGCGTGACTCTGAACGGCGCCGACGTCGTCGCGACGGTGAGCGAGACGAGCGCCGCCGACTTCGCTCGGGTGAAGCTGACGAAGCGGCCCGTCGTCGTCGTGCCGAACGCGCCGCAACGGCTCGCGGCGCTGCTGCCGGAGGCGGACGGCGCCGGCGGTGTCGTCCCGGGAGCCGAGAACCTCGTCTACATGGGGTCGTTCATGCCCTACAAGAACGTCGAGACGCTCATCCGCGCCGTGGCCGAGCTGCCCGGGCGGACCCTCCACCTGCTGTCGCGCATCTCACCGGCGCGCCGCACCGAGCTCGAGGCGCTGATCGACCCCGCGGGTGGGCGCGTCGTGTTCCACGGCGGGGTGACGGATGCCGAGTACGCCGCGCTCCTCGCCGATCGGGCGGTGCTCGTCTCGGCCTCGCTCGACGAGGGGTACGGCCTTCCGCTCGCGGAGGCGCTCGAGCTCGGGGTGCCCGCCGTCGTCACCGACATGCCGATCTTCCGCGAGGTCGCGGGCCCCGGCGCCCTGTACGCCCCCGGAAAGGATGCCGCCGCATTCGCCGCCGGCATCCGCTCGCTCGACGATCCCGACGCCCGCGCCGCGCTCGTCGCTGCGGGGGAGGAGCACATCGCGCGGTTCGCCTGGGCGCGCTCGGCGGGTGCGCTGCTCGATGCGCTGGAGACGCTGCCGCGGCGTCAGAGGTAGCCGACCACCGAGAACATCAGCGAGATGAGCGTCGAGACGGTGGCCGCGATCCCGAGCCCGATGCCGATTCCGCCGAGCAGCGGCTGCTCGCGACGCGCCAACGCGCCGCAGACGATCGCGCCGACGCCGACCGCGGCGGAGAGGATGTCCGAGATCCAGTACGCCACCTGGTAGGCCTCGTAGCTCCCCGACAGGCGGATTGCGCGGAACACGAAGAACATGAAGAGGCTGAGGATGAGCGGGATGGACCCGAGGATGATCGACGTGATCGCGAGTCCCCGCCCGGTCGTCGACGTGCTGGAGGATGCGGCGGGCGGCGGCGGGTTCCAGCCTGCAGGCGCGTAGGAGGCGGCCGGATAGCCGGCCGGAGGCGGAGCGGCAGCGCCGTACGGCGTGGGCTGGCCCGGCGGCGGGTTGGTCGGCTGCGGGTTCGGCGTGGTCATGGCGCGCTCCTCATTGCGGGGGTGGCCCCACTCTAAGGGGACGAGGACTCTCGGGGCGAGGGTGCTCTGCGGGGCGAGGGCGCTCTGCGCGGCGAGGGTGCTCTGCGGGACGCGGGTGCTCTGTGGGGCGCACCCGTCACGGCAAGCGCGACCGATCGGTGGGGACGCGGCGGTAGCCGTCGTCGCGCAACGCGCGGGCGGTGCCGAAGGCGGCGATGACGGACAGGAGACCGAAGACGATGATGACGGTGAACATGGCAGAAACGCTACGACCGGCATCCTTCTGCCACGAGTGGCAGGACGGACGGCATGTGTATGATTTCTGCCATGAAGACCGTCGCCTGCGTCGTCCAGCCCGGATTCTCGCCGTTCGAGTTCGGCCTCGCGTGCGAGGCCTTCGGCCTCGACCGGTCGGACGACGGCATCCCGAACTTCGACTTCCGCATCGTCACCCCTGAGCCGGGCGCCGTGCCGAGCAACCTGGGCTTCTCGATCAACGTCGACAGTGACCTCTCCTTCGCCGACGAGGCCGATCTCGTCGTCATCACCCCGATCCCGCGCAGCGCGTGGGAGAGCGTCGACGAGCGCGTCTGCGAAGTCGTGCGGCGCGCGGTCGATCGGAATGCCTGGGTGCTGACGGTCTGCAGCGGGTCGTTCGTCGTCGCGGCATCCGGCGTCCTGTCCGGAAAGCGCGCGACGACCCACTGGCGCTACGCCGACACGATGTCGCGGATGTACCCCGACATCGAGGTCGACCCGAACGTCCTCTACGTCCAGGACGGCCGGATCATCACGAGCGCGGGCACGGCGGCGGGGCTGGATGCCTGCCTGCACCTGCTGCGGATCGAGCTCGGCGCCGAGATGACCAACACGATCGCGCGCCGCATGGTCGTGCCGCCGCAGCGCGACGGCGGGCAGGCGCAGTTCATCGCAGCGCCGCTGCCCGTGTCGACGTCGCTGTCGCTCGCGCCGGTCACCGACTGGGTGCTCGAACACCTCAGCCTCGACCTGTCGGTCGATCAGCTCGCGGCCCGCGCGCACATGTCGCCGCGCACGTTCGCGCGGAGGTTCAAGGCCGACTACGGCACGACGCCCGCAGCGTGGCTTGCGCGCCAGCGCCTCATCCACGCGCAGCGTCTGCTCGAGCAGACCGACCTCGGCCTCGACGCCATCGCCTTCGAAGCCGGCTTCGGGTCGGCGGCGGTCCTCCGTCAGAACTTCACGCGGATGCTGGGCCTCAGCCCCACGGCGTACCGGGCGCGGTTCGCGTGCCCGGGTGACGCGAGCGCGATGCGCGGCGAGGCCATGCCCGCCGCCTGATCGGAGCGCGGATGTCGGAATCTCTGGAGCACGTTGTGTGCGCCACCTAGTGACCGGGCCGCGGCGCTTCGCTACGGTGTGAACGTGTGGCCCGTGCGGCTTCCGCCGCGTGCCGCCGCGTAGTAAAGCCGCGTAGTAAAGTTGAGCGTAGACAACTCAACTTTGTGGACATCGCCGATTTCAGGGAGAACGCATGAACGCGCAGCCCCAGCCCGGGCAAGAAGAGCAGCAGAGCCCGCTCGAGCAGTTCGGGATCAACCTCACCGAGCGCGCACGGCAGGGGAAGCTCGACCCGGTCATCGGGCGGGACTCCGAGATCCGTCGCGTCAGCCAGGTGCTCACCCGCCGCACGAAGAACAACCCGGTGCTCATCGGCGAGCCCGGCGTCGGCAAGACCGCCGTCGTCGAGGGCCTCGCCCAGCGGATCGTCGCCGGCGACGTCGCCGAGTCGCTCAAGGACAAGGAGCTCATCTCCCTCGACATCTCCGCCCTCGTCGCCGGAGCCATGTATCGCGGCCAGTTCGAGGAGCGCCTGAAGAGCGTCCTCAAAGAGATCACCGAGTCGGATGGTCGCGTCATCACCTTCATCGATGAGTTGCACACCCTGATGGGCGCGGGCGGCGGCGAGGGATCGGTCGCGGCCTCCAACATGCTGAAGCCGATGCTCGCCCGCGGGGAGCTGCGCCTCATCGGCGCGACGACCCTCGACGAGTACCGCGAGTTCATCGAGAAGGATGCCGCGCTCGAGCGCCGCTTCCAGCAGGTGTACGTCGGCGAGCCGTCGGTCGAAGACACCGTCGCGATCCTTCGCGGACTCAAGGAGCGGTACGAGGCCCACCACAAGGTCGCGATCGCCGACGGCGCGCTCGTGGCCGCGGCATCCTTGTCCAACCGCTACATTCCGAGCCGCCAACTGCCCGACAAGGCGATCGACCTGATCGACGAGGCCGCGTCGCGCCTGCGCATGGAGATCGACTCGGCACCGCTCGAGATCGACGAGCTGCGCCGACACGTCGACCGGCTGAAGCTCGAAGAGCTGGCGCTCAAGCGCGAGAAGGACGCCGCGTCGAAGGAGCGGCTCGCGACCCTCCGCGAGACCCTGGAGCTCGAGCAGGGCAAGCTCGACGAGCTGCAGGCCCGGTGGGAGCGCGAGCGCGCCTCGCTCAACGCCGTCGGCGACCTGAAGACCAAGCTCGACCAGGCGCGCAGCGACGCCGAGCGCGCCCAGCGCGAGGGCAACCTCGAGAAGGCGTCGCGGCTGTACTACGCCGAGATCCCCGCGCTCGAGCGGCAGCTCGCCGAAGCCGAGCACGCCGAAGAGGGCGGCGCGCGCATGGTCAACGACCACGTCACCGACGAGGACATCGCCGGCGTCATCGCCGCCTGGACCGGCATCCCCGTGGGGCGCCTGCTGCAGGGCGAGAGCGAGAAGCTCGTGAACCTCGAGTCGGAGCTCGGCAAGCGGCTCATCGGGCAGAAGGATGCCGTGAAGGCCGTGTCCGACGCGGTGCGCCGCTCGCGCGCCGGCATCAGCGACCCGAACCGCCCCGTCGGCTCGTTCCTCTTCCTCGGTCCGACCGGCGTCGGCAAGACCGAGCTCGCGAAGGCGCTCGCCGAGTTCCTCTTCGACGACGAGCGCGCGCTCGTGCGCATCGACATGTCGGAGTACGGCGAGAAGCACTCGGTCGCCCGGCTCGTCGGCGCCCCTCCCGGATACATCGGCTACGAAGAGGGCGGCCAGCTCACCGAGGCCGTGCGTCGCCGCCCGTACTCGGTCGTCCTCCTCGACGAGGTCGAAAAGGCGCACCCCGAGGTCTTCGACATCCTGCTGCAGGTGCTCGACGACGGCCGCCTCACCGACGGGCAGGGCCGGACGGTCGACTTCACGAACACCATCCTGATCCTCACCTCGAACCTCGGGTCGCCGATCCTCATCGATCCGACGCTCACCGTGGAGGAGAAGCGCGAGCAGGTCATGGCCCTCGTGCGCACGGCGTTCCGCCCCGAGTTTCTCAACCGGCTCGACGACATCGTCATGTTCACGGCGCTCTCCGAGGCCGACCTCGCCCAGATCGTCGAGCTGTCGGTGGATGCCTTGCAGCGGCGCCTGCGCGACCGGCGCCTCACCCTCGCCGTCACCCCCGACGCGCGCGCGTGGCTCGCCGAGCGCGGCTACGACCCGATCTTCGGCGCGCGTCCGCTGCGGCGCCTCATCCAGTCGGAGATCCAGGACCGCCTCGCGATGGCGCTCCTCTCCGGCGGCGTGCACGACGGCGATCTCGTCAAGGTCGACCTCGCGGCCGACGGTTCGCAGCTGGTGCTGACGAGCTCGGGCCCCTCGCCCGTCGAGACGCCGGGGGCTTCGGCATCCGGCGCCGCCCCGGGCGACGCCGACGATGACGACGTCATCGAGGCGGAGCTGCTCGAGGACTGACGCACACCACCCCGCGAGACCGCGCAAATGTCACGATCCCGCGCCGGGAACGTGACATTTGCGCGGTCTCGCGGGCCGGTGGCGGTCTCGCGGGGCGGGGGTCGGGTGGGTCAGGCGCGCGCAGCGGGGAGGTCGCGCGTGCGCCAGAACGGTCCGAACGCGAGAGGGAGCGTCGCGAGCAGTCCGCCGAGCGCGCCGATCCACAGGGTCGGGATCGTGCCGAGCCATGAGCCGAGCCAACCCGCCGCGAGCGCCGCGAGGGGCATGACGCCCCACACGCAGAAGCGGATCGACGCGTTCATGCGCCCGAGGAGGCGCGACGGGGTGATGCGCTGGCGGAACGTCACCTGCGTGATGTTGTAGACGACGACGCCGATGCTCATCGTGAAGGTCTGCACGACGAGGAGCGTGAACGCCCATGCCTGCGGCAGCGCGGCGGCGAGCGGTAGCGGCACCATCGCGACGGCGAACGCGATCGCGCTCACCGGAATCGCCCGCGCCTCGCCGATGCGGCGTGAAATGCGCGCGGCGAGCATGGCGCCCAGCAGGCCTCCGACGGCGCCGAGCGACAGCAGCAGCCCCATCGTCGCGGGTGAGAAGCCGAGGATTCGCAGATAGAAGATCGGCACGAGGGTGAAGACGATCGTCGAGAAGAAGTTCGAGATCGACGTGGTCGCCACGATGCGCTTCAGATACGGGTTGCCGAATACCCAACGCAGCCCCTCGGCGATCTCGCGGTGGAGGGGCGCGTGATCGGTGGCCTCGCGCCGGACCTCGTGGTCGCGAGTGAAGATCAGCGCGACCATCGAGGCGAGGTAGGTGGCGACGGTCACGACGATCGCGACGGGTGCCGACACCAGGGCGACGAGTCCGCCGCCGACCGCGGGACCGGCGAGCGAGGCGAGCTGATGCGTCGACTCGAGCTTGCCGTTCGCCTCGGCGATCTGGTCGGGCTCGACGAGCGAGGGGATGATGCTCTGGTACGACACGTCGAAGAACACGGTCGCGATGCCGACGACGAGCGCCGCGACGTACAGGTGCCACATCTCCAGGCGCCCGGCGAGGTAGAGCAGCGGCAGGGCGGCGAGAGCGAGGGCGCGGATGCCGTCGGCCACGATCATCACCCGGCGCTTGCGCATCCGATCGATCCAGGCGCCGGCGGGAAGTCCCACGACGAGGAACGCCGCCGTGGCCGCGGCGGTCAGATAGCCGACCTGCGCCTCCGTCGCGTGCAGCAGGAGCACCGCGAGCACCGGCAGGGCGAGCTCGAAGATCTGCGCGCCGAACTGGCTGAACGCCTGCCCTGACCACATCGTGAGGAAGTTCCGGTCGTGCCACAGCGACCGTCCCGGGGGCGACGCCACGGCGTCGGTGGGGTGAGAGGGGTCGGGTGATTCAGGCACGGGGATAGCGTGCGGTAGCGATTGAGAATTGTCAATCAGTCGCATAGTCTCGGCGTGTGACCCACGCTCGAGATGTGGCCAGCGCGGCACGGAATGCCGACGCAGCGGAGAACGCCCGCGCGGCGGAGAGCGCCCGCGCAGCGGCGAACGCGGCAGAGAACGCGCGGGCGGGGGATGCCGATGCGGAGGCCGTCGCGCGTGCGCTGAGCTCGCCGCTCCGGCTGCGCATCCTGCGCCTGTGCGCCTTCGACGCGCGCACGAACAAGGAACTCGCGGAGCTGCTCGACGTGAACCCCGGCACGATGCTGCACCACGTCCGCACTCTCGCCGACGCGGGGCTCCTCGCGGCCGACCCGGTGCGCCGCGGGACGCGTGGAGCGCGCGAGGTGCCCTACCGCGCGACCGGGCTGTCGTGGAATGCGCCCGTTCCCGCGGCATCCGTGCTCATCCTCGACACGATGCGCGAGCAGCTCGTCGGCGTCGATCCGGAGGATGTCGACGTCACCTGGATGGGACTGCGCCTGAACCCGGTGCACCTCGACGAGCTGCGCGAGCGGCTCGGGGCGCTCTTCGAGGAGTTCACGTCTCGCGGCCCCGACGCGGACGGCGAGGCCTACTCTCTCGTGAGCGTGCTCCACCCCGACCTGAACCCGCCCGCGGCGTAGCGCGAGCGCGGGTCCGGCGGGTCAGGCCGAGCGAGGCGACGCTCAGGCGTCGACGACGACCGAGTCGGCGATCGGGCGGCGGGTGCGAGGCGTGCTCTCGCGGTCGCGCAGAGACGCCGGGGCGGCGTCCACGTCGCCGAGCGCGCCGACGGCCATCACGGTCATCGCGACAAGCGCATCGCCGAAGCCGAACGCCTCGCCGATGCGGTCGCGGTCGAAGCCGCCCATCTGGTGGGTGTGCAGGCCCGACGCGTGCGCCTGCACCGTGAAGTGCGCGGCGGCCTGGCCGGTGTCGTACGCGGCCCAGGCGAGGGGTGCGCCGTCGAGCGAGGTGACCGTCGCGAAGACGATGAGCGCACCGGCATCCGCCGCCCAGGCCTGGTTGAAGCCCATGAGCGCATCGACGATCGCGGCGTGCGCCTCCGACCCGCGGCGCGCGACGACGAAGCGCCACGGCTGCGTGTTGTTGGCCGACGGCGCCCAGCGGGCGGCCTCGAGCGCGCTCGCGAGCGCGTCTTCGTCGATCGGCGCGGCGTTGTCGAAGATGCGGGTGCTCCAGCGCTCGGCGAGGACGTCGAGGATGGGGGCTTCGGTGACGGCGGGGCTCATGTTCTCTCCGATGATGTCTGGGGGTGCGTGCAGAGGGACATCATCGGCCCGATCCATCCAACCGTATGCACCGCGGATGTGTTCCCACTGAACATGACGCCGTGAGAACACCGCCACGAACACCGGGGGACGTTTGCGCTCGTCGGAAGGTCGGGGGATCTTTCCGCACGGATGCCGAGGGTCGCCGCGCCGACCGGCGATAACGTGGGCCCATGACGACGATCGCGACGGCCGACCTGTACGACGAGCGCGGCGAGGAGCTCGATTCCCTCGCCCTGCAGTTCCAGAACATCGGCGGCAACATCGCGTTCGACGGCCCGGTCCGCACGATCCGCTGCCACCGCGACAACGCTCTCGTGAAGGCGACGCTCGCGGCCCCCGGAGACGGCGCGGTGCTCGTCGTCGACGGCGGCGGGTCGCTCGAGTCGGCGCTGGTGGGCGACCTCATCGCGGCATCCGCCGTCGAGAACGGCTGGGCCGGCGTCATCGTGCACGGGGCGATCCGCGACCGCGAGGCGATCGGCGAGCTGCCGCTCGGCGTCAAGGCGCTCGGCTCGAACCCGCGCAAGAGCGCGAAGGACGGCGTCGGCGAGGTCGACGTGCCCGTCGAGATCGCGGGGGTCGTCTTCCGTCCCGGCGCGCACGTGTGGGCGGATGCCGACGGGGTGCTCGTCGAGCGCTGACGCTGCGGCGGCGACCGGAAGCCTCGGTCACCGCCGCCTCGAGTCGTGTCGGTCAGCCGGCGAGGGCCTCCGACAGCTTGACTCGCGCGCCCATCCGGAGGATGGAGTTCTCGTAGATCTTCGCGCCGACCCAGATCGCCGCGGCGCACGTGGCGAGCATGATCGCGAGCGAGAGGAGCGGCTCCCACCACTGCGCCGTGCCGAGGAAGATGCGCACGGGCATCGCGACGGGCGCCGAGAACGGCACGTACGACATGATCGTCATCACGAGCTCGTTGTCGTTGAAGAACACCACGAGGAAGTACGGCGCCATCACGAGGAAGGTCAGCGGCGTCGTGGTCGATCCGATGTCTTCCTGCCTCGAGACCATCGCGCCCGCCGCCGCGAAGAGTGCGGCCAGCAGCACGAAGCCGAAGAGGAAGAACACCGCGAACCACGCGATCGGCGCGCCGAGTCCCGACAGCAGCGCCGATTGTCCCGTGACCGTGAGGCCGATCACGGCGATTGCGGCGAGTCCGATGATCTGCCCCATCGCGAGGATGGTGTTCCCGACGACCTTCCCCGCGAGGAGCGCCCGCACCGGGATCGCCGAGATCAGCAGCTCGACGACGCGCGTCGCCTTCTCCTCGACGACGGACTGGGCGATCGTCGATCCGAAGGTGAGCGCCGCCATGAAGAACACCAGCCCGAACCCGAGCGCGACGATGTAGCGGGCGAACCCGTCGGTGGGGTCGGCGTTCAGGAGCTCGACCGGCGGGGTGAGGCTCAGCATCTGCATGAGCCCCGCCGGCGGCGACGAATCGGCGACGATCGTGTAGCCGAACGGCTCGGCGCCGCCGGGGACGATCGCCGCGTCGACGGTGCCGTCGGCGACGAGGCCCCGCGCCTCGTCGGCATCCGACACCTGCGTCACGTCCACGCTGTCGCCGAGCGAGGCGACGACGGGGGCGGTCTGCGACGTGACGGCGACGGGGGTCGCGCTCTGCGACTGCGCGGCGAACCCGCCCCAGACGACGCTCACGAGCGCGATGAGGAAGAGGATGCCGGTGGAGATCAGGAACGCCTTGCTGCGCAGTTTCGAGCCGATCTCGCGCTCGGCGACGAGCCACACGCTCTGGGCGAAGGTGGGGGTGTGCGCGGTCACTGGATGACCTCCTTGAAGATCTGGGCGAGGGAGGGATGCCGGGGTGCGAAGCTCGCGACGTCGCCGACGGCGACCGCGCGGCGGAGCACCCGCTGGGCGGTCTCGTCGTCGTCGACGTCGAAGAGGGCGTAGCCGCCGTCGAACTCGACGACGTCGACGCCCTGCTCCTCGCGGAGCCATCCGGCATCCGCGGCGGAGACGAGTTCGAAGCGGTGGCCGGCGAACCGCTCGCGCAGCCCGTCGCGGGTGCCGGCGGCGCGGATCGTGCCCCCGGCGATGATGACGAGGTCGTCGCACAGGCGCTCGACGACGTCGAGCTGGTGCGACGAGAACAGCACCGCGGCGCCGGCGGCCGCGCGCGTCTGGAGGACGCCGGCGACGACCTCGACCGCCAGCGGGTCGAGTCCCGAGAACGGCTCGTCGAGGATGAGCACCTTCGGGTCGTGGACGAGGGCCGCGGCGATCTGCGCACGCTGCTGGTTGCCGAGCGAGAGCGTCTCGATGTCGTCCTGCAGGCGCTCGCCGAGACCGAGCTCGACGAGGAGCGCCTCGGCGCGGGTCGTCGCCTCGGCCTTGTCGAAGCCGTGCAGGCGCGCGAGGTAGACGATGTGGTCGAGGACCCGCATCTTCGGGTAGAGGCCTCGCTCTTCGGGCATGTAGCCGAAGCTCCGGCGGTCGGCGGCGGTCACGGGGGCGCCGTCGAGCGTCACCTCGCCGGCGTCGCGGGAGAGCACCCCGAGGGTGATCCGCATCGTGGTGGTCTTGCCGGCGCCGTTGCCGCCGACGAAACCGGTGAGCCGGCCCGGAGCGACGGTGAAGCTCACATCGTCGAGCACGCGATGCGTGCCGTAGTTCTTGGTGATCCCGCTCAGTTCGAGCATGCGTCCTCCCGGGGGTGGCGTGTCATACCCCGGTTCTCGGGGATGATGTCGACGCTACGGCGCGACGGCTGCGCTCACCTCCCCCGGCGGGGGGAACTTCGGCATCCCACGGGCGGGGGACGTGGAGGGAGGGCGGGGATGCCGAGGGAGGACGGGGATGCCGATACAGCCGATTCACAGAGAATGGCAATCTCGCATCCACCCACCGGACACCGAGCCTCAATAGGCTCCGGACGTGACGAGTCTCGCGGAACGTGTCCGGCGGATGAACGCACCGAGCGGGACGGTCGGGCGTCTCCGAGAGCTCGGCATGACCCGAAGGGGTCTGCTGACGGGGTTCGCGGTGCTCCACGTCGTCTACGCGCTGAGCATCGTCCATGTCATCGTGTCAGGCGGCACCGAGGGGGATCTGCCGCTGTACCGTCTCTGGGCGCAGCAGGCGATCCACGGCTACTGGCCGGTGTTCGACTTCCCGTGGGTGTACCCCGCCGGGGCGCTCGCGCCGATCATGCTGTCGATCGCCGCAGGCCCGTACCTCTTCCAGGCGCTCTGGCTGATCCTCATGGCCGCGGGGAACTTCGCCGCGATCGCCGCGCTCACCGGCGGATTCCGCCGGATCGCCGACTACCCGGCGGCTTGGTACTGGCTGCTCATCCAGGTGCTGCTCGCGCCGGTGTCGATGCTGCGCCTTGAGGGTGCCGCCGCACCTCTCGCGATCGCCGGCCTGGTGCTGCTCGCTCGGCGACCCGCCGTCGCGGGTGCGCTCATCGCGGCCGCCACGTGGATCAAGGTCTGGCCGATCGCGATCGCCGCCGCAGCGGTCACCGTCCTGCGCACGCGGTGGCGGGTCGTCGCGGGAGGGCTGGCCCTGACCGCAGGCGTCGTCGCCGCGGTCGCGGTGGGCGGCGGCATCCGGAACCTGTTCAGCTTCGCGACCATTCAGTCCGACCGGGCGCTGCAGCTCGAGGCCCCCATCGCGACACCGTGGGTGTGGGGAGCGGTGCTGCGCGTGCCGGGTGCGGCGATCCGCCAGAACTACGAACTGGCGACACGAGAGGTCTCCGGCCCCGGCGTCTACGCGGCCGGTGAGTTCGTGACGCTGCTCATGCCGGTCGTGTTCCTCGGGATCGTCGCGCTCCTGTGGATGGCGCGATCCCGCGCGGCGCGCGAACGGCGGCTGACGCCCGCGCTCGAGCAGCGGCTCGTCCTGCGCGGCTCGTTCGCGCTCGCCGCGACCCTCATCGTCTTCAACAAGGTCGGGTCGCCGCAGTACATGCTCTGGATCGCGCCGATCGTCGCGGTGGGGGTGATGGTCGACCCGCGCGGGTGGCGTCGCATCGCGATCGCGGTGGCCGTCGCGAGCGTCCTCACGAGTCTCGTCTTCCCGATCCTCTACATGCCGCTCGTCGATGCGCAGCCCGTACCGGCGTTCGTGCTCCTCCTGCGGAACCTGATCGTCGTGGCCCTGTTCGTCGAGAGCGTCGTGTGGCTGTGGCGTGCGGCCGCGGCGCGCGTGCCCGTGCCGGTCGGTGTCGGTGCTCCCGCGACAGCGGTCGTTCCGGCATCCGACTGATGACCGCCGCGTGCCCGACTCAGGCCAGCCCGTGCCGGTGCGCGAACACGACCGCGGCCACGCGGTCGCGGGCGCCGAGCTTCTGCAGCACGTTCGACACGTGCGTCTTCACGGTGGCCTCGCCGATGTAGAGCGCCGCGGCGATCTCAGCGTTGCTCCGCGCGTCGGCGAGCAGGCGCAGCACCTCGGTCTCCCGCTCGGTGAGGTCGACCGCGATGCGCGGCTCGTCACGCCGGTCCGGCTCGCGCGACCCCTCGCGCGGCGTCGCGACCGGTCCGCTCGGGGGCGCGGCCGCGAAGCGCTCGATGACGCGCTTGGTCACCTCGGGGGCGAGGAGCGCGTCGCCGGCGGCCGCGACCCGCACCGCCGCGACGAGGTCTTCGGGCCCCGCGTTCTTCAGGAGGAAGCCGCTCGCGCCCGCCGCGAGCGCCCGGAACAGGTAGTCGTCGCGGTCGAAGGTCGTGACGACCACGACGGCGGGGCCACCCGGTCCCGACTCTTCGACGATCCGCGCGGTCGCGTCCAGGCCGTCCATGCCGGGCATCTGCACGTCCATGCAGATGACATCCGGCGAGAGGGCGGATGCCTGGGCCACCGCGCCCTCGCCGTCGCCGGCCTCGCCGACGACGATGATGTCGTCCTGGGCCTCGAGGATCATCCGGAACCCCGCGCGCATGACGGCGTGGTCGTCGACGAGGAGCACGCGGATCGGGGCGCTCATCGGGTGCCCTCCGTCGCGGCGATGTCGAGAGGGACCGACACGCGCACGAGGAAGCCGCCGCGCGGACGCGGGCCGGTCTCGATCGTGCCGCCGGAAGCCGTGGCGCGCTCGCGCATGCCGACGAGCCCGAGGCCCGGACGGGCGGCGGCGAGCACGCGACCCGTGTTGGTCACCTCGAGTTCGACGGCCGGCGCGCCCACGCCGGCGTAGCGGAGGCGCACGTCGGCGGAGGCATCCGGCCCCGCGTGCCGGCGGGCGTTCGTCAGTGCCTCCTGCGCGATGCGGTACAGGTTCACCTGCACGACCTCGGGCACCGGATGCGCGGCGCCGATGACGGCGTACGTCGTCGGCAGGCCGTTCTGCTCCGCGTGCGCGACGAGATCGGGGAGGGCGGCGAGGCTCAGGGTCGAGTCGCTCGGGGCCCCGGCATCCGGTGTGCGCAGTGTGTCCAGGAGCTGACGCAGCTCGGTCAGGGCGCTGCGCGCCGACTCCTCGACCGACCCCAGTGACGCGCGGGCGGCCGCCGGGTCGCGGTCGAGCACGGCTCGCGCGGCGCCCGCCTGCACACCCATCGCCGAGACGTGGTGGGCGACGACGTCGTGCAGCTCGCGCGCGATGCGCACGCGGTCGAGGGCCACCGCCTGGGCCGCCGTGATCTCGCGTTCGCGTTCGAGCTCGGCGGTGCGCTCCTCGAGCACGGCGCGCGCCTGCGCTTGCGCCCACGCGCGGTCGCCGAAGTACCACGCGCCGCCGAAGTAGGCGACGTTCACGAGGAACTGGATGATCATGAACGCCGCGAACGGCGAGAAGAGCCCGGCCCGAGAGAGCCCATCGTCATCGGGCGAGATCGCCGCCTGGAACGTCGTGACGATCAGCCAGACGAACATCCCGATCACGACCACCAGTCGCACGCCGTTCGCTCGCTGGCGATCCGCGACCCACGCGCCCACGGTGTACATCGCGATGAACATCGCGACGTTTCCGACGTAGACCTCGGGAATGCGGAACGTCACACCCAGGAAGAACGCGACGGCGACGAGTACGACCGTGAGCTCGGGGAAGCGGCGCCGGAACGCGAGGGGGATCGTCAGCGCGGCGGCGAACACGAGAGCCCAGCTGAACGCCGGCCCGTCCGTGCCGTAGATGCCGGCGACCTGGCCGAGCCAGGCGCTCAGGATCGCCGCGACGAACAGCGCCGCGGCGAGCCACACATCGGCGCGGAGCTCGTCGGACGTGACCGTGCGCACGAGCGCCGGTCGGAGCCGTGCAGCCCGGGAGCGGAGGGAGACGCGCATGGGATCCAACGTACGGGGGAGCGGATGCCGCGGCATCCCCCCTGCGACGGATCGCATCGGTGCGCGAGGATGGAGGAACGACCCCGAGGAGGATCCATGACCGCGTACACCGTCGGCGTCATCGTCGGCTCCGTCTCCGTCCCGTCGCTCAATCGTCGCTTCGCCGAGGCGCTCGGAAAGCTGGCACCCGAGGCCGAGCTGACCTTCACCGACATCGCGATCGGCGAGCTGCCGTTCTACGGCTCGCAGTACGACAAGGACTTCCCGCCCGTCGGCACCGCGTTCAAGGAGGCGCTCGGCGGCGTCGACGCTCTCCTGTTCGTGACGCCGGAATACAACCGCTCGATCCCCGGCGTCCTGAAGAACGCGATCGACTGGGCGACCCGCCCGTTCGGCACCAGCGCGATCGCCGACCGGCCCGTCGCGGTCATCGGCGCGAGCGGCAGCGCGGTGTCGACCGCGGTCGCGCAGAACCACCTGAAGGCGATCCTGTCGTCGCAGGGCGCGGCGCTCCTCGGCCGACCTGAGGCGTACATCCGCACCGGCCCCGACTTCTTCACCGAGGACGGCGCCGTCGCGAACGAAGGGACGCGCGAGTTCCTGCTGACGTTCCTCCGCGCCTTCCACACCCACATCGCCCGCTACGAGAGCTGACGGGCGACCGGCTAGAAGATCATCGGACGGTCGTCGTCGTCCGGGCCGTCGAGGTCGAGATCGACCGAGACGGGGACGTGGTCGCTCGGGATCTCACCCTTCCGCTCGTCGCGGTGGATGCCGGCGCCCACCACGGCGTCGGCGAACGCGTGCGATCCGAGGACGAAGTCGATGCGCATGCCCTCGTTCCGCGGGAAGCGCAGCTGCTGGTAGTCCCAATAGGTGTAGCCCGAGGGGATGAGTGGGCGCACGGTGTCGGAGAGTCCGGCATCCAGCAGCGCCTGGAACGCTTCGCGCTCGGGCGGTGACACGTGCGTCGAGCGGCCCTCGACGACCGTCGGGTCGCCGTTGTCGTCGGGGGTGGGGGCGATGTTGAAGTCGCCGGTGAGGGCGAGGGGGAGGTCGGGGTTCGCGCGCAGGGCGTCGGCCGTGTAGCCGCGGAGCGCTTCGAGCCACGCGAGCTTGTAGGCGTAATGCGGGTCGTCGAGCGCCCGCCCATTCGGGACGTAGAGGCTCCACAGCTCGACGCCGTTGATGGTGGCGCCGATCGCGCGCGCCTCCTGCGGGGCATCCGGTCCGTCATGGCCCTTCGCGAAACCGGGCATGCCGGGGAAGCCGATCTGCAGATCTTCGATGGGATGCCTGCTCGCGATCGCGACCCCGTTCCACTGGTTCAGGCCGTGCGCCTCGACGGTGTAGCCGGCGTCTTCGAACGGTCCGTAGGGGAACTGCTCGGGCTTGCACTTGATCTCCTGCATGAGCAGCACGTCGACGTCGTCGCGGACGCAGAACTCGACCGTGCGGACGACGCGGGCGCGGATCGAGTTGACGTTCCAGGTGGCGATGCGCATGGCATCCACCCTACTTTCGCCCGCCGACACCCCCGCCCCTCCCTCCTGCCCCCTCCTGCGCCCCACCCCGCGCTCGCGAATCACCGCTCTCTGCGCGAATCACCGCCGCATTCACGCGAAACAAGCGGTGATTCGCGAAACCGGTGGTGATTCGCGAGCCGGGAGGGGGGTGGAGAGGGGGTCAGCCGGCGGGGTCAGAGGTCGGAGATGATGTCGACGACGCGGTCCTTCGCGTCGCCGAAGAGCATCTGGGTGTTGTCGCGGAAGAAGAGGGGGTTCTGGACGCCCGCGTAGCCCGAGGCCATCGAGCGCTTGAAGACGACGACCTCCTTCGCCTCCCAGACGTGCAGCACCGGCATGCCGGCGATGGGCGAGCCCGGGTCCTCGGCCGCGGCGGGGTTGACGGTGTCGTTCGCGCCGATGACGAGAACGACGTCGGTCTGCGCGAAGTCGTCGTTGATCTCGTCGAGCTCGAGCACGATGTCGTAGGGCACCTTCGCTTCGGCCAGCAGCACGTTCATGTGGCCCGGCAGGCGCCCCGCGACGGGATGGATGCCGAAGCGCACGTCCACACCCCGGGCGCGCAGCTTCTCGGTGAGCTCCGCGACGGGGTACTGGGCCTGTGCGACGGCCATGCCGTAGCCCGGGGTGATGATGACCGAGGATGCCTCGCGCAGCAGATCGGCGACCGAACCGGGATCCGTCTCGTGCGCCTCTCCCTCCTCTTCGGCGTCGGCGCGCGGAGCCTCGATGCCGAAGCCGCCCGCGATGACCGACAGGAACGAGCGGTTCATCGCTTTGCACATGATGTACGAGAGGTACGCACCCGACGATCCGACGAGGGCGCCCGTGACGATGAGGAGGTCATTGTTCAGCAGGAAACCGGCCGCGGCCGCCGCCCACCCGGAGTAGCTGTTGAGCATCGACACGACGACCGGCATGTCACCGCCGCCGATCGAGGCGACGAGGTGCCAGCCGAGCGCGAGCGCGAGTGCGGTGACGGCGACGAGCAGCCAGATCGACGGGGTGATGACGTACAGCACCGTCAGGATGACGAAGAGGACGAGTGCGCCGACGTTGAGGTAGTTCTTCCCCGGCAGCATGAGCGGCTTCGACGACATGCGCCCCGACAGCTTCAGGAACGCCACGATCGACCCGGTGAAGGTGACCGCGCCGATGAAGACCCCGATGAACACTTCGGCGTGGTGTATGCCGACGAGCTCCGGCGCGATGCCCGCGGCGTACAGGTGCCCGTTCCAGCCGACGAGGACAGCGGCCAGGCCGACGAAGGAGTGGAGGAGCGCGATGAGCTCCGGCATCCCCGTCATCTCGACGACGCGGGCGCGCCAGAGTCCGATCGCCGCGCCGATCGCGATCGCGACGATCATCAGACCGATGCCGAGGTACAGCGCGCCCTGGTTCCCCAGCGCCACGCCGCTCGCGAGCACGAGGAGGAAGGTCGCCACGAGCGCGATCGCCATGCCCGTGATGCCGTAGACGACGCCGCGACGGGCGCTCTCCTGCTTGCTGAGACCGGCGAGCGCGAGGATGAACAGGAGCGCGGCGACGATATATGCCGCAACCGCGATGGACTGCGCGAGGAGGAGGCCGGCGGCGTCGCCGACGAGTGAATCGGTCACTTCTGGTCGCCCTTCTGGAACATGGCGAGCATGCGGCGGGTAACGGCGAATCCGCCGAAGATGTTGATGGAGGCCACGAGCACGGCGATCGCTGCGAGGACCTGTACGAGCGGGATCGGCGTGATGATCTGCGTCATCGCACCGACGATGATGATGCCGCTGATGGCATTCGTGATGCTCATGAGCGGAGTGTGCAGCGAGTGCGCGACCTTGCCGATGACGTAGAACCCGATGACGACCGACAACGTGAGCACGAGGAAGTGCTGCGGCAGCGGCGGGGGCGAGACGGCGCACACGAGGAAGAGCGCCGCGATGCCCGCGATCGTGAGTCCGGTCTTCGCCGAGCGCGACAGGCCCTTCTTCGGCTCCGGAGCGTGCGCGGGCGCGGCCTGGGGCTTCGCCGGCGCCGCCGATACCTGCACGGGCGGCGGCGGCCACGTCACGCTCCCCGCCTCGGTCACGGTCACGGCGCGCTGCACGACGTCGGTCTCGTCGATCGTGAGGGCGCCGTCCTTGCCGGGGGTCATGAGGGTGAGGAGGTTCAGCAGGTTGGTTCCGTACAGCTGGGATGCCTGCTGGGGGAGGCGTCCGGCGAGATCGGTGTAGCCCAGGATCACGACGCCGTTCTCGGTCACGACGCGCTCGCCCGCGACCGACCCCTCGACATTCCCGCCCTGGCCGGCGGCCATGTCGACGACGACGCTGCCGGGGCGCATCGAGGCGACGTCGGCCGCCGTGATGAGGCGCGGGGCCGCGCGGCCCGGGATGAGCGCCGTCGTGATGATGATGTCGACGTCGGCCGCCTGGTCGCTGTAGAGCTGCGCGGCGGCCGCGTCGTACGCGGCGGAGGTCGCCTTCGCGTACCCGTCGGAGGAGACCTCCTTGGCCTCGTCGGGCACGACGACCTCGAGGTAGGTGCCGCCGATCGAGGCGACCTGGTCGGCGACCTCGGGGCGAGGGTCGGTTGCCCGCACGATCGCGCCGAGGCTCGACGCGGCGCCGATCGCGGCGAGCCCCGCGACGCCCGCGCCGGCGACGAGGACCTTCGCCGGGGGCACCTTGCCGGCGGCGGTGACCTGACCGGTGAAGAAGCGACCGAACTCGTTCGCCGCCTCGACGACCGCGCGGTAGCCCGAGATGTTCGCCATCGAGGAGAGCACGTCCATCGACTGCGCGCGCGAGATGCGCGGCACCGCGTCCATCGCGAGCGCCGTCACCCCGCGGGAGGCGAGGCGCTCGAGCAGCTCGGGCCGGAGCGCGGGGCTCAGGATGCCGATGAGCACCGAACCCTCGTGGAGGAGGGCGATCTCGGCATCCGTGGGCGCGTTCACCTTCAGGACGATGTCGGCGGCCCAGGCATCCTCGCGCGTGACGATGGCGGCGCCCGCGTCGACGTAGGCGTCGTCGGGGAACGACGAGCGGATGCCCGCGCCGCGCTCGACGACGACGTCGTAGCCGAGGCCGCGCAGCTTCGTGAGGGTCATGGGGGATGCCGCGACGCGGTTCTCCCCGGGTTGTTCGGCGACGATACCGATCCGCGACATGGTGGTGCTCCCGTGTAGGTCCTGCTCCCGTGTGTTCCGTCCCCGACTATAGGGGCGGGGTTTCGGGCTCCCTCGCCGCTACGCCGGTGAAAAGTCGGCGTTCTTATCGTTTCCGTAGACTCATCCCCATGACCGCTGCCTCCACTCCCGCGCTCGAATCCGACCGTCAGGCGCTCATCGCCCTGATCGGCGACGAGGCCGTCTTCCACGGTGATTTCACCCTGTCGAGCGGCAAGAAGGCCACCTACTACGTCGACATGCGCAAGCTCACGCTCGACCACCGCGCCGCCCCCGCGATCGGGCGGCTCGTGCTCGACGCGGTGCGCGACCTCGACGTCGACGCCGTCGGCGGGCTGACCCTCGGCGCCGACCCGATCGCGAACGCGGTGCTGCACGCGTCGGTCGCGGCGGGTTCCCCGGTGGATGCCTTCGTCGTCCGCAAGGAGCCGAAGGACCACGGCCGCGGACGCCAGATCGAGGGCGCAGAGGTCGCAGGCAAGCGGGTCGTGATCGTGGAGGACACCTCGACGACGGGCGGCTCCCCGCTGAAGGCCGCCGAGGTCGCCGCGGCGGCGGGCGCCGAGGTCGTCGCCGTCGTCACGGTCGTCGACCGCAAGACGGGCGCGCAGGCCGTGATCGAGGATGCCGGCTACGAATGGCGCTCGATCATCGACCTCGACGACCTGGGCCTCGCGCCCCAGTAGGGGGTCGCGCCGTTTCGACGCGCTGCGCGAGGAGCGCAGCGACGAGTCGAAACGCGCCGCTCACCGACGAGGCGTCAGCGGACGACGGCGGTGACGGTCACGAGGCGCGAGAGGACCTCCTGGCTGATCGAGCCGAGCAGGAAGCGCGCGATCGCGCCGCGCCCGTGGGTGCCGACGACGGCGAGACGCGCCGTCCGCGCGTACTCGGTGATCACCTGCGACGGGAACCCGCGTGCGACGACCCGCTCGACGACGAGGTCGGGGTAGTCCGACGCGAGGCCGGCGAGCGCGAGGGCGAGCACCTCTTCGGTCGAGGCCTGCATGTTCGTCAGGTACAGGTCGGGGTACACGGCGAGGCCGTTCCGCGGCGCCTCCAGGGGCGTCCAGACGCTCACCGCGACGAGCTTCTCGCCGAGTCGGTCGGCCTCTGCCGCCGCGAACCGCAGTGCGTCCTCGCTGACCTCCGAGCCGTCGATACCGACGACGACGCCCGACCGCTCCGGCGCGTCGAGGTCGTCGATGTCGGGCACGACGACGACGGGGCAGTGCGCGCCGGCCGCGATGCGGACCCCGTGCGCCCCGCGCGCGGGGCCCGAGCCGGGACCCCGGTAGTCGCTGCCGATCACCAGCAGAGCGGCCTTCGCGGATGCCTCGATCAGCACGGCGACGGGGTTTCCGGCATCCACTCGGGTGGTCACCTTCACGCCGGGGGCCGTGCGCCGGATCTCGGCCGCCTCGTCGTCGAGGAGGTGCTGCGCCGCGGTCAGCGCCCGGTCGATGACATCCCCCTCGCCGACGGCGCCGATCGCTCCGCCGACGACCGAGACGAGCTCGATGCTCTGGTCACGGGCGGCCGCGCGGGCGGAAGCCCAGGCGACGACTCTGCGGGTCACGGGTGCGCCGGTCACGCCGACGACGATCGTGTCGTTCATGGTCCATCCCTTCGTCGGGAACAGCATGTGCCTCCAGCGTAGGACGCGCGGCGGCGGCCGGGCGAGGGCAGCGCCGTGAGAATCCCGCCCACCGCGAGCGGGACGAGCGGCCCGTCAGTGCGAGCGGGACGAGCGGCCCGTCAGCTCTGGAAGAACGGCAGCTGCGAGGCGAGCGCGAAGATGAGTCCCGCGAAGGTGAGGAGCATGATGCCGCGACCGTTCGGCAGGGGCGTGCCCTGCGGGGCATCCTTCCGCCCGCGGAGGAACAGGACGAGCGCCATGATCAGCAGGGCGAACGCCGTGACGATGAGGACGATCGCCATCAGTCGTCCTTTCCGCGGTTCCGCAGGAACTGCACGACGAACACGACCAATGTCCCCAGCAGGATGACGGTCGTCGTCGCGAACAGCAGGTTCTGCTCGAACTCGTTCACAGCGGTGTGTCCAGCCCTTCGGGGTTCTCCGACTCGATCGGGGTCGTCGAGACCAGGTCGGCAACCGAGTCGAGGACCTCATCGGGCCGGAAGGGGTAGCGCTCGATCTCGGCGTCGTCGGAGATGCCCGTCCGGACGAGCACCGTGTGCAGGCCCGCCTCGATTCCCGCGACGACGTCGGTGTCCATCCGGTCGCCGATCATCCCCGTGTTCTCGGAGTGCGCGCCGATGCGGTTCATCGCGGAGCGGAACATCATCGGGTTCGGTTTGCCGACGACGTACGGGTCCTTGCCCGTCGCGTGGGTGATGAGCGCCGCGAAAGACCCGGTCGCCGGCACGACGCCGTCGGCGGTCGGGCCCGTGGCATCCGGATTCGTGATGATGAACCGGGCGCCCGCGTTGATGAAGCGGATCGCCTGCGTGATGCGGCCGAACGAGTAGTTGCGGGTCTCGCCGACGACGACGTAGTCGGGCCTGCTCTCGGTCATGATGTAGCCGGCCTCGTGGAGGGCGGTCGTGAGCCCCGCCTCGCCGATGACGAACGCCGTGCCCCCGGGGTGCTGCGAGCGCAGGAACTCGGCGGTCGCCAGGGCGGAGGTCCAGATGCGGTCCTCGGGCACGTCGAGACCCGAGATCTTCAACCGTGCGCTCAGATCGCGCGGCGTGTAGAAGGGATTGTTCGTGAGGACCAGGAACGGAGTGCCGGTGTCGCGCCACTGCGTGAGCAGTTCTGCGGCCCCCGGGATCGGCACGTTCTCGTGGACGAGGACCCCGTCCATGTCGGTCAGCCAGCATTCGATATCGGCCCGTGTCCGCATGCGGCCAGCCTAGTGGCGGCGATCGTCGTAGTCTCATCCCGTGGCCAAGGATCCGCGGGGACGAGACGACTGGGATCCTGAGCGCCTTCCCGACCTCGCGGGGCGGCGTTACCTGGTGACCGGTTCGACCGCCGGGCTCGGCTTCTTTTCGTCGATGCAGCTCGCCGAGGCGGGAGCGCACGTCATCATGACGGGGCGGAACCCGAACCGGCTCCGGGCGGCGCGCTCCGCGGTGACCCGCCAGGTACCGGATGCCGACATCTCCACCCTCCTGCTCGACACGAGCAACCTGGGTTCGGTGCGGGCCGCCGCCGCCACCGTCCGGGGTCGCGCGGGGCTGCACGGGCTGCTGCTGAACGCCGGTATCGTGCACCCACCGCCCCGGCGCGACACGACACCCGACGGGCACGAGATCGTCTTCGCGACGAACGCCCTCGGGCACTACGCGCTCGCCGGCGAGCTGCTGCTGCCGCTCGCCGCGGGGCGCGGACGCATGGTGTGGGTGGGATCGATGTCGACGTCGCTCTGGCGCTACGACCCGATCGACCCCGAGCTCGAGAACGGCTATACGCCGTGGCGCGCATACGTGCAGTCGAAGGTCGCGACGACGGCGCTCGGCCTCGAGGCCGACCGGCGCCTCCGGGCGGCGAACGTCCCCGTCGCGAGCGTCGTGGCGCACCCGGGATATGCGATCAGCGGGCGGACCCGGGGCATCCTGGGCGTCAACGAGCCCTCGCGCACGAAACGCTTCTTCGACAACCTGCAGGCGCCGATCACCCAGTCGAAGGAGCACGGCGCGCGCCCGCTCGTGCGCGCGCTCGTCGATCCCGAGGTCGAGGGTGGCCAGTTCTGGGGTCCGTCGCGCGTCGTGAGCGGGGCGCCGCGGCTCGCGACTCCCGCGGCGATCGCCCGCGACGAGACGGTCGGCGCCCGCTTGTGGAACTACGCCGAGCACGCGACCGGGGTGCAGTGGAAGTACCTCTCCGCGCGGAGGCGCGCGCGATGACCGAACCCGCGCACCCCGCCGATGCGGCCGCCGGTGCCGTCGCCCTTCCCTCGCGCTGGCACCGGCTGCGCACGGCGCTGACGGATGCCGGGAGCTTCCGCGGCTGGCTCATCGATGCCAATGACGGGATCGTCGCGACCGCGAGTGTGCTCCAGGGCTTCGCGGGCGCCGGCGCCGGCGACCGGCTGCTGCTGTTCGCCGCGACGGCCGCGACGATCGCGGGAGCGCTGTCGACGGGCGGCGCCAAATGGGCGGAGGAGGCCGCGGAGCGCGAGGCCGAGCAACGGATCGTCGACGAGGAGTCGCGCGAGCTCGCCCTCGACCCGGTCGGGGAGATCGACGAGCTTGCGGCGCTCTGGGAGGAACGCGGACTCACCCCCGAGACGGCGCGGAAGGTCGCCGAAGAGCTCACGGCGCACGACGCGCTCGGCGCGCAGCTCGATGCGGAGTACGGCATTGACGAGCTCATGGCCGCTGCGGCGCCGATCTGGTCGGGGATCGCCGCCGCGCTCGCGTTCGTCGTCGGTGCGGCGATTCCGCTGCTGGTCACGTGGCTCGTGCCCGGGCAGATCGAAGACACGGTCATCGTGATCGCGGTCGTCGTCTCACTCACGGTGACCTCGGTCGTTGCGGCGCAGGCAGGGCACCTGAGCGTCGTCAAGGTGCTCGCGCGAAGCCTCTTCGTCGGCGTCGGGACGATGGCCGTCAGCTACGTCGCGGGCCTCGCGCTGTTCTGAGGTCGCTCTTCGGGTCGCGCGTTCTTCGGAGATCGCGGCTTCTTCGGAGGGAACTCGCCGAAACGACCGAAGAACAGCGGATCTCCGAAGAACCGCGGCGCGCTTCGGGGGCTCAGGCGGTGAGCCAGACGGCGGATGCCGCGGCATCCGGCAGCTCGATCGTCTCTCCCGCGTCGACCTGTACCGCGCCGCGCCCGGTGACCGTCACGGTATGGCCGACGTCGACACCGGCGCTCTCGAGCGCGCGCAGCAGCGCCGGATCGCGGTCGCTCACCCGCAGCACGCGGCCGGTGTGGCCGAGGTGCGCCTCGGCGAGGAGGACGAACGGCTCCCGGTCGACGCGGCCGTCCGCATCGGGGATCGCGTCGCCGTGCGGGTCGCGCGTCGGATGCCCGAGCCGCGCCGAGATCCCCTCGAGAAGCCGGTCGCTGATCGCGTGCTCGAGGACCTCGGCCTCGTCGTGCACCTCGTCCCACGCGTAGCCGAACTCGCGCACGAGCCAGGTCTCGATGAGGCGGTGGCGGCGGATGATCGCGGCGGCGCGGAGCTCTCCGGCATCCGTCAGCGACACCGGCCCGTAGGGCCGATGCGACACGAGTCCCTGCGCGGCGAGCTTCTGCACCATCTCGGTCACCGTCGACGGCGCGAGTCCGAGCTCGCCCGCCAGCTGCGACGGGGTGACCGGAGCGCTCTGCCACTCGGTGTGGTGGTAGATCGTCTTCAGGTAGTCGTCGATCGCGGCGGAGGTGGGCACGCTCCAGGGTATCCGGCCGGATCCCTGCACGGTCCGGCGCCGGGTCAGACGCCGGTCAGCACGAGCCAGAGCAGGAGCGCGTTCAGCGCGACGAGCAGGACGGCGGCGATCGCTCCGGCGACGGTCGTCCACCAGCGATTGCGGTGCGCGCCCAGCACGTCGCGGCGCGCGGTGAGCCGCACGAGGGGGATGAGCGCGAACGGGATGCCGAAGCTCAGGACGACCTGGCTGAGGACGAGGGCCCACGTGGGGTCGACGCCGGCGGCGAGGATCACGATCGCGGGCACGAGCGTCACGAGGCGGCGGACGAGGAGCGGCACCCGAACCCGGAGGAGGCCCTGCATGATCTCGGCGCCCGCGTACGCGCCGACCGCGGTGCTCGCGAGTCCGCTGGCGAGGAGGCCGACCGCGAAGAGCGTCGCGACGCCGACGCCGAGCCCGGTCTTCAGGGCCGCGTATGCGCCTTCGAGGCTGTCGGTGCCCGGGACGCCCGCGAGGTTCGCGGCGGCGAGCAGCAGGATGCAGAGGTTGACCGTCCCGGCGATGACGAGGGCGATCGTCACATCCCAGCGCGTCGCGCGGAGGACGCGGGTGACCCCCGCGGCGCGGTCCTCGGGGCGTGCGCCCGGCGCCGTGAAGCGGTCGCGCGCGAGGGCGGAGTGCGCGTAGATCGCGTGCGGCATGATCGTGGCCCCGAGGATCGAGGCGGCCAGGAGCACCGACTCTGTGCCCTCGAAGCGCGGGACGAGCCCCGACACGACGCCCCCGGCATCCGGTGGGGCGGCGAACACGCCGTACGTGAAGCCGAGCGCGATGAGGGCGAGCAGGCCGATGATGACGAACTCGAAGCTCCGCGCGCCGCGGCGCTGCTGGACGAAGAGGAGCCCGATCGAGACCGCTCCGGTCGCGAGACCGCCGATCGGCAGCGGCACGCCGAACAGGAGCCAGAGGGCGACGGCGCCGCCGATCACCTCGGCGATGTCGGTCGCCATCGCGACGAGCTCGGCCTGCAGCCAGTACAGGCGTCGTGCCCACGGGTTGCGGATGCGGTCGCCGAGGGTCTCGGCGAGGCTCCGGCCCGTCACGATCCCGAGCTTCGCGGAGAGGTACTGGATGAGCCAGGCCATCGCGTTGCCGAGCACCACGACCCAGACGAGCAGGTAGCCGAACCGCGCGCCCGCGGTCATGTTGCTCGCGACGTTGCCGGGGTCGAGGTACGCGACGCCCGCGACGAGCGCGGGGCCGAGGAGCCACGCCGCCCGGCCCGGGCGTGCCGGGCGGGCGGGGACCTGTGTGGCCTCCGGATCGCGCGCAGTTTTCGACATGCCGAAAAGATAGCAGGAGATTTCGGGACGCCGAAAAATTGATGGTCTCGAGTCGTGTGATCACATAACTCAGGCAGAACGCCGCGCCGGGCGCGTGCCGGGGCGTGAAAGGGCGGTTTTGCCTGAGTTGTGTCGCGCCGGCGCACACCCCGCTGATCGAGTGTCCGCGTGGGCCGGGCCCTGCACCTCGCTGATCGAGTGTCCGCGCGGAGCGCGGGAGTACCGAGATCACCGCACGCGGGCCGGGCTAGCCTGGTCGGGTGGATGAGACGGGGCCCGCCGAGGCCGAAGCCGACGCCGCAGCGGGGGCCGAACCCGCGGTCGAGCCGCAGCTCCCCGTCGGCGTCGGCCCGTGGCCCGGCGGCCCCGAGGCGTGGCCCGACGACCCGCGCTACGACCGGGCCCTCCTCGCCGACGGCGACCGCCGGAACGTCATCGACCGCTACCGGTACTGGACCATGGACGCGATCGTCGCCGATCTCGACGCCCGCCGGCACGCCTTCCACGTCGCGATCGAGAACTGGCAGCACGACATGAACATCGGCTCGATCGTGCGTAGCGCCAACGCGTTCGCCGCCGCCGAGGTCCACATCATCGGCCGGCGTCGCTGGAACCGGCGCGGCGCGATGGTCACCGACCGCTACCAGCACGTGCGCCATCACCCCGACGTCGCGTCGTTCGCCGCGTGGGCGCAGGATGCCGGCATCCCGATCGTCGCGGTCGACAACGTCGCCGGGTCGGTGCCGGTCGACCGAGCCGAGCTCCCCGAGCGGTGCGCGCTGCTGTTCGGTCAGGAAGGGCCGGGACTCTCGCCGGAGGCGCTCGCCGCTGCGGACAGCGCGGTCGAGATCACCCAGTACGGCTCGACCCGCTCGATCAACGCGAGCGCCGCCGCCGCGGTCGTCATGTATGAGTGGTGCCGCCGCTGGGCGTGAGCCCCGCGCACCGGCGGCGACGGCTGGGCACCTGAATCCTCCGAAGGTGCCATCTTCGTCGCCCAGAACGGCACCCGCGGCGGATGTGCGCGCGCGAGGCCGTCCGTAGCGTCGAGGGCATGATCACTGCGGAGCACCTCACCAAGCGATACGGCGCCCACACGGCCGTCGACGACGTCTCTTTCACCGTGCGCCCCGGCATCGTCACGGGGTTTCTTGGACCCAACGGCGCCGGCAAGTCGACGACGATGCGGATGATCGTCGGCCTCGACCGCCCCTCGGCGGGACGCGCGCAGGTCGACGGCGCCGAGTACCGTCGCCTCCCGGCGCCGCTGCGGTCGGTCGGCGTCCTCCTCGACGCGAAGGCCGTCCACTCCGGCCGGACCGCGCGCAATCACCTTCGGGCGATGGCCGCGACCCACGGCATCCCCTCGTCCCGCGTCGACGAGGTGATCGAGCTCACCGGGCTCACGACCGTCGCGAACAAGCGCGCCGGCTCTTTCTCGCTCGGCATGGGCCAGCGTCTCGGCATCGCCTCGGCGCTGCTCGGCGACCCGCAGACGCTCATCCTCGACGAGCCGGTGAACGGGCTCGATCCCGAGGGCGTGCGCTGGGTGCGCGGCTTCGTGCGGCACCTCGCCGCCGAAGGGCGCACCGTGCTGCTGTCGAGCCACCTCATGAGCGAGATGGCGCAGACCGCCGATCACGTCATCGTGCTCGGCCGCGGGAAGGTCTTGGCGGATGCCGCGCTGAGCGAGCTCGTTCAGGCGTGGACCTCGACACGCGTGACCGTGCGGAGCCCGCGTCTGTCCGAGCTCGTCTCGCTGATCGCCGGTCCTGAGGTCTCCATCGCCTCCTCGGGCCCGGGCCTCGTCGAGGTGTCGGGCGCGACGCCCCAGCGCATCGGCGATGCCGCGGCCGCGGCCGGCATCCCGCTTCACGAACTGACTCCGACCGCCGGGTCGCTGGAAGACGCCTACCTCGCGCTCACCGGCGAGGCAGTCGAGTACCGCTCCCCGGCGCTGCCCGCGACCGGCGCACACCACGACGACACACGAATCGAGAAGCTCTCATGACCACCGCCGCCCTCACCCGCCCCTCGCTCGCAACCCCCGCCGACGACGAGCGCCTCACTTTCGGGCGGGCCGTCCGCAGCGAGGCGATCAAGTTCTCGACGCTGCGCTCGACGTGGTGGTCGATCGGACTCACCGCGCTCGTGACGATCGGGGTGGGGGCACTGATCGCCGGCTCGATGAACGTGCCGGGGTTCACCGGCATCCACACGGTCGTCTCGCCTGTGCAGTTCACGATGCTCCTGGCCGGCATTCTCGGCGCGATCACCGTGACCGGCGAGTACGGCACGGGGATGATCCGCTCGACCCTGACCGCGGTGCCGGTGCGCGGTGCCGTGCTGCTCGCGAAGGCGATCGTGGTCGCGTCGGCGATGTTCCTCGCCTCGCTCGCGATCTTCGTAGCCGCGGCCGTCGCGGTGACCCCGCTGCTCAGCGACGACACCGCGATCGACTGGGCGTCCTTCGGAGACACGTGGATGCCGCTGATCGCCGCGTCGCTGTCGATGTCGGTCTTCGCGCTGATCGGGCTGTCGTTCGGCTTCCTGCTCCGCAGCGGCGCCGGGGCGATCGCGGCGACCGTCGGTGTGCTGTTCGTCCTCCCGATCGTCGTGAGCCTCTTCGCAACGCCGGATCCCGACTGGGCGTGGGTCGCGGAAGTCGCACACTACCTCCCGATGTACGCCTCGAGCACGGTGATCTTCGCGACGATCACGGTGTCTTCCGACCCCGCCCCTGCAGCTCCGGCGGCGGCCGCGCTCGCCGCCTGGGCCGCCGGCGGCCTCCTGCTCGCCTGGGGCGTGTTCCGAAGCCGTGACGCCTGAGCGGCGTCTCGGCATAGAGTCCCTTTCATGTCGTCCCGCCGCAGCAGCAGGCCCGTCCCGGCCCCGGCCGAGGACGACCTGCTGCTGCCGCGCGCGCCGGGGGTCTTCCGCCGCTTCTGGGCGCGGCATCCGCTGCTGAGCGACATCCTCATCGCGATCGTGTGCCTTCTTCTGTCGACTGTTCCGGTCGCCTCCACGGGAGGATCCGGCGGCTCCGGGGTGAACGGCGGCGGCTCGTCCGTGTCGGGTGCGCCGTGGGTCGCGTGGCCGTGGCTCGTGGTCGCGACCTGCGTGCTGTTCGTGTGGCGGCGTCGGTGGCCGCTCGCCGTCTTCGCGGCGACCATCGTCGCCTCCGCCGCGGCGATGGTGGCACAGAGTCCGGTCACCGGCGTGCTCGTCATGGTCGCCGCCTACACGGTGGCGGTGTACCGCTCGGCGCGCGCCTGCACGATCGCGCTCGCCAGCGGGATCGGCGCGCTCGCCGTCTTCGGGACGACGCTGGCGGCGCTCGGCCCCACCGACCTCCGCATCGCCCTCAACGTGCTGTTCGCCGACGCCGTGATGGGACTCATCGGCGCACTCGTCGGCGTCAACGTCGGCAACCGCAAACGCTACGTCGAGGCCATCATCGCGCGATCGCGTCAGCTGCTGCTCGAACGCGACCAGCAGGCGCAGCTCGCTGCGGCGTCCGAACGCGAGCGCATTGCGCGAGAGATGCACGACGTCGTCGCGCACTCTCTGACCGTCGTCGTCGCGCTCACTGAAGGAGCGGCGGCGACCGGCGACGGCGACCGGGCGCGTGAGGCGTCGTCGGCGGCCGCCGAGGTCGCCCGGGGCGCGCTGACCGAGATGCGCGGGATGCTCGGCGTGCTGCGCGGCGACGATCCGGACGCGCCGCTGGCACCGACGACGCCCGCCGACCCGGTGGAGACGGTCGCCTCGGCGCAGCGGGCAGGCTACCCGGTGACCCTCGCGACGACGGGGCCGCCGGTCCCGCCCGGACCGGTCGCCTTCGCCGTGGGCCGCATCGTGCAGGAGGGACTGACGAACGCGATGCGGCACGCGCCTCACGCGATCGCTGCGACGGTCCGGATCGGCACGGACGACGACGCGGTCGCCGTCGAGATCGTCAACGACGCCTCGCCCGCGTCGCCGGCACACGGCGGCGGATTCGGGTTGCGCGGGATCGCGGAGCGCGCCGCGCACGTGGGCGGCACCGTGGTCTCGGCGCCCGACGGAGCCGGGAGGTGGGTGCTGCGCGCGCGACTGCCGATTCCGCGCACCGACGGCGCGCTGCCGGCGGCGGATCCGGGCAGGCGGGATGCGGCACCCGGACGGCGGGTCGCCGGCGTGCGGGAGGAGGCGGCGGATGCCGGAGGCCGCTGAGCCGATTGCCGGACCGGCGCCCATTCGGGTGCTGCTCGCCGACGACCAGGCGCTCATCCGCGTCGGCTTCCGTCTCGTCATCGAGGCCGAGCCCGACATGATCTTGGTGGGCGAGGCATCCGACGGCCTCGAAGCGGTCGACGAGGTGCGGCGCACCGCCCCCGATGTCGTCGTGATGGACGTGCGGATGCCGCGCCTCGACGGCATCGGGGCGACCGCGGAGATCGTGCGCACGGCGCCGGAGACGAGGGTGCTCGTCCTCACGACGTTCGATCTCGACGAGTACGCGTTCGGCGCGATCCAGGCGGGCGCCAGCGGGTTCCTGCTGAAGGACGCGCAGCGCGCCGAGCTGACGGCCGCGATCCGCGCCGTCCGCCGGGGCGATGCGGTGCTCTCGCCCCGGGTCACCCGGCGCCTGCTCGAGCACGTCGCGCTACCCGCCCCGGAAGTCCCCGCCCCGGGGGCAGCGAGCCCGGTCGCGCCTCGGACCGACCCCGCCTCGGGGCTGACCGAGCGGGAACGCGACGTCTACCTCGCCGTCGCCCGCGGGCTCAGCAACGCCGAGATCGCGGCGGAGCTCTTCCTCGCCGAATCGACGGTGAAAACCCACGTCGGGCGAGTGCTCGCGAAGCTGGGAGCGCGCGATCGCGTCCACGCCGTCATCCTCGCGCACCGCCTCGGGCACGTGGCTCCGGGCGACGACCCTACGCCCCCGCCGTGACCCACTCCGGCCGCCGGACGCGCCAGCCGAGCGTCGCGAGCCGGGCGAGCATGTAGACGCCGAAGAAGCAGACCGACAGCCACGCGAGGCCCGCGGCTCCCGTCGGGTGGAGCACCGCCACGAGGACGAGCGCCGGGAAGTACGGCACGAGGTTCAGCGCGCCCGCGAGCGCGAGGTAGCGGACGTCGCCCGCGCCCATGAGCACCCCGTCGAGAACGAACACGACGCCGCACACCGGCTGCGCGACGGCGAGCACGAGGAGAGCGGGCTGGATGAGCGCCGCGAGGTCCGCCGAGCCCGTGAAGAGGAGCCCGATCACCCCCGACAGTGCGGCGATCACCGCGCCGACGACGACGCCGAACCACAGGCCCCACGCGATGGTGCGTCCGAGCACGCGCCGCACGAACGGCTCGTCGTCGGCGCCGAGCCCTCGGCCGATGAGCGCCTGGGCGGCGATGGCCAAGGCATCCAGCGCGAAGGCGGCGGTGGAGAAGATCGTGAACGCGACCTGCCAGCCGGCCAGCTCGTCGGTGCCGAGACCGGTCGCGACGAAGACGGTCGCGAGGAACGCGATGCGCAGCGACAGCGTGCGCAGGAACAGCCAGCCCCCCGAACGGGCCGAGCCGCGCAGTCCCTCGCGCTGCGGGCGCAGGGATGCCGCATGCCGCTGCGCCAGGCGCCCCACCACGACCGCGTAGGCGCCCACCATCGCCCACTGCGCGACGACGGTCCCCGCGGCCGACCCGGCGATGCCCCAGCCGAACCCGTAGATGAACAGGGCGTTGAGGAGCGCGTTGAGGGTGAAGCCGAGCCCCGCGATCCACAGCGGCGTGACGGTGTTCTGCATGCCGCGGAGAAGGCCCGTCGCCGCGAAGACGATGAGCATCGCGGGCAGGCCCCACATCGACAGCTGCAGGTAGATGACCGCCTGCTCCGAGACGGCCTCGGTCGCGCCGAACGCCCCCACGAGCGCGGGCGTGAGCGCCGATCCGAGGACGGCGAGGACCACCCCGAGGCCGAGCGCGAGCCAGAGGCCGTCGATCCCGGCGCGGACGGCGTCGGAGTGCTGCCCCGCACCGAACCGCCGTGCGACGGCGGGGGTCGTCGAGTAGGCGAGGAAGACCATGAGGCCGACGATCGTCTGCAGGATCGCCGACGCGATGCCGAGGCCCGCGAGCGGGACGACCCCGAGGTGCCCGACGAGGGCCGCGTCGACGATGAGGAACATCGGCTCGGCGATGAGCGCCCCGAGCGCGGGGACCGCCAGCCGCAGGATCTCGCGGTTGAGGGTCGGGGCGGGCACGCCCTCGAGCCTACGACCTCCCGCAGACACGACTGGGAACATGATCGGGGGATGGTGCGGAGCGCAACCCCCTCCGCGTTCACCGCTCTCCCACCGGAGGGTCTCGTACGCTGTGACGATGGCACGCACCGGCATCGTGAGTCGCCTCGCGGTCGCGCGCTTCCTGCGGAAGACGCCCGTGTGGCTGCGCATCGCGTTCGCCGTCGCGTCGATCGCCCTCGGTGCGGTCGTGTTCCTGCGTCCGACGACGGCGCTCGACGCGCTCGCCATCCTCGTCGGTGCCGGCATGGTGCTCACCGGGATCATCGACCTCATCGAGATGCCCGACATCTCGGGGCTCTCGAAGCCGCGCCGCATCGCGCGCCTCGCGTTACCGGTCGGCTGGATCGTGCTCGGCATCGTCGTCTTCGCGTGGCCGGGCCTGACGGTCCGCGCGCTCGCTGTGATCACCGGCATCCTTCTGATCGTCAACGGCGCCGCGGGGCTCGGATCGGCCCTGCTCCCGAACCGCGCGTGGGACGAACGCGTGTCGGATGCCGCATTCGGCCTCACCGGCATCATCTTCGGCATCCTCGCCCTGGGCTGGCCGGACATCACGCTCCTCGTCGTCGCAATCGTCTTCGGGGCGTGGCTGATCATCCGCGGCCTCACCGAGCTGTGGAAGAGTGTCCGCGCTCTGATGCGCCGCGGCGCGACGAGCGACGACGAGCGCGAAGACCGTCCTCACCGCGTGCGCTGGGGGCGGCTCGTCGGCGCCGGCCTGTCGGTCGCGGTCGCCGTCGCCGCGGTGATCGTCACGGCGCCGCTGCGCGAGAGCGTGACGTCGGTCGGCGAGTTCTACACGGCGCCGCGCTCGGTGCCGAATGAACCGGGGCAGCTGCTGCGTGCCGAGCCGTTCACCCGCGAAGTGCCGCAGGATGCCGAGGGCTGGCGCATCCTCTACACGACGACGGGTCTCGACGGGAAGATCCGCGTCGCGAGCGGTCTCGTCGTCGTCCCGACCGGCGGCGACCCCGACCGCCCGTGGCCGGTGATCGACTGGGACCACGGGACGACGGGCTACGCCCGCCACTGCGCGCCGTCGGCGCAGGAGCGCCCGTTCTGGTCGGGAGGCCTGTACCCCGTCAAGAAGCTCATCGCCGAGGGGTGGGCGATCGTCGCGACCGACTACATCGGCCTCGGCACCGAGGGTCCGCACCCGTACCTGTTGGGCCCCGCGAGCGCGTACGCCTCGCTCGACGCGGTCCGCGCGGCGCGGCAGCTCGACGAGGCGAACCTCGGCCCGAGCACCGTCGTCTGGGGGCACTCGCAGGGCGGCGGCGCGGCGCTGTGGACGGGGGCCCTCGCGCGTGAGTACGCCCCCGATGTGTGGATCCGCGGCGTTGCGGCCTTCGCCGCGGCGAGCGACCCGCCGGCGCTCGTCGACCACGTCTCGGACGTGACGGGCGGGCTCGTCTTCGCGTCGTACGCGTTCGAGGCGTTCTCCGACATCTACCCCGACATCACCTACGCCCGGTACATCCGTCCCGGCCTGCAACCCGTCATGCGGGCGATGTCCGAACGGTGCCTCACCGATCCCGACATGGCGCTGTCGATCCTCGCCGTGGTGGGGACGAGCATCGACCCCGAGCTCTTCTCCACCGACCCCTCGTACGGACCCCTCGGCACGCATCTGCGCGAGAACGTCGCGCCCACCACGATCGGCCCGCCGCTGTTCCTCGGGCAGGGTGGGGGCGACTCGATCATCCCGATCGCGACGCAGGATGCCTACGCACAGCGCGTCTGCGACGCGGGACAGCGCATCGATTACCGCCGCTACGCGGGGTACGAGCACGCGGAGGTGATGGAGAACTACTCGCCGATGGTGAAGGACGCGATCGAGTGGACGAAGGCCCGGTTCGCGGGCGAGTACGAGGCATCCGCCCCGCGGTGCTCCACGACCGACGTGCCGCGCTGAGGCGGGACGCGCTCACTGCGGCGGGAAGGTGGGCCGAGCCTGCGTCGTCGGGGGACGCTTCTTCAGCGACGTCAGGTTCTTCAGCGCCTCGGGGGAGAGTGTGACGTCGGGTTCGATCGTCAGCTGCATCTCGCGGGCGAGCTTCTCACGCCCCGCTCGGTCGAGCGCGCTGTACAGGAGTCCCCGCACTCCGCCCGAGTGGCGCGCGATGTACTCTTCGACCGACCCGCGCCCGTTCCCCGGCCACGGCAGCAGTGCGTCCGGCGGCACGTAGGACAGGAACATCGAGGTCGCGTCGCCTGCGGAGACCCTGCCGTCCGCCGTCCTGTCCACTCCGATCAACTCTGTCGATCGGGTCGTGGCGTAGACGCCCGACTGCCCATCCGACTTGCCGTAGCCGATCCACGGAGACGCGGTGAGAAACCGACCCCCGGCCGTCTCGTAGCTGAAGTGCTCGCCGGTGGGCGCCACCTCCGTCCAGATGGTCGCCGGGTCGTCGTGTCGCAGCATGCGGCAACTGCTCGACCATCGGGACGGGTCGGCGGGCGATCCCAGGTAGCCCCCGTGCGCGAGGTTCCGCAGACGGACGCGATGGTCGTCGACGACCTCTCTCAGCCAGATGGTCTCGCGCCCGATCCCCTCACCGTCGAAATCGGCGATCGACCCGCCCGTGCAACGGAGGTAGGAGGTGCTCGACACGGCGAGCGCGATGTATCGCATCATGGCAGGGTCCTCTCTGTCCGCGAGCACGCGGGTCGTCCGTGAGCACTCAGGCGCGATCGACCGTCACGGCGCCGGCGCGCAGTGTGTCCCACTGCGTCGGCCGAGTCCGAAGCGGGATTTCGCGGTCGCGTGGACCAGATCGTTGGCGACGGTCCCGGAGACGACGTGGAGGTCTCGCCCGCAGCGTGTGCCCGCGGCGCCCCAATACAGACCGGATCCGAGTCTTTGCGACCCCGTCCATGTCCGGCCGTCGAAGGATGCGATGGAGAGGTTCTCGTCGCTGTCGAGCAGGAGCAGTCGCAGATCGCTCGGTCCCGCCGCGAACAGCGCGAACCGCGTCGCCGTGTGGTCGATACGCGTCCATGCGCTCCACCCACTGTCGAACCACTTGTGCACGAGGGTGCCTTGCAGAGTGCGGGCCACGAGGTCGATCCTGCCGAACCTCGTGGACGCCGCGGTGGGGTCATAGATCTGGGTGCTGTCGAGTTCGCCCCACCCGCTCCACCCTCCGTCGAAGTACTTCTGCCCGAGGGTGCCGGCATCGGTGCGGATGAACACGTCGAGTCGGCCCGGTCCCCAACTGCACAGCGCCGGAGCGTTGCCGGTCGCCCCGCCGAGCGACTCCCACGGCTGCCACTGGTTCTCGAACCACAGGTGACGCACGGATCGATCCTCGCCGAGCGCGACGATGTCGATCCGTCCCGGGCCCCACGAAGCGGCGGCCGGTTCTGACGCGAGGCGTTCACCGAGGTTCTCCCACCGGTGCCACTGCGCGCCGTCTTTCGCGCGATGCTGCAGCGCCCCATCCTTCCCGCGCGAAAAGACGTCGAGACGTCCCGCTCCCCATGAGCAGACGGAGGGTGCGCTCGTCGTCGTCCTGTCCAGGCTCTCCCAACCGGCTCTGCCTTCACGGCTGACGTACCCCTCGATGAGATAGTCCTGCGAGTCCTGCCTGTGCCTTTCGATGAGCGATCCGTCGGCGAGGCGCGGGAATCCCGTCCCCCCGATGCCCTCGCCGACAGCGGCGTAGACGTGCACGGAAAGACCGGTCAGATCGTCCACGTCGCCCCAGGAGGAGAGAAGGATCCCCACCTTCTCGCTCACGCTGGGAATCACGGCCGCCGATACGCGGGCGACGGCCTCCGCCACCTTCTTCTTGAGTTCTTCCGGGTCGGCGCCCACCGTGATGTTCTCGACGAGTGCGGCGACTTCGGTCTCGAGCTGAGCTGCCACCCGATCGAGCAACATCTTCATGTCGCCGGAGGGGGTGGCATCCTGTTCGAGGCTGACGAAGACGACCCCGATGATCTCAGGCAGCCCGTCTGCGAGCGTGCGTACCCGGACCACATCCGGAAAGCGAACGCACCCCTGACGAGGCGGGATCGAGCGCTCGGTGGAGCTTTTGGAGTTCTCCGCCCACGAGCCGTCGATGATTCGCGACCAGGCCACCCTCGTCGACCCTCTCGTCATGAGCCGGGAGCGGAAGCCGATCGTGGCGAAGTACGGCTCGTCGCCCGAACTCTCCTGAGCTTTGACGATGCGAAGCCGCTGGAAGTCGATGCGCCACGTCTCTCGGAGCGGTCCGATCAGGTGGCCGACCTTCTTCACGTCGATCGTGATGTCGACACCACTCATGGGGGTTCCTCCGTCTGTCGTCGCAGCGTGCGAGTCAAGGATCCCCGCCGGGGCGGACGTCCGGTATCCCAGATCAGGGGGATTTCTTCGCGACGGTTCGACGTGGCTCCCTCACGCGGGGAGCGAAGGCGCTTCGGTGGACGCGTGGCTCAGCGCGGCGACGAGCTGCCGGCGGGAGGGGAGACCGGTCTTGCGGAAGACGGCTTTCAGATGATCCTGAACCGTGTAGGGAGAGAGGCGGAGCTGCGCGGCGATCTGCTGGGTCGTCATCCCGCGCAAAACGTGCTCCACGACATCGCGCTCGCGCGCGGACAGTCCCGCGAGGTCCGCCCACGCCCCTCCGCTCCCCCGGGCGGACATTGCAGGACAATGATGGCACCGCCGCGCACGCGCGTCGAGGGTGACGGCGCCGATCCGGACGACGCCCGAGCGGCCGCGGATTATGGTGGATGCATGACCGAGAACCCTCCCCGCTCGGGTATCGAGCTGTCCGAGTTGAGCGCCCAGATCCGCCCCCAGGACGACCTCTTCCGGCACGTCAACGGTGCCTGGCTGGAGCGCACCGAGATCCCCGAGGACAAAGCGCGGTGGGGGTCGTTCCACCTCATCGCCGAGCAGGCCGAGAAGGATGTCCGCGCGATCGTCGAGGAGTCGACGACCGCGGAGCCCGGCACCGAGGCGCGGAAGATCGGCGACCTCTACACGAGCTTCATGGACACGGAGCGGATCGAGGCGCTCGGGGCGGCGCCGCTGCGCGACCAGCTGGCGCGGGTCGACGCGATCGACTCGATCCCGACGCTCCTGCGCACCGTCGGCGAGCTGGAGCGCGAGGGCGTCGGCGGCATGATCGGCACCTACATCGAGCCCGATCCCGGCAACCCGGAGCGGTACGTCGTCTTCTTCGTGCAGTCGGGCCTGTCGCTGCCCGACGAGAGCTACTACCGGCTGGAGAACTTCGACGCCACCCGCACCGCGTTCCGCGAGTACGCGACCACCGTGCTCGGCCTCGCCGGGGTCGCGGAGCCCGCGGCGCAGGCCGACAGGATCCTCGCTCTCGAGACCGAGATCGCCAGCCATCACTGGGACAACGTCCGCACCCGCGACGCCGTCGCGACCTACAACCTCATGACGTGGGACGATGTCGAAGCCCTCGTCGGGGTCGATCTCGACCCGTGGTTGGATGCCGTCGCGCCCGGCCACCAGACGGGATTCGCCGAGATCAACGTCAACCAGCCGAGCGCGCTCGCCGGCCTCGGCGGGCTTCTCGTCGATGAGCGCCTCGACGACTGGAAGGCGTGGCTGCGGCTGCACCTCACTCGCGCGTCGGCGGCGTTCCTGTCGAGCGACTTCGTCGACGCGAACTTCGCGTTCTACGGCACGGAGCTCTCCGGCGTGCCCGTCAACCGCGAGCGGTGGAAGCGCGGGGTGAGTTTCGTCGAGGCGGCGATGGGCGAGGCCGTCGGCAAGGTCTACGTCGAGCAGCACTTCCCGCCCGCCGCGAAGGACGAGATGGACGAGCTCGTCGCCAATCTCATCGAGGCCTACCGGCAGTCGATCTCCACGCTCGAGTGGATGACCCCCGAGACCCGCGAGCGCGCCCTCGAGAAGCTCGCGGCGTTCACCCCGAAGGTCGGTTTTCCGACGACTTGGAAGGACTACTCGGCGCTCGAGGTCGACGCCGCCGACCTCATCGGCAACGTCCTGCGCGCGAACGCGTGGGAGCACGACCGCCAGCTCGCCAAGCTCGGCGGCCCGATCGACCGCGACGAGTGGTACATGACGCCGCAGACCGTCAACGCGTACTACAACCCGCTCATGAACGAGATCGTCTTCCCCGCGGCGATCCTGCAGTACCCGTTCTTCGAGACCGAGCGCGATGCCGCCGCGAACTACGGCGGCATCGGCGCCGTCATCGGCCACGAGATCGGCCACGGGTTCGACGATCAGGGGTCGGCCTTCGACGGCACCGGGGCGCTTCGCGACTGGTGGACCGACGATGACCGCGCCGCGTTCGAGGAGCGCACGAGCGCCCTCATCGCGCAGTACGACGCGCTCGTCCCCCAGGGCCTGTCGGAGGACCACCACGTCAACGGTGCCCTCACGATCGGCGAGAACATCGGCGACCTCGGCGGGCTCGGCATCGCGATCAAGGCCTACCGCCTGCACCTCGCCGCGACGGGTGAGGAGGGCGACGGGCCCGTGATCGACGGGTTCACCGGCATCCAGCGCCTGCTGCTGAGCTGGGCGCAGATCTGGCAGCAGAAGGGACGGGATGCCGAGACCATCCGCCTCCTCACGATCGACCCGCACTCGCCGAACGAGTTCCGCTGCAACCAGATCGTGCGCAACATCGACGAGTTCTACGACGCGTTCGAGGTCGGTGAAGGCGACGCGCTCTGGCTCGACGCCGATCAGCGTGTGACGATCTGGTGACCGAGAGTCCTCGGACCCGTCGCGGCGCGGCGGGGGAGCAGCGCGATCCCGCCGGTGGTGCGGCGTCGGGTGGTTCTGGTGGTGCGGCGTCGGGTGGTTCGGCAGCTGCGGCGGCGGATGGTTCGCCGCGGCGCGCGGCGCGCGAGGCGGCCGCGTCGGCGGCATCCGCCCCCACGACGCGCCGAGCGGCAGCCGGCGAGCGGACACTGCCGCGGCGGGCATCGCTACGTCAGCGCTCGTTCATCGGCACGCTGAAGGCGCTCGATGTGCTGTCGGCGGCCGGTGCGCAGGTGTCGGTGCAGGTCACCGACCTCGACAGTGGCGAAGAGGTGCTGAGCGGCGACGAGCACCTGACGCTGCCGGTCGGCGGCATCGGCGTCGTGCCGCTGCTCATCGAGGTCGCCGCGCAGATCGAGTTCGGCCAGCTCGACCCGTTCGAGATCCTCGACCGGGGGTCGGTCGAGCCGGTCGCGGTCGGGGGACTGTGGCAGCATCTGAAGGCTCCGGCGCTTCCGGTGGTGGACCTGGCGGTGCTGGCGGCTGCGGCGTCCGACGCCGCGGCCGCGAACGCGCTCGTGCGCCGCGTCGGGCTCGACGCCGTGCGTTCGCGGATGGATGACATCGGGCTCGAGAAGACGGCGATGCTCGACCGGTTCCGCGATGTGCGCGGGCCCGACGACGCCCCGCAGGTCGCGATCTCGTCGGCGGGGGAACTCGCCGCGCTCTTCGCCGCGCTCGTGAACGCGCGGGTCGTGTCTCCCGCCGTGAGCGCGCAGGTCGGCGAGTGGTTGAACCTCAACCAGGACCTCGCCCTCGTCGGCGCTGCGACCGCACTCGATCCGTTCGCGCACGAAGACGACCGGCACCGGATGCTCTTCGTCAACAAGACCGGCCGCGCCGACGGCATCCGTGCCGAGGCGGGCGTGCTCGCCGGCCCGCGCGGCGGCGCTGCCTACGCCCTGCTCGTCGGCTTCGACGACCTGTCGATCGCGCACCGTCTGCGCGCGCACGATGCCTTCCGCGCCCTGGGCTCGGACCTCATGGAGTACGTGTTCTGACCCGCCGCCGCGCGCCCGCGCGCGCGACCGCGCCCGCGCCCCCCCGCGCGCGCCCGCGGCGTGGCGCGCCGTCAGCCATCCCCCGAGACCCTGTCTTCTCGACGAGACCGGGTGTCGTTTGGGCGGGTTTCGTCGAGAACGCGCGGTCTCGCGGGGGGATGCGGCGCGCGACCCGGCGGCGCTGAGAAGACGGGCGCTTAGAAGACGATGGTGTGGTTGCCGTGGCGGATGACGCGGTCTTCGGCGTGCCACAGCACGGCCCGCGAGAGCACCTGGCGCTCGACGTCGGCGCCGCGGCGGGCGAGCTCGGCGGCGGACTCGGCGTGGGTGACGCGCACGGTGTCCTGCTCGATGATCGGCCCCTCGTCGAGGTCGCCGGTGACGTAGTGCGAGGTCGCACCGATGAGCTTCACCCCGCGCTCCTTCGCCTTCTTGTACGGCTCGGCGCCGATGAACGCGGGCAGGAACGAGTGGTGGATGTTGATGACCGGAACCCCGAGGCGGTCGAGGAACTCGGGCGAGAGGATCTGCATGTAGCGCGCCAGCACCACGAAGTCGACGTTGCCGACGAGCAGCTTCAGGATCTCCTCCTCGGATGCCGACTTGTCGGGCCCCGCGACCGACGGCACGTGGAAGAACGGGACGCCGAAGCTCCGCACGTCCTCGGCGGTGGTGGTGTGGTTCGAGATCACCATCGGGATCGTCACGGGCAGATCGCCGCGGCGGTGCCGCCAGAGGAGGTCGAGCAGGCAGTGGTCCTGCTTCGACGCGAGGATCGCCATGCGCTTGGGCACCGACTGGTCGGTGAGCTCCCACTCGAGCTCGAAGTCGGCGAGCGTCCGCCCGATCTCCGCCTCGATGCTCGGCCGGTCCGCGGCGAAGTCGGGGCGGTGGAACACGACGCGCTGGAAGTACGCGCCGCCGCGGTGGTCGTCGGAGAACTGGTCGAACGCCACGATGTTTCCGCCGATGCGGGTGATCATCGCCGAGACGGCGGCGACGATCCCGGGCTTGTCGCTGCCGTGCACGATGAGGCACGCGTGGTCGGCGGGAAGCTGAGGGTGATGGACCGGGGTCATCCTTCGATTCTGCCCCAGCGCGCGCCCGGTCACGGCATCCGCCGTCCGCCGGTTACGACCTTTCGCGGGGTGGCGAGGGGAGGTTGAGGCGTGGTGGGGGCGAGGTTGAGGGGAGGTGAGAAAGGGGGAGGGCGGACAGAGCGCGCGTCAGACGCGGCGGGCGCCCTCGCCCAGGGCCTCGAGCTTCGCCCACGCGATGTCGGGGTGGATGCGCCCGCCGAGGCCGCAGTCGGTCGAGCCGACCACGCGGTCCGCTCCGACGATGTCGACGTAGCGGCGCAGACGCTGAGCGACCAGCTCGGGATGCTCGACGACGTTGGTCGCGTGGCTGACGACACCGGGCACCAGGACGACGTCGTCGGGCAGGATGCCGGAGGCCGCGGCATCCGCCCACGCCCCCGCTTCGTGTTCGTGACGGACGTTTCCCGCTTCGAACGAGATCGCCCCGACATTCGCGGTCAGCACGACCGGCAGGATGTCGGCGAGCGCCACATCGGTCGTGTGCGGGCCGTGCCACGATCCCCAGCACACGTGCAGGCGGATCTGATCCTTCGGCAGTCCTGCGATCGCGTGGTTGATCGCGTCGACCCGGATCTTGGTGAACGCCTGGTAGTCGGCGATCGAGGGCTCGGGGCTGATCTGGTCGAAGTTCTCGGCGAGCGACGGGTCGTCGAGCTGCAGGATGAGTCCCGCCTCGACGATCGCCCGGTACTCTTCGCGGAGCGCGTCGGCCCACGCGAAGATGTGCTCCTCGTCGCTCGCGTAGTAGTCGTTGCGCACACGCGAGGCGGAACCCGGGGCGATCGCGGTGAGGAAGCCCTGCTCTCCCGGCTTCAGCGCAGCCTGCAGGTTGCGGATGTCGGAGGCCACGGCATCCTGCCCGCGGTACACGAGCGGGCCGGTCGTCGTCGGAAACGCGGTCGCCCCCGTGCCGGTCTCGACCGCCTCGGCATAGACGGCGGGGAAGCGTTGTCGGTCGCGGCGGTCGAGGAAGCTCGTCAGGCGCACGTCGCCGGGAGAGGACGCCACGGGCGGCTCTGTGAACGCGTTGACCTCGGTGAGCGAGAGCCCGCCGACCCGCTGGAACGAGTAGCCCCACCAGGCGCCGTAGTCGACCGGGTTCGACATCGCCTTGCCGAACTCGCCGTCGCCGACGAGGGTGATCCCGGCATCCCGCTGCCGCTGTACGACATCGGCCACCGCGGTCGTCGTCAGCGCGTCCACCCCGGGGGTCGACAGCAGCGTGAAGCCGTCGTCGGCGACGGGCCGTGCGGCGTTCGCCTCGATGAGCGCGGGGGTGCGCGGGAGGCTCCCCGAGGTGGTGGTGGCGATGGGCATGACTCTCCTTCGACGGACACGACTTGGACGGACGCGACGGGCGCGTTCAGCCTACGACCGCGCCCCTCGCGGCTCACGTCGTATGACGCTCCGCGACGGTCAGCGCACGCCGCGCATGAGCTTCAGCACCGGCTTCACCGACACGAGCAGCAGGATGCCGATGACGATCGCGACGGCACCGAGGGTGAGGAAGTACGGCACCTCGTTGTCGGGGTCGTACACCTTCGACAGCTCTCCGGCGATCGCCGTGCCGAGCGACACGGAGAGGAAGAAGAGCGCCACCATCTGCGTGTGGAAGACGTCGGGCGCGAGCTTCGTCGTGACCGAGAGCCCGACCGGCGAGAGGAGCAGCTCGGCGACGGTGAAGACGAACAGGATGCCGACGATCGCAATCAGCGGCGTCGAGTTCTCGCCGCCGCCGGCGAAGGGCAGGAACAGGAGGAACGCGACGCCCATGACGATCGTCGCCAATCCGAACTTCACCGGCGTCGAGGGCTGGCGAGTGCCGAGCTTCGTCCAGATCGCGGCGAAGACGCCCGAGAGGATGATGATGAAGATCGGGTTGATGGAGTTCACCCACGACACCGGCATCTCCCAGCCGAAGAGGTTCCGGTCGAGGCGCTTGTCGGAGTAGACGGTGAGCACCGTGAACTGCTGCTGATACAGCGACCAGAAGGCGACCGACGTGATGAACAGCGGCAGGAAGCCCCAGACGCGGCTCCGCTCGACGCCGGTGATGCGGCGGCTCGAGAGGATGACGACGAAGTACGCGATCGCCGCGGCGATGACGACGACGATGACGACGATCGCGAGGTTGTCGGCGCGGATGACGCCGATCGCGATGAGCAGCACGATGACCGCGATCCCCGCCACCGCGACCCCGGTCATCAGGGGATAGCGGCTCTTCGGGAGCGGGTTGGGCACGTGGGATGCCTCGGCCGGCAGGTTCTTCCGTCCGAACGCGTACTGGGTGAGACCGAGGGCCATGCCGACCGCGGCGAGCCCGAAGCCCCAGTGGAACCCGAGGGTCGACTGCAGGAGGCCCGTCAGAAGCGGGCCGGCGAACGCGCCGAGGTTGATGCCGAGGTAGAAGAGCGAGAATCCGGCATCCCTGCGCGGATCGTCGGCGGAATAGAGCATGCCGACGAGGCTCGTCGCCGTGGCCTTGAGACCACCGGATCCCACCGCGACGAGGACGAGACCGACGCCGACGCCGAGAAATCCGGGGAGGAGGGCGAGCGCGATGTGGCCGCACATGATGACGATCGCGCTGGAGAACAGCACCTTCTCGGGGCCGAGGATGCGGTCGGCGACCCATGCGCCGAGGATCGTCGAAAGATAGACCGCGCCGCCGTAGGCGCCGACGATGCCGCCGGCGATGCCGCGGTCCATGCCGAGGCCGCCGTCGGTCACCGAGTAGTACAGGTAGATGAGCAGGATCCCCTGCATGCCGTAGAAGCTGAAGCGCTCCCACATCTCGACGCCGAAGATGTTGGCGAGTGCGCGGGGCTGCCCGAAGAATCGGGTGTCGCTGTCGCCCTCGGATTCAGGGGTGGGTGCCACGGGATTGCGGGAACTCATGCCGACGAGAGTACTCGCGCCCGCGCTCGGGCATGCGTGTTCGGCGCCGCGGATGGACGGGGCCTAGGGTGGCGCTATGGCCGACGACGACGTGCAGACCCCGATCGGAGTCACGATCCGCCCCCTCGAGACCGTCGAGGAGGTCTTCGCCGCTGCGGCGGTCCTCGACGACGTGTGGGGCGAGCGGGGTGGGATGCCGCCGAACCTCATCCGCGCGCTCGCGCACTCGGGCAACTACGCGGTCGGCCTCTACGCCGCCGATGCCGCGGGCGGCGAGGAGCGGATGATCGGGGCATCCGTCGCCTTCTTCGCCGAACCTGCCCAACGGTCCATGCACTCGCACGTGACCGGGGTGCTGGCGGGTCACCGCTCGCAGGGACTCGGGCGACTGCTCAAGCAGCATCAGCGCGACTGGGCGTTCGCGCGGTCGGTGGGGCACATCACGTGGACGTTCGATCCGCTCGTCGCCCGCAACGCGCACTTCAATCTGCGGGTGCTGGGCGCGCGCGTCACCGAGTATCTGGTCGATCAGTACGGACCGATGGACGACGCCGTCAATCGCGGCGATGAGACCGACCGGCTGATGGTCTCGTGGGCGCTCGCCGCCCCCGCGCGCTCACCTCGCGAAGAGGACGTCGTGACCACGGTCGCCGTGCCGCCCGACATCGAGACCCTGCGCCTGACCGACCCCGCAGAAGCGCTCGAGTGGCGCTACCGGGTGCGCGATGCGTTCCTCGGGCTGCACGAGGACGGGTTCGCCGTCGTCGGGTTCGACGATGCGCGCGGGTACCTCTTCGGGAGGCGCTGAGCGCGGAGCGCCGGCCGCGACCCTAGGCTGACCCCGTGACCGCACCTCTTTCCGTCGTCGACCTCAGCCACCCGATCCGCGCCGGGCTCGTGACGTACCCCGGGCTCCCGGCCCCCGAGATCACGCCGTTCCTCACGCGCGAGAATTCTCGCGCGACGTACGCGCCCGGCACCGAGTTCGCGATGGACGTCATCACGATGATCGGCAACACCGGCACGTACCTCGACTCCCCCTTCCACCGCTACCTCGACGGGCCCGACCTCGCCGGGCTCGACCTCTCGACGCTCGTCGGACTGCGGGCGGAGGTGTTCCACCTGACCGAGGCCTGGACCGCCGAGCGCCGCGGCATCGGGCCCGAGGCGTTCGCGGACCGCGACCTCCAGGGCGCCGCTGTGCTGATCCACACGGGGTGGGACCGACACTTCGGCGCCCCGGAGTACGGCCGCGGCGCGCCGTTCCTCACAGCCGAGGGCGCCCGGCGACTGATCGATGACGGCGCGACGCTCGTGGGCATCGACTCCGTGAACATCGACGACACCGAGTCGGGCGGCGAACGTCCCGCGCACACGCTGCTGCTCGGCGCCGGCGTGCATGTGGTCGAGCACCTCACCCGGCTCGGCGACCTGCCCGCCTCGGGCGCTCTGTTCACCGCCGCCCCGCCCGCCGTCGAAGGCTTCGGGACGTTCCCGGTGCGGGCGTTCGCGCAGGTGCCGTGAGCGCGGCGGGTGGGACCCTCGACGGCGCGACGCCGCACCGGCGGGGAGACGGTGAGCTCGTCGGCTGGATCCTGCCCGACGGCGAGCGGTGGCGGGCGCTCGACCTGCTCGGACGCGAGGTCGTGGCGGATGCCGAATGGCTGGATGCCGAAGACGCGATCGAGCGCCGCGGTCTCGCGTACCTCGCCGACCCGTGGGTGCTCGAGCGCGAGGGCGCGGTGCCCCTCCGCGTGCGGCTGCTCGAGGTGACACCCGAGCGCATCGTCGTCAAGGCCGAGGATTTCGGCGACGTCAGCCGTCCGACCGAGCGGGTCACGCTGCCGTGGCCGCTTCCGGCGGCGCTGCGCGCGCCCCGGCCCGACGACCCCGACGCGTACGCACTCTGAGACGCGCATCGGAAAGGTTGTGCGCAATTCAATTGCGTGCAACCATGAAGTCATGACCTCGGAGATCGACGATTACGTCTGCTTCGCGATGTATACCGCCTCGCACGCGACGACGCAGGCGTACCGCGAGGTGCTGAAGCCGTGGGGCCTCACCTACCCGCAGTACCTCGCGATGGTCGTCTTGGCCGCGGACGATGCCGGCGGTCGCACCGTGTCGGATCTCGGCGACGAGATGCACCTCGACTCCGGGACGCTCTCGCCGCTGTTGCGCCGCCTCGAGGCGCGCGGATTCGCTTCCCGCCGCCGCGACACTGTCGACGAGCGCGTCGTCCGGGTCGCGCTTACGAGTGAGGGTCGTGCGACGCTCGCCGCCGTGCGCGAGGCCGCCGGATGCCTCGTGCGCGCCTTTCTCGACGGAACGGGCCACCCCCGCGACCTGCTCGAGCGTCTCGGCGCCATCACCGAGAACATGCGCGCGCTCGCCGCGCAGCTGCGCACGGCCGCCTGAGCCGCGGCATCCTGCTGCCGCACACCGCGGGCGGCCAGGTCGCCGTCGAAAGTCCCCCATCGAAAGGAATCATCCCCATGGACATCGTCTACACCGCCGAAGCACTCGCCACCGGAGACGGCCGCAACGGCCACGTCCGCACGGCGGACGGCATCCTCGACACGGACGTGCGCGTACCCAAGGAGATGGGCGGCGCCGGGGGCGCCCCGAACCCGGAGCTGCTGTTCGCCGCCGGCTACGCCGCGTGCTTCCACAGCGCACTCCAGGCCGTCGCCCGCGCGCAGAAGGTCGCCATCGACGGATCGACCGTCGGTTCGCGCGTCGGCATCGGGTCGAACGGTCAGGGCGGATTCGGGCTCGCCGTGGAGCTCGAGGTCAACATCCCCGAGGTCGACCCCGCCGTCGCGCAGCAGCTCGCCGACGCGGCGCACCAGGTGTGCCCCTACTCGAACGCGACGCGCGGCAACATCGACGTCACGGTCACCGTCGTCGACGACTGACGAGCGTCGTAACGCCGCGACTCCCGGCGTAGCCTGACCCCATGCCGATCGCCCGCCCCGCCGCCCCGGTCCGCCTCGAGGCGGTCGAGTTGCGCGTCCTGCACCTTCCGCTCGTCTCGCCGTTCACGACATCGTTCGGCACCGAGACCGAGCGCGAGGTGATCGTCGTCCGCGCGCGAACGGCGGGCGGCGACGGCTGGGGCGAGATCGTCACCCAGCAGGCACCGCTGTACTCGAGCGAGTACACGCAGGGCGCGTGGGACGTCGCGCAGCGCTTTCTCGTGCCGGCGCTGCTGAATGCCGGGAGTCCGGATGCCGGGACCCTCGCGCCGGAGGACGTCTCCGGCATCCTGGAGCCCTTCGTCGGGCACCGGATGGTCAAGGCCGGACTCGAGCTCGCCGTGCTCGACGCCGCGCTCCGCGCCGAGGGGCGGCCGCTCGGGGAGTATCTCGGCGTCGTACGTGACCGCATCCCGAGCGGCGTGTCGGTCGGCATCCAGCGCGATCCGGCGGCGCTCGTCGAGGCGGTCGGCCGCTACCTGGAGGAGGGGTACGTCCGCATCAAGATCAAGATCAAACCCGGGCGGGACGTCGTCGACACGGCGGCGGTGCGGGATGCCTTCGGCGCGATTCCCCTGCAGGTCGATGCCAATTCCGCGTACTCCCTCGCCGACGTCGAGATCCTCGCCGAGCTCGACCGGTTCGACCTCCTTCTCATCGAGCAGCCGCTCCAAGAGGACGACATCGTCGACCACGCGACCCTCGCGGCGCGCCTGCACACGCCCGTGTGTCTGGACGAGTCGATCGTGTCGGCGAAGGCGGCCGCCGACGCCCTGGCGCTTCGCGCGGCATCCGTGATCAACATCAAAGCCGGCCGGGTCGGCGGCTACCTCGAGGCCGTGCGCGTCCATGATCTGTGCCGCGACGCCGGTGTACCGGTCTGGTGCGGCGGAATGCTCGAGACCGGTATCGGCCGCGCGGCGAACGCGGCACTCGCCGCGCTCCCGGGGTTCACGCTGCCGGGCGACGTGTCGGCGTCGAACAGGTTCTACACGCGCGACGTCGTGACCGAGCCGATCGTCCTCGAGGACGGGCACGTGCGGGTGCCGACCGGGCCCGGCATCGGCGTCGAGATCGACCCCGTCGCGCTCGATGATGCGACCGTCGCGCGCGTCGAGCTGCGCCGCTGAGCGGCGCTGAGCGGGGCTGAGCGGCGGTGCACATGCCGGTCTGGCGAGCGGAGCGGAACACAACTCAGGCAGAACGGCGTCGTCCGCCGTTTCGGGGGCTCGGGCGGGCGACTCTGCCTGAATTGTGTCCCACCGCGGGCGGTGCCGGCGAGCTGGTGTTGCGTATTCAGTCCGGGAGACAGCGTGCAGGCCGACAACCGCCGATATCGGGGGTGCTACGTCCCGGGGGACTGAAGACGGCTCGCGCACTCGGGGTGGCGCTCGTCGCGATGATGCTCGCAGGGTGCGCTGCGGACGCGCCCGCGCCGGTGCCGACCGCCGCCGACGGCGCGCTGCCGCAGGGCATCACCGTCGCGGTGACCCAGCTCCGGTCGGACGTCGCGGAGCGGCAGGCGCAGGTCCAGATCCGGAACGGCACCGACGGCACAATCCGCATCGGCGCGGTGCGCCTTGACGACCCGCGGTTCGCGGGGTCGGCGACGCGCGTCATCGAGCGCACGTCGACCGTCGCGGCGGGCGCGACCCTGAACGTGCGGGTGCAGCTGCCGGATGCCGCGTGCGGGAGCGACAGCGATGCCTCGGCGACCAACGCCCCGCGCTCGACCGTCACGGTCGACTACGAAATCGATGGGCGCGCGGGCACGGCATCGGCCCCGGCCGCGGAGGTGTTCCCGTTCCTCGATGCGCTCCACGCGCGAGACTGTGCCGCGGCCCGGGTCGCTGAGATGGCGGACGTCGGGTTCGGCGCCTTCACCCCGTCTGCCGCGGGTCAGCCCGCCGAGCTCCAGCTCTCCGTCGTCCCCCGATCAGAGGAGGGCGCGCTCGAGGTCACCGGCATCCGCGAGACGAACCTCTTGAGCTTCATCGGGGTGGATGCCGGGCTCCTGGCGCTCGATATCGACATCGCCGGCGATGCCCGCCCGGCGGCCACGGTCACGCTGCCGCTCGTGCCGGCGCGGTGCGATCCGCACGCCGTGCAGAGGACAAGCGCGGCACCGTCTTCACCCTCGACGTCACCGTCGACGGGACGCCAGGTCAGGTGACGCTCGCGGCACCGCCCGACCTGAAGGCCCGGTTGCTGACGTGGGTGACGGCGTGGTGCGGGTACGGGTGAGGTGTCGTCAGGCGCTCGGCGGCGGAGTGGTCGGTCGCTCGGCTGCCGCCGCGAACGCGTCGGCGGCGTCGGTCGCCTGCGCGTCACCCGCATCGCCTCGCGCCGCGGAGCCGGCGGCATCCTCGCGGATGCCCTGCGCGATTCCGCGCCCCGTCGCCTGACCCTGGATGACCTGGCGCAGGTCGATGCCCGTCGCCGCCTCGATCGCGTCGAACGACGCGCGCATGCTCGACGCCGACTCGGCCGCCATGTGCGACGACGCGCCCTCGCCGCCGAGGACGGTGATCGAGCCGACCTTGTCGAAGCCACGCGCGAACTCGGTCATCATCGGCACGAGCGCCTCGAGCGCGCGCTGCGCGAGGAGAGCTTCCTGGTTGCGCGAGAGCGCCTCGGCCTCGGCCTCGATCGCCGCGGCCCGCGCCTCACCGACGAGGCGCACCGACTCGGCTTCGGCCTGCGCGCGCAGGCGGGTGGCCTCGGCCTCCTGCGCCGCGATCTGGGCGCGCGCCTCGGCCGCCTTGACCTCGCTGTAGGCCGCGGCATCCGCCGCCCGCTGCCGCTCGTAGAGCGACGCGTCGGCGACCTTCTTGATGTCGGCGTCGAGCTGAGCCTGCTTGTTCTCGGCGCCCTGGAGCAGAACGGCCTGCTCGCGCTCGGCGCGGGCGAGCGCTTCGGCCTGCTCGGCCTCGGCGCGGGCGCGACCGACCTCGGCGGCGGCTGCGGCGGAGTTCTTGTCGAACGCGGTCTGCTCGACGAGGTTCTGCTCGTCGGTCGCGATCTGGCGGGCGCGCACCTCGCGGGCCGCGTTGATGCGGGCGACGTCGGCCTCGCGGCGCACCCGCTCGACCTCGGTCGCGCCCAGCGCGTCGATGTAGCCGTTCTTGTCGGTGATGCCCTGGATCTGGAACGAGTCGAGGATGAGGCCCTGCGCAAGCAGGTCGCTCTTGATGCCCTCGGCGATCTGGTCCGACAGCTTCTGCCGGTCCTTCATGAGCTGCTCGACGGTCAGGGTCGCGACGACGCCGCGCAGCGCGCCCTCGAGCTGTTCGGTCGTGAACTGCTCGATCGCACCGTCCTGCGACAGGAAGCGCTCGGCCGCGCGACGGACGAACTCGGGGTCGGAGCCGATCTTCACGAGCGCGACGCCCGACACGTTCACCGTGACGCCGTTGGATGCCTGGGCCGTCGGCTCCATCTTGATCTGCCGCGCGCGCAGCGAGATCATCTCGGCGCGCTGCGTCAGCGGGTTGACGAGGGCGCCGCCCCCGGTGATGACGGAGATGCGCGAGGACTCTCCCGAGGCGTTCTTCTGGTTGCGACCGACGACGACGAGCGCCTGGTCGGCCTTGGCCACCTTGTACCAGGCCCGCACCATGATGAGCAGGAAGATCAGCAGGATGATGGCGGCGACCACGGCGATCGAGACGATCACGATGGTGCCCCCGGCGGCGAAGACGTCCACGGGGCTCCTTTGTCGAGGGGTCGAGCTTTGTCGAGGGGTCGAGCTTTGTCGAGGGGTCGAGCTGTGTCGAGGGGGATCGAGCTGTCCTTCGACCCTATCGAGGTTCCCCGACACGCGCCCGGCCGGTGCCCCCGCATCCCCGTAGGCTGGGTGCCATGACCAACCCGCCGTATCCTCCGCAGCCTCCGTACGGCGCAGCCCCGGGGCCGCAGCCGATGAATCCCGCCGACGAGCGGATGTGGGCGACACTCGTGCACGTCGGCGGCATCTTCCTCGGCTTCTGGTCGGCGCTGATCGGCTACCTCGTCTTCAAGGACCGCGGTCCGTTCGTGCGCGCACACACCGCGACGGCGCTCAACTTCCAGCTCACGCTGCTCATCGCCAGCATCGTGGCAGGCATCCTGACGATCGTCGTCATCGGATTCTTCCTGCTCGCCGCGATCTGGGTGCTCAACATCGTCTTCTCGATCATCGCGGCGCTGAAAGCCAACAAGGGCGAGTGGTACCGCTACCCCGCGACCATCACGTTCGTCAGCTGACGCCGGGCCCCTCGGCACCTGTCGCGGCATCCGTCGCCTGCGGCCAGCCCGCCGTCTCGGCGCCCGCCCGGTACGTCGCCTCGAGGAACGCCAGGAGTAGCGCGTCGGGGTCGTCCGCCTCGCGCACCGCGCGATAGGGGAGGACGAACTCGCCGAGCGCGGTGTCGAAGTACGCTCCCTCGACCCCGAGATCGCGCTCGCGGAAGCCCTCGGGCTCGGGGTAGGTGTACGAGTAGAACGCGCCCTCGTCGGCGCCGCCCGGCCAGTAGCCGGCGCTGGAGACCTCGGCGTCGTACGCCTCGTACATGACCCAGTCGGGGCAGTTCGGGACGCCGCCCGGGTGCTGCGGCGCGGGGCGGCCGCTGAAGCGCGAGACCGCGAGGTCGAACGCGCCCCAGAAGAAGTGGACGGGGCTGCCCTTGCCGTCCCACTCGGCGCGGAAGTCGTTCATGACCTCGGATGCCGTGATCAGCGTCCGCCAGAACCGCGTCACCGCCGCGGGATCGTAGGAGGCGTGGGTCTCGTCGTCGGCGAACGGGATCGCCACGGCGAGTTCGACCGGCACGGGGTAGATGGTCGCGGGCACCTCGAGCGCGGCGAGCGCCTCCACGAACTCCCCGTAGAAGTCGGCGACCGTGCGGGGGCGCAGGGCGATGGTGCGCGTCGCGCCGTCGGTGCGCTCGAAGACGAGCTCGTGGCCGCCCGACTCCGTGCGACCGGAGAAGTCGAAGCGCACCTCGAGCCCGTGGGCGCCGCACGGCATGAGCGAGGTGGTCAGACCCCGGGCATCCACGTACAGCGGCACGTTCCACCAGTGGTTGACCTTCGGGGTGAGCTCCAGTCGGAGCTTGCCGACCATCTGCGTCCACAACTGCAGCGTGTCGCGCGTGTCCTCCCAGTCGGCGACGGGGGCGGCGGGCCAGCGAACCTCACGTGCATCCATGCCCTTCACCCTGACACGGGGGCGCCCGGACCGCGAGGGGCCTCGACCGCACCGGCGCGCGCGATTAGAGTCGACGGATGCCTGCCGTCACCACCGTCCCCCTCGGCCCCACCGCCTCCACCGTCCCGAACGTCGTCCTCGGGCTCATGCGCATCGCCGAGTCGAGCGACGACGAGGTGCGCACGCTCGTCGGCGCCGCGCGCGACGCCGGCATCGACTTCTTCGACCACGCCGACATCTACGGGCCGCAGCTGCACGCGTGCGAGCGCCGGTTCGCCGAAGCAATGCGGCTGAGCCCGTCCGAGCGTGCCGAGATCACGATCCAGTCGAAGACCGGCATCGTCAAGGACGGCCCGTACTACGACTTCTCGTACGACCACATCGTGCGCTCCGTCCAGGGCTCGCTTCAGGCGCTCGACACCGACTACCTCGACATCCTGCTGCTGCACCGGCCCGATCCGCTCATCGAGCCCGACGAGGTCGCGCGCGCGTTCGACGACCTCGAACAGAGCGGCAAGGTACGCGCCTTCGGCGTCTCCAACCACACGCCGCGCCAGATCGATCTGCTGCGGACGGCGGTGCGCCAGCCGATCGTCGCGAACCAGCTGCAGCTGTCGATCCCGCACTCGCCGATCATCGCGCAGGGCGTAGCGGCGAACATGTCCGGGTTCGCGCAGGCGGTCACCGAGGACGGCGGCGGCATCGTCGACTACTGCCGCGTGAACAGCATCACGATCCAGGCGTGGTCGCCGCTGCAGTCGGGGACGGATGCCGGGGTGTTCCTCGGTTCGCCGGCCTACGCCGACCTGAACGCCGTCATCGACCGCCTGGCGGCGCAATACGCCGTGACGCCCCTCGCGATCGCGACCGCCTGGATCACCCGGCATCCCGCGGGCATGCAGGTGGTGCTCGGAACCACGACCCCCGAACGGGTCACAGAAGCGGCCGCGGGGTCGGACCTCCCGCTCACCCGCCCGGAGTGGTACGAGCTCTTCCGCGCCGCGGGGCACCGCATCCCCTGATCTGGCACCCCGTCATCTGGGACCCGCCGCGGAGCGCGGCGCCGACGTCGGTAGAATCGAGGGATGCCGGTGCACCCCCGGCGCCCCCGGCATCCGCCTTCTCGCGCTTTCGCGCACACGACCATTTGGAGCCACCTGTGGCCGAGCCCTCCCGCCTCGACAAAGTCATCGCCCTCGCCCGTCACCGCGGGTTCGTGTTCCAGGCCGGTGAGATCTACGGCGGCTCGCGTTCCGCCTGGGACTACGGTCCCCTCGGCACCGAGCTCAAGGAGAACATCCGTCGGCAGTGGTGGCAGACCTTCGTCCGTGGTCGCGGCGACATGGTGGGCCTCGACTCGTCGGTGATCCTCCCGAAGCGCGTGTGGGAGGCATCCGGCCATGTCGCGACCTTCACCGACCCGCTCGTGGAGTGTCTGCACTGCCACAAGCGCTTCCGCGCCGACAACCTCATCGAGGACTTCGAGGCGCGCAAGGGTCGCGCCGCCGAGAACGGCCTCGCCGACATTCCCTGCCCGAACTGCGGTACGAAGGGGCAGTACACCGAGCCGAAGGCGTTCTCGGGTCTCGTCAAGACGTATCTGGGCGTCGTCGATGACGAGTCGGGCCTGCACTTCCTGCGCCCCGAGACCGCACAGGGCATCTTCGTGAACTTCTCGAACGTCCTCACCGCGTCGCGCAAGAAGCCGCCGTTCGGCATCGGCCAGGTGGGCAAGGCGTTCCGCAACGAGATCACGCCCGGCAACTTCATCTTCCGCACGCGCGAGTTCGAGCAGATGGAGATCGAGTACTTCACGCCTCCGGAGGAGGCCCAGGAGTGGTTCGAGCACTGGGTGAAAGCCTGCTGGGACTGGTTCATCGAGCTCGGCATCGATCCCGAGAATCTGCGGCAGTTCGACGTCCCCGAGGACGAGCGGGCGCACTACTCGGCGGGCACGATCGACGTCGAGTACCGCTTCGGCTTCGCCGGCAAGGAGTGGGGCGAGCTCATGGGCGTCGCCAATCGCACCGATTACGACCTCTCGTCGCACATCGAGGCGTCGGGGCAGAAGCTGCAGTACTTCGACCAGGCATCCGGCACGACCTACGTGCCGTACGTCATCGAGCCCTCTTTCGGTCTGACGCGCGCGATGATGGCGTTCCTCGTCGACGCGTACCGCGAAGAGGAGGTGCCGAACGCGAAGGGCGGCACCGACACCCGCACCGTCCTGGCCCTTGACCCGCGCCTCGCGCCGGTCAAGGTCGCGGTGCTGCCGCTCTCGCGCAACGAGAAGCTCTCGCCGCTCGCGCGTCAGGTCGCCGATGCGCTGCGTGCGCAGGGCTGGAACGTCGACTTCGATGACGCCGGCGCGATCGGGCGCCGCTATCGCCGCCAGGACGAGATCGGCACCCCGTACTGCGTCACGGTCGATTTCGACTCGCTCGAGGACGAGGCCGTCACCGTCCGCGATCGCGACACGATGGCGCAGCAGCGCGTCGACCTGGCGGATCTCGTCAACTACCTCGCCGAGCGCCTGCGCGGCGCCTGACGCGCGCGGCGCGAGGGCGTGGGGCGGCGGGGTGGATCACCGACGCAGGAGATATCGCGCACACAGGACCGCCGCGCGGGTAAGCATCCTGTCTCGGTGAGATCTCCTGTGGCCGTGAGGAGTGTCGGCGCAAGCGGCGCGAGCCGTCGCGTCAGTCGAGCGCGGAGAGTGACGGATGCCTCGCGAGGCCGTCCGCTCCGCGGGTGGCGAAGACCGACATCACCGCTGCGAGCGGCGCGTGCGGGCCTTGAAGGAGGAGGGGTGCGACGCCGGGGAACTCGCACACCAGGGTGTTCGCGGCGACCTCGGGATACACGGCGGTCATCGCCCCGTAGTCGAAGCTGAGCCAGCCTTCAGCTGTGCGGACGGCGAGCCGGTGGTTGCTGACGAGCACGTGCGCCTGCTGCCAGTCGCGCCACTGCTCGCGGGCCTGCTGCCGCGCAGCCGATCGCGACGCTGCGTTGCCGATGCCAGTGATTGCCATGACGCCCAGTACGAAGGCGGGACTGCCGTACGCGAAGCTCGATGTCGTCGTGTAACGGGCGTCGGTGCCGTAGTAGCGGGCATAAGAGGTCGGCACGGCGGCGAAGAACAGCTCTCCGGCGTAGGGTGCGAGATCCCATTGATCGATCGAGGCCGGTACCTCGCGGCGGAGCAGCGTGGCGCGCAGCGCGCGGGCGTTGTCCCACGCGTGCTGATGGGCGGCGCGCTCTCCGGCCAGACGCAGTTCGCCCTTGCTGAAGTGCCCGCGCCGCCGTCGCGCTGCGCGGTAGGTCTTCACGCCCTGGACGATGGCGACGACGACGAGCACGAGCGGGCCGACGAACGCGACGGCGAGAAGCCCGAGTGCTCCGAGTGTCTCGTTGGGCGTCGGCGAGCGGTCGGGCCCCGCGAGAGCGGTGACACCCCACATCGCGAGGAGATAGACGGCCGCCGCGAGGAGGGCGGGGACGATCCATCGCAGATGCCGACGCATGCCCTTCACGGTAGCGGCGCTCACGGCGCGGGAGGTGGCGGGGTGTGGATAACCCGTCGATGTCCGGCGTGCGGCCTCGCGGGGGCGGGGGCGCGGGGTGGATCACCGACGCAGGAGATATCGCGCACACAGGACCGCCGCGCGGGTAGGCATCCTGTCTCGGTGAGATCTCCTGCCTTGGTGAGGTGAGGTGAGGTGAGGTGGCCGCGGGCCTCAGCCCTTGGCGGCGGCCTTCGCGGCGCGCTTGTACTCCCGCACCTTGGTCAGGCTCTCGGGCGAGGTGATGTCGGCGACGGAGCGGTACGACCCCTCGTCGCCATAGGGGGCGGATGCCTCGCGCCACCCCGACCCCGTGAAGCCGTACTGCTTGCCGAGCAGCGCGAGGAAGATCTTGGCCTTCTGCTCGCCGAAGCCGGGGAGCGCCTTCAGGCGCTTCAGGACTGTCGCCCCGTCGGGCTCACCCGACGTCCAGAGCGCGGCGGCATCCCCACCCCAATCGTCGACGAGCGCCTGGCTGAGCGCCTGCACGCGCCCGGCCATCGACCCCGGGAACCGGTGGACGGCGGGCGTCTCCTTGAAGACCTCGACGAAGGCGTCCGGGTCGTACGCCGCGAGGGATGCCGCGTCGAGCGACCCGGTGCGCTGCTCGATCTTCAACGGGCCGGTGAAGGCCGTCTCCATCGCGATCTGCTGGTCGAGGAGCATGCCGATCAGAAGCGCGAGCGGGTTCTGCGTGAGCAGCGCGTCGGCGGCGTCGTCGTCGGTGATGTGCAGGGCCATGGCATCCATCGTCCCACGCGCGGCCGCTCAGGTCCCGGCGCGTCCCCGGCCGGCGGTGGGAGGATGGATGCCATGGCCGCGCCCGACGACCCTGACCTCGACCACCCGCGTCCCGACCCGCAGGACCCGGACCTCCTGGCCCGCGCACGCCGCACGCACGTCGCCGTCGTCGGCGGGGGTGTCGCGGGACTCGTCGCGGCGCTGGAATGGGCGAAGATCGGCGCGCACGTGACCGTGCTGGAGAGCGCGGAACGTTTCGGGGGTGCTGTCGAGACGGTGGAACTCGACGGGCTGCCGGTCGATCTCGTCGCCGACGCGTTCCCCCCGGCATCCCCTGCCCTGCACGCGCTGCTCGACGAGTTGCGCCTGCTGCCCGAGGTGGAGGATGCCGCCGCGCACCCGGCTTGGATCGCGGGGCTTCCCGGTGGTGCGAAGGCCGGCGGTGCGAAGGCCGGTGGTGCGAAGGCGGGCGGTGCGAACGCGGGTGGGGCGGCGCCGCTGCCGACACGGACGGTCCTCGGCATCCCGGCGAACCCGTGGGCCGACGACGTGCGCAGGGTCATCGGATGGCGAGGCACGTGGCGCGCCTACCTCGACCGCCTGCGCCCGCCGCTGACGATCGGGCACGAGCGCAGTCTCGGCCGCCTCGTGCGTACGCGCATGGGCGACCTCGTCGCCGACCGCCTCGTCGCGCCGGTCACGCGCGGGCTGTACAGCACCGACCCGGACAACATCGACGTCGAGGTCGCGGCGCCGGGCCTCAGCACCGCGCTCACCCGCACCGGATCGCTCGCGGGGGCGGCCCTCGACCTCCTGCCCGACGACGAGCCCCGCCGCACGACGCTCCGCGGAGGTTACGGCCGGCTGCCCGACGCTCTCGTCCAGCGCCTCCGCGACCTCGGCGCGCACCTCCGCACCGGTGTCCGCCCGGTGACGCTCACGCGCGAGGATGCCTGGACGATCGCGCTCGACGACGCCTCGACCTCCGACGGCGTCGGCGTTCTCGTCGCCGATGTCGTGATCCTGGCGTCTCCGTCCGTCGCCGCATCCGCGCTGCTGGCGACGGCGGGGATTCGGACCGAGCCGATCTCCACCACCCTGCGCGATGTCGTGACCCTCGTCGTCGATGCCCCCGCGCTCGATGCCGCGCCGCGCGGCCGGGCGGTGTATCCCCTCGATCCCGGCCCGACCGACGCGGTCGCCCTCACCCTTCCGACCGTCGATTGGCCGTGGCTCGCCGCCGCGGCCGGTCCCGGGCGCCACGTCGTCCGCGTGACGCTGCCCGCCGATCCGACGCGCGACGCGGACAACGCCGCGACGGATGCCGCGCGCGCCGCGGGGGGGCTCCTCGGGGTCGCGATGGGCACCCCGCGGGCGAGCGCGCTGCGCCGGGTCGACGCGGCACCGCCGGCATCCGCCCTCGGCCATGCCGAGCGGGTCGCCGCCGTCCGTGCCGCGGTGAACGAGCACCCGGGTCTCGCGGTCGTCGGCGCGAGTCTCGCGGGGAGCGGCGTCGCGCAGGTGGTCGCCGACACGGTCGCCGAGGTCGATCGCCTGCGCACCAGCGTCCTGTGGGGAGCCGACCGCTCCGCGTGACGCGGCGATACCAGCCTGGGGCGCCTCTGGCAAGAGCGGATGCCCGCCGCGGCATACGGCGTTACCCTGGGACCTACATCACACCGTTTCGACCGTGAGGAGCACCATGAGAGGCAAGTTCGGGATCGTCGTGGGGTTCGCCGCGGGGTACGTCTTCGGCACGCGCGCCGGGCGCGAGCGGTACGAGCAGATCAAGGCGGGCGTGGGCAAGCTCTGGCACACCGAGCCCGTCCAGAAGCAGGTGCGAAAGGCGAAGGAACTCACGAAGTCCGCCGCCTTCGCCCTTCCGTCGGCCCTCTGGGACGGCGCGGTGAAGGTCACGAAGGCCGCCTCGAAGGGCACGACGCCCGGCCAGAAGCTCGACGCGGCGCTCATCGCCGCCGACGACTCGGCCGACGAGGTCGCACTCGGAGCCCGCATCTCGGCGAACGAAGCGAAGCGCTCCGCCGACAAGGCCGTCGCAGACATCAAGGACGGCATCGAGAAGAAGGCCGCGGACGACTGAGATGAGCACTCCCCGCGGATTCCGAGACCGCGCCGACGACAGCCTCTTCACCCTGATCGGGGAGGTGCCCGAGCTTTTCCGCAACCTCATCGTCGCCGAGATCGACTCGGCGAAGTCATGGGCGAAGAAGACGGGAAAGCAGGCGGGCCTCGGCGGCGTCTGGTTGGTCGTGGCCCTCTTCTTCCTGTTCTGGTCGATCCCCGCCCTCGGGGCCTTCGCGATCATCGGGCTGTCTTCGTGGATGGAGCCCTGGGTCGCGTCGCTCATCGTGCTGGTGGTCGGTCTGCTGCTGGCCGTCATCGCGGCGATCCTCGGGCTCCTGAGATTCAAGAAGCTCCGCTCGACCGAGACCCCCGCCCAGGCGATCGCCGTCGACGCCCGCATCGTGAAGGACGTGACCGATGAGTACTGAACCGACCTCCCGCAGCGGCTCGCCCGCGAAGAGCACGAAGGCCTCGGCGCCTGCGCGCACCGACTCGACCCCGGTTCCGCGGACGGCTGTCGCCCTCGGCATCACCGACCCGGTCGAGAAGGCACGCGCCGAGCTCAAGGCGACCCTCGCCGCCATCGAGGAGAAGACGAACGTCCCCAAGCGGGTTGCGCGGTCGACCGACCGCGTCGTCGCCGACGCGCGCGGATTCGCCCGCAGCAATCCGAACGGAGCGATCGCGGCGGCCGTCGGTATCGCTGCGGCGGTGGGCTTCGCGGTGTGGGGGATCGTGCGTCTGTACACGCGGTGACGATGGTGCGCTCCGACCGCGCTGGCACCCCGCACCGGGCTCAGGGGTATGCTCGTGTACCAGGCAGTGGCGACGATGCATAGGCTGCCGGCCCAGCCGACCCGAGGCACACAGCAGCTGGACGCCCGGGTCCGACGAGGTCGGATGTGCGATCACGTGTGTCCGACGGAGCATCACGAGAGTCGAGCATGAACACAGATCCGCACGCCGCGGCCGCCAAGCCCCTCAAGGGCTGGCGCGTGCTGGTGCCGCGTGGCGGTCCGTGGGGCGACTCGGTCGCGGCGACGCTTCGCAGCCAGGGCGCGGTCCCGGTGATCGCACCGCTCATCAACTTCGCGCCCTCCACCGACCAGGAGACGCTCGAGCAGGCGCTGGCCGACCTCGCCGCCGGTGCGTTCGACTGGGTGACCCTGACGAGCGCGACTACCGTCGACGTGCTCTACGCGTATCGCGCCGAGATCCCCTCCACGACCCGCGTCGCGGCCGTCGGCGAGACGACCGCGGCGGCGCTCGCGGCGGTCGGCTACAAGGTCGACCTCGTGCCCGACGAGGACAACTCCGCCGCCGGTATGGCCGCCCAGTTGCTCGAGCTCGAGCCGGAGCCGCGCCGCATCCTGACCCTGCGCAGCGAGATCGCGAAGCCGGTGCTCACCAAGCGTCTGACCGAGGCAGGGCATGACGTCCGGAGCGTCGTCGCCTATCGCACGGTGGGCGTGCCCGTGACCGAACGCATCGCGCACGACGTCGAGAGCGGGCGAATCAACGCGATCCTCGTCACGAGCGGCTCGGTCGCCGAGCAGGTGCACCTGCAGTTCCCCGACATCCCGGCATCCACCGTCATCGCCGCCATCGGTCCGCGCACGGCGAAGGATGCCCGGAAGGCCGGCCTCGGGGTGAATGTCGTCGCGCGCGAGCAGACGGTCGGCGGCCTGATCGCCGCCGTGCAGAAGTTCCCGCTGCCGCACGCGACCGACGAATTCGCCGTCTGACCCTCGCGCCGGGCTGCCCCGCGCCTCGCTCGCCTCGCGTCTCGCCCGCTCGCGTTCGCGCGCATGCGGCTCGCGAATCACCCGGCATTTCTCGAATCACCGGCGGTTTCGCGCGAGACGGCCGGTGATTCGCGAAACCGGCGGTGATTCGCGAGCCAGAGTCGGGGCGAGAGGGGCGCGCGGGAAGAGACACGATCGTTGCCCCGGTGGCGCGCCGCGCGGCGCGGACGCTGGCAGACTGAAGTCATGGTGACTCTGCTGCTCGATTCGACGCAGTTGGAAGTCGTGCTCTCGGGCACCGAACGCGCCCTCTCGCGGCGGTCGACGTCGGTGCGGATCGAGCGCGACCTCATCCAGAAGGTGCAGCTCACCGACGACCCGTGGAACTGGCTGCGCGGTGTGCCGAGCCTCGGAACGCTCGTCCGCGGCGTCGTGGCGATGGGGACGTGGGCCTCGGCCGGGGGCAGCGACTTCGTCGTCGTGCGCCGTCGCCGCGCGGGCGTCATCATCGACCTCGACGAGAGCGCAGAGTTCTCGCGCCTGCTGCTCACGACACGGCACGGCCTCGAGCTCGTTCGGGCGCTGCGACTGGAGGGCGAGGATGCCGCCGCGCCCGTGACTGAGATCGTCGCCGCGGCCGACGATCCGGAAGCCCCGGCATCCGCGCGTGCGCCACGCCCGCGGCGCACGCCGCGCCCCGCCATCGCGTGACGGATGCCGACCGGCTCCTCGCCGGCGGAGCCGGCGCGCTGACGGTCAGCTCACGTCGCGGCGCCAGCTGAAGAGCCAGCCGAGCAGCAGGAAGACCACGGCGTACCCGAGCAGCAAAAGCCCGCCGACCCACCAGTCGAGGCCGCCGCCGGAGGCATCCGTGCCGCCGAGTGAGGTGTAGATGCTCGCGCCGACGAGAGCGTCGGAGGCCGCACCGGAGAGGTACTTCGCGACGTCGGAGAGTCCCTCGATGAACGCGCTGATCGTGCGGAGAATCGGCTCGATGAACTGCGTGAACGCGAGCACGCTGACCACGGCCGCCACCTGGTTGCGGATGAGCGTGCCGGCGCCGACGCCGATGAGCGTCCACAGGACGAGCGCGATCACCATCCGACCGATCATCGCCCATGTCTCGCTCCGGTCGAGGAGCGTGTCCAGGCCCAGGGCGGCGAGGGCGGCGGCGCCGATCCCGACCGCCGCGACGATCCCGACCGCCGCGTACAGGAGCCCCATGACGATGCCCGCGCCGACCTTGCCACCGAGCGCGACGCCGCGCCGCGGGGTCGCGAGGAACGTCGGGGTGAGCGTCTGGTGTCGGAACTCGTTCGTGACCATCAGTGTGCCGATGAGCAGCGGGAAGACATACCCGACCGACGTCGCGATGCTGTAGACGACCGGCGGGACGGCATCGACGGGGAGGGCCGGGCCGTTGACCGCGTCGGGGCCGAGAGTGCCGTTCGCGACGGCGCCCAGGGTGCCGCCGAGGCCGCCGGCGGTCACGCCGACGTACAGGAACATCACGAGCGCGAGAATCCACCACATCGATGTGGTGAACTGCTTCGTCAGCTCGGAGCGGGTGGCGCGCGCGAGGCTCATCGCTCCTCCTCGGAGTCGGATGGCTCATCGGCGGATGCCTCGACGGGGGATGCCTCGGTGGATGCCTCGACGGAGGATGCCTCGGTGGGTCCCTCGACGGGGGCAATCTCGCCTGTCGGCTCCGGGTCGACGGTGGCGTCGTATCGGGCGAAGAACGCGTCGGCTTCGTCGTCGGCATCGGTGCGCGCCTGACCCTCGTCCCAGTGCGCGGGCGCATCGACCGGGACGGGCGGTTCCTCCTGATCGACGTCCGCGTGTTCGGGTTCGGGATCGACGTCCGGGTCGAGGGCCTGTTCGGGTTCGGGTTCGGGTTCGGGTTCGATGGGAGGCTCCGCATGAGGTTCCTCGGCAGCGTCCGAATCCAGCGAGGCCGCCGGATCGGCCGCCGTCGACTCTGCCACCCCCGCCGACTCGGCTGCAGGCGCCGAATCGGCCATACCAACCGGCGCCGCCGCCCCCGACTCGGCCACCACAGGCGCCGGCTCGGCCACCACAGGCGCGGCATCCGCCGCCTGCACGCGCGTCCCGTCGACGAGACCGAGGAACACTTCCTCGAGGGCCGGGCCCTTGCGCTGCAGGTTCGACAGCGCGACGCCGGCGCCGGCCGCGATCGCCCCGAGCGCGGCCGGGTCGGAGGACTGCACGGTGAACCCTGTGCGCAGCGGCTCGTAGCCGATGCCCGCGGCATCCAGCGCTGCGCCCAGAGCGGCGCGGTCGGGAGAGTCGATGACGGTCGTATAGTCCTCGGGCTGCGTGAGCCCGGCGAGATCGCCCTGGTAGACGAGGCGGCCGCGCGAGATGATCAGCAGCGCCGAGACCGTCTGCTGGACCTCGGCGAGCATGTGCGACGAGATGAGCACCGTGCGGCCCTCGTCGGCGAGTCGCCGCAAGAACCCGCGGAGCCACTTGATGCCTTCGGGGTCGAGCCCGTTCGCCGGTTCGTCGAGCACGAGCACGCCCGGGTCGCCGAGCAGCGTGTACGCGAGTCCGAGCCGCTGCCGCATGCCGAGCGAGTATCCGCCGACCTTGCGCCCTGCGGCATCCGTCAGCCCGACGAGGCCGAGCACCTCGTCCACGCGCCGATCGGGCAGCCCCGCCGCGCGCGCATAGACCTTGAGGTGGTTCGCGCCGGTGCGACCGGGGTGGAAGCTGGATGCCTCGAGCGCCGCGCCGACGGTCTGCAGGGGCCGGGGGAGGTCGGCGTAGCGGCGCCCTCCGATCGTCGCCGTGCCGGAGGTCGCGCGGACGAGTCCGAGGAGGATGCGGAGCGTCGTGGTCTTCCCCGCGCCGTTGGGCCCGAGAAAGCCCGTCACCGTGCCCGGTTCGACGCGGGCGGTGAGCCCGTCGACGGCGGAGACGCCGCCGAAGCGCTTGGTCACATCGGTGAACTCGAGCACCAGTCCTTCGGGCATCGCGGGCCTCTCGTCGGTGGGGGCGTCACGTCCATCCTGGCGGAGATGCCCACGGTGCGTGGGGTGCCGCGCCGCGGCGACCATGCACGCCGGGGCGGCCGGTGCGCCGCACGCGGGTAACGTTGGCCGGGTGAGCGAGCACTCGACCAGCCCCCGACCCGACGAGGACGCGACCGTTCTCGTTCGCTCCGACAGCGGCGTCGGACACCTGACCCTGAACCGGCCGCGCGCGATCAACGCGCTCGACATCGGCATGATCGAGCGGCTCGCCGCCGCCCTCGACGACTGGGAGGGCGACGCCGACGTCCAGCTCGTCCTGATCGAAGGGGCGGGCGAGCGCGGCCTGTGCGCCGGCGGCGATGTGCGGGGGCTCCGCCAGATGATCGTCGACGGCGAGCCCGAGCGGACCGCCGAATTCTTCGTGCCGGAGTACACCCTCAATGCGCGGATCTTCGAGTATCCCAAGCCGATCGTCGCGATCGCCGACGGCGTCACGATGGGCGGCGGCATCGGCCTCGCCGGGCACGCGTCCGTGCGGGTCGTCACCGAGCGCTCGCGCCTCGCGATGCCCGAGACGCGCATCGGGTTCACGCCCGACGTCGGCGGGTCGTGGCTTCTTGCGCAGGCCCCCGGCCGCGTCGGCGAGTACCTCGCCCTGACGGGCGCGTCGATGGATGCCGCCGACGCCATCTACGCCGGGTTCGCCGACGCGATGGTCCCGAGCGAGCGGCTGGACGACCTGCGCGACGCGCTCCTCACCCGCGCCGACCCCGGCACGCCCGCCGAGATCGTGCTGCTCTTCGACGAGACCCCCGAGCCGTCCGCGCTCGCCGCCGCGCGGGAGTGGATCGACGACGCGTTCGCCGCCGACACCGTCACCGAGATCATCGACCGCCTGCGCGCCCGGCCGGAGGCTGAGGCATCCGCCGCCGCCGACACGCTCGAGGAGCTCTCGCCGACCGCACTCGCCGTCTCGCTCGCGGCCGTCCGCTCGGCGCGCGCGCTGCCCGACCTGCGCGCCGCGCTCGCGCAGGAGTACGGCCTCGTGCTGTGGTTCGCGCACACCCAGCCCGACCTCGTCGAAGGGATCCGCGCGCAGGTCGTCGACAAGGACCGGACGCCAGCCTGGTCGCCCGCCTCCCTCGCCGACGTCGCCGACGGGCCCGACGGCATCGCCGCGGAGGCGCTCGCGTGGGCACCGCCCACGCCCCTGTGGGGCTGACGAGGCGACCGTGTTCGACTCTCCCCTGTCGGCATCCGCGTACGAGGTCCTCGCTGTCGCGTGGGATGCCTCGGACGACGACCTCCGGCGCGCCTACCGCCTGCGGCTGCGCCAGACGCACCCCGACACGGGAGGCGACGCCGCGCTGTTCGTGCAGGTGCAGCGCGCGTGGGAGCTCGTCGGCACCGCCGAGGCGCGCGCGGCGTACGACCGCGGCCACGGGTTCGGGGGCACGGAGGCGCCGCGGTTCGGGCCGGGCGGGTCCGGTCCCGGCTCCGGCTCCGCTTCTGGTGGCGGTGGCGCGGGTGGCTGGAGGCCGCCGGGGCGCGGGGCCGACACGCGACCCCGTGCGCGGTCGTTCGGCCAGCCCGGTGGGTGGCGGCGCGAGCGGTACCTGACGCTCATGCGCGAGTGGGTGGGGCGCGGGGCGGACCTCCCCGACCCGTACGACCCGGCGCTCGTCCGGTCGGCACCGCGGGAGCTCAAGCGCCTTCTCGCCGACGCGCTCGCCGAGGAGGAGACCGCGCGCATCGTCGGCGACCTCGGCATGGGGTACACCGTGTGGCACGACGTCGCCGCCGACCCGCGCGACCCCGAGCTGAAGCTCGACCACATCGTCCTCGGGCCGAGCGGGTTGTACGCGGTGCTCAGCGAGGACTTCGGCGGTCCTGTGCGCCTGCGCCGCGGGGAGCTCATCGGCGACGGGGTTGAGGGCGCGCCGATCGGCGACCTCGTCGCGGCATCCCGCGCCCTCGCGCGGAGCGCCCGCGTGAAGTTCGGCGGCGCGATCGTCGTGTTGCCCGATGACGACGTACCCACCGCGATCGAGGAGATCGGCAAGGTCCGCGGCACCCCCGTCGGCGTCGTCGCCCGCTCGGCGCTGTCGACGGTCCTCCGCCGCGGCCTTACCGGCGCGCGCGACATCGGCGGCAACGAGCTGTTCGATGTCCGCACCCGCCTGCAGGCCGCCGTGCGCTTCGTCTGACGCCGCCCGCCGTGCACGTGGCACCGCTCGCGAATCACCGGTGCTTTCGCGAATCACCGGGCGATGCGCGCAAATCCGGCGGTGACTCGCGCAACCGGCGGTGATTCGCGAGCCAGGGGGAGGGGCCAGGGGAGGGAGGAGGGGTCAGGGGGTGAGCAGGCGGTCGAGGAGCGCGAGTGCGGCCTCGTGGTCGACGTCGGCATCGAGCAGCCACTGGGTCTGCAGGCCGTCGGATGCCGCGATCACGAGCGCCGCGACGAGCGCCGGATCGACGTCGGCGCGCAGCGAGCCGGATGCCTGCAGCGCACGCACCCGGTCGGACAGCTCGGCGCGCAAGCGCGCGAAACGGGTCGTCGCGAACTCGTGCGCCGCCGGGTGCGCGCCGTCGAGCGCCGAGGCGACAAGGGTCGAGTACAGCTCGACGAGGCCCGGGATCTCGCGGTTCGCCGCCGCGGAGACCCGCATCGCCTCGGCGGGGCTCTGCAGCGGCGCCGGCGAGCGGACGGTGTCGACGCCCGCGGCGGCGTCGAGACCGTCCGCTCTGTCGGCGCCGGCGGAGGTGTCGGCGCAGGCCGGAGACATGGGCGCGTCGGCATCCCCTTCGCCGCGCTCCTCCGACTCGCGGTACACCGCCACGAGCAGCTCGTCGAGCGACCCGAAGTAGTGCGTGAGTGCCGCGTGCGTGACGCCGACCTCCTGCGCGATCGCGCGGAGGCTCGTCCGCTGCGCGCCGCGGCGGGCGAAGACCTCGATCGCCCGGTCGAGGATCTCCTGCCGCCGCGCCACCCCCTTCGCGTAGCTGCCGCGCGGGCGGGGGGTCTCGGCGGCGGTCATGCCGCGATCTTCTCACGCCCCGGCGTGCCGTATTCAGTCTCGGCGGGCGCGCGCCGCGGCTCCCGAGACGAGACGCCGCGGAATCTCGCGGGTCTTCACCGGCGCCCCGGCCGAGACTGCCCCGCCGAGACTGCATGCCACACGAGCTGCCGCGAAGCCCTCGGCCGCCGACCGCCTAGGCTCGAAGGATGGCCATCGGCGCAGTGATGCACACCTTCGACGTTCAGCTCGCGGACGTCGACCGCGGCGTGTATGAGGACCTCACGGTGCGGCTCGCGCAGCACCCGTCCGAGACCCCGGAGTACCTCCTCACGCGCCTCCTCGCCTACTGCCTCGAATACACGGAGGGCATCGCGCTCAGCGAGGGTGTCTCGGCGACGAACGAGCCCGCCGTGCTCGTGCGCGATGCGACCGGCCGCCAGACCGCGTGGATCGAGGTCGGCGCCCCCGATGCCGAACGGCTCCACCACGGCAGCAAGCTCACGGGGCGCGTCGCCGTCTACACGCACCGCGATCCGGCGCGCCTCGTGCCGACCTGGGCGGGCAAGAAGATTCACGAGCAGGACCGCATCGTCGTGACGAGCTTCGATCCCGGGTTCATCGCGCAGGCGGCGGATGCCGTGGAGCGCCGCAACACCGTGACCGTGTCGGTGACCGAGGGCCAGCTCTACCTCGACGTCAACGGCGCGAGCTTCTCGTCGGCGCTGCACCGGCAGGGCGTCGACGGCTCACCCCGGTAGTCGTCCGTCTCTGCCGGTCGCGCCCGGCGCCGCGCGGCTCGATGCGCCGTGGTTTCGATGCGCTGCCCGAACGCGACGCGGCGGGCGACCCGTGAGGGTCACCCGCCGCGTCGTCAGTGAGTCGGATCAGGCGTCCTTCTTCTCGTGCTTCGCCTTGAGCTCCGCGATGCGCTCCTCGCGCGATGCCTTGCGCTCGGCCTTCTTCTCTTCCTTCAGGGCCTTGCGGGCGGCCTTCGAGGCCTCCTCGGCGGCATCCTGCTGCGCCTCGAGCGTGTCGAGCACCTCGTCGAGCGGCCAGCGGACGATCGCGCCGCCGCGCTGCGCGACGGCACCGTCGAGGAGCGAGAAGTCCTCTTCGACCGTCTCGGCGATGATCGCGTTGGTCCCCGGCGGGACCGTCTCGGCGAACTGCGACAGCACGTCGTCCCCCTTGTCCATGCGCGAGGCGTCGACCATGGCGCCCCCGAGCGTTCCGAACGAGAGGCCCAGGAGCATGCCGACGGGGCCGCCGAACACGCCGACGAGCATGCCGATGAGCGAACCTCCGATCGTGGCGGTGCCGCCGATCTCGTCGCCGCCGTCGGTCACGGTCACAGCGCCGTTGACGTCGCGCTCGATCAGGGCTGCCGACTGCAGGCCGTAATCGCCCGACGAGTTGCGGAACGCGGTGAGCGCCTCGTAGGTGGCATCCCGGGTGGGGAAGGTGATGACAACGACGTTCTCGGAGATTTTTTCTTCGATTTCTTCGGTGGTTCATCAAGGCGGTCACGGTCAGCCCCCGCGCCGCCACCACTAGCATTTCGCCACCCGCGCACCCCCGCGCAAGCCCCTTCCCTGTGAACTTCCGATATCTGTACGCTGTGTCCACTCTCCGCCGGCAGATTCGCCCTCACGGCGGCGGTGGGGGCGCCGCGGATGCCGCTAGCCTGCACCGCAACCCGACAGCGCCCGGAGGTTTCCGACATGACCGACTTCGGCTCCACCACACCCGTACACATCGACCGCTCCGACGGAAAGGGCCTCGCCGCGGGCACCCTCGGCCTGTGGGGCTCGACCGTCATCGGCCTCGCCTCGACCGCACCCGTCTACTCGCTCGTCGCGACGCTCGGCTTCGTCGTTCTCGCCGTGGGCGCGCAGGCGCCGATCGCCTTCGTCATCGCGTTCATCCCGATGCTGTTCATCGCGTTCGCCTACCGCGAGCTCAACAACGAGATCCCCGACTGCGGAACGACGTTCACGTGGGCGACGAAGGCCTTCGGCCCGTGGGTCGGCTGGATGGGCGGCTGGGGCGTCGCGGCCGCCGGCATGATCGTCCTCGCGAACCTCGCCCAGATCGCGTCGATCTACTTTTGGAGCATCTTCGGCCTCGAGTTCGCCAACAACGACTGGCGGGTCGTCCTCGTCGCCGTCGCGTTCATCGCGACGATGACGTGGGTCAGCTGGCGAGGCGTCGAGATCGGCGAGCGCATCCAGAACGTCCTCCTCGCGGCGCAGTACATCGCGCTCGGCATCTTCGTCGTCGCCGCCCTCTGGCACTACTTCGACGGCACCGCGCCCGACCCGACCCCCTTCGACGGGAACTGGCTGAACCCCTTCGCGTTCACCGACTTCCACGGATTCGTGGAAGCTGCCCTCCTCGCGCTCTTCATCTACTGGGGCTGGGACACCTGCCTCGCCCTCACCGAGGAGACGAAGGACCCGAAGCGCACCCCCGGCCGCGCGGCGCTGCTGACCACCGTCATCCTGCTCGTCACCTACGTCTCCGTCACGATCGCCGCGATGATGTACGCCGGTCTCGGCGAGACCGGCACGGGGCTCGGCAACCCCGACAACGCCGACGACTTCTTCCTCGCCATCCGCGACGGCCTCCTCGGCCCGTGGGGCTGGCTGCTCGTGGTCGCCGTGCTCATCTCGGCCGTCTCCTCGACGCAGACGACGATCCTCCCGACCGCGCGCGGGACTCTCGCGATGGGCGTCTACCGTGCTCTTCCGGCGAAGTTCAAGATCGTGCATCCCGTCTACAAGACGCCGTCGTTCTCGACGATCGCTGGCGGCACCATCGCCGTCGCGTACTACGTCGGCATGACCCTCATCAGCGACAACATCCTGCAGGACTCGATCCTCTCGCTCGGCCTCGCGATCGCGTTCTACTACGCCATCACCGGCTACGCGTGCGCCTGGTACTACCGCGGGGTGCTCCGCCGCTCGGCGCGCGACCTGTGGTTCAAGGGGATCTTCCCGGTCCTCGGCGCCGTCATGCTGACCTACGCGTTCATCCAGTCGGCGATCGACATGTACGACGTCGACTACGGATACACCGTGCTCCTCGGCATCGGCGGCACGTTCGTCGTCGGCATCGGCGCACTCCTCGTCGGCGTCGTGCTGATGTTCGTCTGGTACCTCTTCCCGCGCTCGAAGCCGTTCTTCGACGGCCGGAGCCTCAACCGCGACACCCCCGTCATGGTGCCCGAGGAGCCCGGCGACTTCGTCCGGTCGGTCGACGGCGGGGTCTGACGGCATCCGTCGTCCGTCCCGCACCGGTGCGAGGATGGATGCCATGCCGCACCAGGTCATCACCGGATCCGGGTCGGGTATCGGCCGCCTCATCGCCGAGCGCCTGCACGAGCGCGGCGACCGGCTGGTCCTCGTCGCCCGCGACGCCGCGCGGGCAGAAGACCTCGCCGCCGCCTTCCCGGGGAGCGCGACGATCGTCGCCGATCTCGCCCGCCCCGAGACGATCGCCCGTGCCGTCGCCGCCGCAGATCTTCCGGATGCCGTGGACTCGGTCATCCACGCCGCCGGCATCGTGGCGCTCGGCGCGGTCGCCGCCCTCCCGCTCGACGCGTGGACCTCGCAGCTCGCCGTCAACCTCGTCGCCCCGGCGGAGCTCACCCGCGCGCTCCTTCCCCGCGTCCGCGCGGCGCGCGGCCAGGTGCTCTTCGTGAACTCGGGTGCGGGGCTGACCGCGCACCCCGAGTGGGCGGCATACGCGGCATCCAAGCACGGACTCAAGGCGCTCGCCGACGCCCTCCGCGGCGAGGAGGCGGAGCATGGGGTGCGGGTCACGTCCGTCTACCCGGGCCGCACCGCGACTCCCATGCAGGCCGAGGTCCACGCGCAGGAGGGCGCCGACTACGACCCGTCACGCTGGATCGACCCGGCATCCGTCGTCGCCGCGATCCTTACGGCGCTCGACCTGCCGCGCGACGCGGTGATCAGCGACGTCACCGTGCGCCCCGGGCCACGGTGACCGGACCCGCGATGGCCGGACCCGACATGAGCGGACCCGCGATGACCGACGTCGGCGCGATCCTCGATGCCGCGCGGACGCGCCTTGCGGGCTCTCCGCGCGAGCGTCTCGGCGACTGGGCGGCGTCGCGACGCCTCCTCGGGTTCGGGCGTGCGCCGCGGATCGTGCCGGTCGGCGAGGCGTGGCACGTCGGCGTGCTCCTGATCGGGGATGCCGAGGTCTGGGCGACCGGCGAGGTCCTCCGCGCCCGCACCGAGGCCCCCCGTGGGTACACCGCCCAGGCGCAGCGCGAGAGGTCCGAGCGGGCCGCCGCGGCCGCTCGAGGTGGTTTCGCCGAGGGGGAGGTGCTGCACCTCGGCGCCGCGCCGATCGACCTCGACGCCCTCGCGCGCGGCGAGGCATCCGGGCCCCTCTCCCTCGTCCTCGACGTGCCGCACATCCGCTGGAGCGCGACGGGGCAGACCCGCCCCCTCAGCGCCTACCTCGACGACCAGCTCGCCCTGCGCTGACGCGCATACCAAGCCCGGACCCCGCCGTCCAGCCCCAGCACGCGGACACCCGCCGGTAACGTCCAGAGCCTAGGCTGAGGCCACGACCACGGGAGGAAACATGCAGGCTTGGCCCGGATCCGCGTATCCGCTGGGGGCGACCTTCGACGGAGGTGGCACGAACTTCGCGCTCTTCAGCGACGCCGCGGAGAAAGTCGAACTGTGCCTCTTCGACGAGGACGGCACCGAGACACGCATCGAACTCGTCGACGTGGATGCCTTCGTGTGGCACACCTACCTGCCGACCGTGCAGCCGGGGCAGCGCTACGGCTACCGCGTGTACGGCCCGAACGACCCCGAGAACGGGCTGCGATTCAACCCCAACAAGCTCCTCCTCGACCCCTACGCGAAGGCCGTCGACGGCCAGGTCGAATGGGACCAGGCCGTGTTCGGGTACACCTTCGGCGAGCCCGACTCGCGCAACGACGACGACTCCGCCGCGTACGCGATGAAGGGCGTCGTCATCAACCCGTACTTCGACTGGGCGGGCGACCGGCTGCCGAAGACGCCGTACGCCGACTCGGTCATCTACGAGGCCCATGTGAAGGGGCTCACGGAACGGCATCCCGACATCCCCGAAGAGCTCCGCGGCACCTACAGCGCCATCGCGCACCCGGCGATCATCGATCACCTCAAGCGCATCGGCGTCACCGCCGTCGAGCTCATGCCCGTGCACCAGTTCGTCAACGATTCGACCCTGCAGGAGAAGGGGCTGTCGAACTACTGGGGGTACAACACGATCGCGTTCTTCGCGCCGCAGAACACGTACGCGTCCGCGGGCGACGGCGGGCAGCAGGTGCAGGAGTTCAAGTCGATGGTGCGCGCCCTGCACTCGGCGGGCATCGAGGTCATCCTCGACGTGGTCTACAACCACACCGCCGAAGGCAACCACCTGGGTCCGACGTTGTCGATGCGCGGCATCGACAACGAGGCGTACTACAAGCTGCAACAGGACGACAAGCGGTACTACACCGACTACACCGGCACCGGCAACAGCATGAACATGGGGCACCCGCATACGCTGCAGCTCATCATGGACTCGCTGCGCTACTGGGTGCTCGAGATGCACGTCGACGGCTTCCGCTTCGACCTCGCCGCGACCCTCGCCCGAGAGTTCTACGAAGTCGACCGACTGTCGTCCTTCTTCGAGCTCGTGCAGCAGGATCCGGTGATCTCGCAGGTCAAGCTCATCGCCGAGCCGTGGGACCTCGGGCCCGGCGGGTACCAGGTCGGCAACTTCCCCCCGCAGTGGACGGAGTGGAACGGGAAATACCGCGACACCGTGCGCGACTTCTGGCGCGGCGAACCCTCGACTCTGGGCGAGTTCGCCTCGAGACTGACCGGTTCGGCCGACCTCTACGAACACGACGGACGTCGACCCGTCGCCTCGATCAACTTCGTCACGGCGCACGACGGCTTCACCCTCCGCGACCTCGTCTCGTACAACGAGAAGCACAATGAGGCCAACGGAGAGGGCAACAACGACGGCGAATCACACAACCGCTCGTGGAACTGCGGAGTCGAAGGCCCCACCGACGACCCCGACGTGCTGCGGCTGCGCGCGCGCCAGCAGCGCAACTTCCTCGCGACCCTCATGCTCAGCCAGGGCGTGCCGATGATCGCCCACGGCGACGAGCTGGGGCGCACGCAGGGCGGCAACAACAACGGGTACGCGCAGGACAACGAGGTGACCTGGATCGACTGGGAGCACGCCGACCAGCCGCTCATCGAGTTCACCGGGGCCCTCACCCGCCTGCGCCGCGAGCATCCGACCTTCCGCCGCTCGCGCTTCTTCGACGGCCGGCCCGTCGCTCGTGAGGAGGGCGCGCCGATCCCCGACATCGCGTGGCTGCGCCCCGACGGCACCGAGATGCAGCCCGGCGACTGGGACTCGGGCTTCGGGCGTGCGATCGGTGTCTTCCTGAACGGCGACGGCATCCGCGAGCGCGATCGTCGCGGCGCCGACATCCATGACCGCCACTTCTTCGTGTTGTACAACGCCGGCGACGACGTCGTGTCCTTCACCATGCCGAAGGCCGAGTACAGCCCGCGGTGGGAGATCGTCGTCGACACGACCGGAGAGCTCACCGATTCGGGCCTCCACGACGGCGGCGCGGTCCTCGACGTCGCAGGAAAGTCGGTCGTCGTGCTCCGCGCGTTCGAGGAGGAGACCGTCGGCACCGACCACTCGGTCGCCGCGTCGCTCGCCGCGCATACGGCACCGATCGACATGGTGCGCTCCCCTGCCCCGCAGCCCGAGCTGCCGCACTGAGGCCGGGGAGCGCGGCGATGGGCGACAAGCCGGTCTCGACGTACCGCCTGCAGGTGCGGGCGGAGTTCGATCTGGATGCCGCGGCATCCGTCACCGACTACCTCCGCGACCTCGGCGTCGACTGGGCGTACCTCGCCCCGATCCTGCAGGCGTCCGAGGGATCCGCGCACGGCTACGGCGTCGTCGACCCGACGAAGGTCGACGAGGCGCGCGGCGGGGCCGCGGGCCTCGCGCGATTCTCGGCTGCGGCGCGGGACGCGGGTCTCGGCATCCTCGTCGACATCGTGCCGAACCACCAGGGCGTCGTCGCGCCCGAGCAGAATCCGTGGTGGTGGGACGTGCTCGCCCGCGGCGAGGCGTCGGTGCACGCGGCATCCTTCGACATCGACTGGGCCTACGGGGGCGGGCGTGTGCGGCTGCCCATTCTCGGGGGCGAACCCGACGACGTGATCGCCGCGGGCGAGATCAGCGTCGCCCCGCCGGCCCGCTCGAACGAAGGCGGCGGCGACGAGTTCGGCACCGCCCGGTATTACGACCTGACGCTCCCGCTCGCGCCCGGCACCGCGCCGCTGCACGAGACGACGGATGCCGCGGCCGTCCGCGACGTCCTCGCCCGTCAGCACTGGGAGCTCGGGTTCTGGCGGCGCTCACCGGAGCTGCTCAACTACCGGCGCTTCTTCACCGTCACCTCGCTCGCGGGTGTGCGCGTCGAGCTCCCCGACGTCTTCGACGCGTCGCACGTCGAGGTCATCCGCTGGTTCCGGGAGGGCCTCGTCGACGGTCTGCGCATCGACCACCCCGACGGCCTCGCCGACCCGGGAGGGTACCTCGACCGGCTGGGAGACGCGCTCGTCGCGGCGCAGGCCTCCGGAGCTGCGGGCGCGGCGGGGGCCGCGCGCCCCTACGTCGTCGTCGAGAAGATCCTCGAGCCGGGCGAACAGCTCCCCGGCTGGTGGGCGACCGAGGGGACGACCGGGTACGACGCCCTCGGCGGCATCGATCGCGTGCTCGTCGACCCGGCCGGCGAGCCTGGGCTCACCGACCTCGACACGGAGCTCCGAGGCGAACGCGCGGACTGGCACGCGATGACCGCCGGCACGAAGCGTGACATCGCCGACACGTCGCAGGCCGCGGAGGTCGGCCGCATCGTCCGGAACCTCCCGGCGTCGGCCCAGGGGGCGCTCACGGCGGATGCCGCCCGCGACGCGATCGCGGAACTGCTCGCCGCCTTCGCGGTGTACCGCGCGTATCTGCCCGCCGGGGCGGAGCACGTCACCGCCGCCGCCCAGGCCGCCCGCGCACGCCGCCCCGACCTCGCCGACGCGATCGCCGTGCTCACCCCGCTGCTCCTCGAGGGTTCCGGCTCCGACGGATCGGGCGAGTTCACCCGCCGCTTCATGCAGACGACCGGCCCCGTCATGGCCAAGGGCGTCGAGGACCGCGCGTTCTACCGGTACAGCCGGCTCACATCCCTCAACGAGGTCGGCGCCGATCCGGGCCAGTTCGCGCTGTCGGTGGCGGGCCTGCACGACGCGCTCGCGCGCCGCGCGGCATCCTGGCCCCACGCCCTCACGGCGCTCACGACGCACGACACGAAGCGCTCCGAAGACACGCGGGCGCGCCTGGCGGTGCTCGCCGAGATGCCCGCACGCTGGACGGCGGTGCTCGCCCAGCTGCGCGAGATCGCCTCGACCGGAGACGGACCGCTCGACAATCTGCTCTGGCAGGCGATCATCGGCGCATGGGCGCCGGACGACGCCGGTCTCGAGGAGCGCCTGCAGGGCTACGCCGAAAAGGCGGCGCGCGAGGGCGGCGTCGGAACCACGTGGGAGGACCCCGACGAAGCGTTCGAGGGCCGCGTGCACGCGCTCGTGTCGTCGGCGTTCGGCGCCGCCCGCGGGATCGTCGATGACATCGTCCGAGAGATCGCGGATGCCGGATGGTCGAACGGTCTCGCTGCGAAGCTCCTCCAGATCACCGGCCCGGGCGTCCCCGACGTCTACCAGGGCACGGAGCTCTGGGACCTCTCCCTCGTCGACCCCGACAACCGGCGACCCGTCGACTACGCCGCACGACGCACGCTCCTGGCGCGCATCGACGACGGATGGCAGCCGCCCGTCGACGCCTCGGGCGCGGCGAAGCTCCTGCTCGTCTCACGTGCCTTGCGGCTGCGCCGCGACCGGCCGGATCTCTTCACCCGGTACACGCCGCTCGAGACGGCAGGCTCGGCGTCCGAGCACGCGATCGCGTTCGACCGCGGAGGCGCGGTCGCGATCGCGACGCGCCTGCCGCTCGGGCTCGTGGGGCGCGGAAACTGGGGCGACACCGTCGTGATGCTCCCCGCGGGGACGTGGCGCGACGAACTCACCGGGCGCGAGGTCGCCGGCGGCGCCGCGCGCCTCGCCGAGGTGCTCGCCGACTACCCGGTCGCGCTCCTGGTCCGCTCGGCGCCCTGACGCCTTGGCCTTCTCGGCATCCAGCCAGGACATCGGGCGCGAGCCTGCCGGCCGTGCCCGCTACGGAGATGTCGGCGCAGATCGCTGTGTCCGCCGCGGGTGACGACGATTCGCGCCGACGATCTCGCGGGTGACGACGATTCGCGCCGACGATCTCGCCGGGACCGCACCCCCTGCGCGCTCGCACCGTGCCGACGCGTGCCGGCGGTGAGCGCGGGATGCGTGACCGTTCGTCGGATCGGTGGTGCGTGTGTCACCCCCTGTGGCGCCGGAGTCATCACCTACCCCACCGATCCGACGGATGGGACGCCGCCGCCTGCGCCCGCAGGCCGGTACAGCCCGCGCCGGCCGCCGAGTACCTACGAGGCCCGGCCGCAAGGGGGTGCGCCGCCTCGGCGCGAGCGGGCATCATGGGGCCATGACGACAGACGCGACCCCGAGCTCGGGTGCATCCGAGGCCGCCGCGACCATCGACGTGTGGGCTCCGCGCGCTGATCGCGTGCGCCTGCGCCGACCCGGGCATGACGACCTCGAGCTCGCGATGGTCGAGGCGGCGGAGGCCGGCTGGTGGCGCGCCGACGTCGCCCTGGCGAACGGTGACGAGTACGGCTTCGTGCTGGGGGATGCCGAGAGTGCCCGCCCCGACCCCCGCTCGCGGCGACAGCCCCGCGGCGTGCACGACCTGTCGGCGTGGGACGACGGGGCATCCTTTCCCTGGACCGACCAGGACTGGAGAGGGCGCGATCTCTCGGGCGCGACGCTCATCTACGAGCTCCACATCGGCACCTTCACGCCGGAAGGGACGCTCGACGCCGCGATCGCGAAGCTCCCCTACCTCGTCGACCTCGGCGCCACGCACGTCGAGCTCCTGCCGGTGAACGGCTTCAACGGGACCCACAACTGGGGCTACGACGGCGTGCTCTGGTACACCGTCCAAGAGGACTACGGCGGGCCGGGCGCCTACCGCCGGTTCGTCGACGCGGCCCACGACGCGGGTCTCGCCGTCATCCAGGACGTCGTCTACAACCACCTCGGACCGAGCGGCAACTACCTGCCCGAGTACGGTCCCTACCTGCGCGACGGGCAGAACACGACGTGGGGTGCGAGCGTCAACCTCGACGAGCGCGCCGTCCGCGACTACATCATCGACAACGCCGTGATGTGGCTGCGCGACTACCACGTGGACGGGCTGAGGCTGGATGCCGTGCACGCGCTCCACGAATCGGGGGCGTTCCCGACGCACATCCTCCAGGAGATCGCCGAACGCACCGACGCGCTCTCCGCCCAGGTCAGCCGCCCCCTCATCCTCATCGCCGAGAGCGATCTGAACGACCCGGTCATGATCCTGCCGCGCGACGAGGGCGGCTACGGTCTCACGGCGCAGTGGGTCGACGACTGGCACCACGCCGTCCATGTCGCCCTGTCGGGTGAGACGGCGGGGTACTACGCCGATTTCGCCGACCCGAAGGCCCTGCCGAAGACCTGGGCGGGCGGCTTCTACCACGACGGCACCTACTCATCGTTCCGCGAGATGACCTGGGGAAAGCCCGTCCCGGAAGGCATCCCCTCGCACCGGTTCGTCGAGTTCGCGCAGGATCACGACCAGATCGGCAATCGTGCGGCCGGTGACCGCCTGAGCCAGAACCTGTCCTTCGCGCGGCTGCAGATCGAGGCTGTCCTCACGATGATGGCGCCCGGCACGCCGATGATCTTCATGGGGGAGGAGTGGGGGGCATCCACACCCTGGCAGTTCTTCACGTCGCACCCCGAGCCCGAGCTCGCGGCGGCCACCGCTAAGGGGCGTCGCGAGGAGTTCGCGAAGATGGGCTGGGACGAGTCGCTCGTACCCGACCCGAACGACCCCGAGACCTTCGAGCGGTCGAAGCTCGACTGGAACGAGCCCACGCACGGCGAGCACAAGCGCCTGCTCGAGGGGTATCGGCTGCTCGCGCGGATGCGGCGCCAGCACCCGGAGCTGACCGACCCGGACCGATCGGGGCATGGCGGCGAGAGCGTCGGCGAGGGGCGCTGGATCCTCCACCGGGCCGGCGCGACGATCTACCTCAACCTCTCCGCCGAGCCCTGGCGGATCGATCTCGACGGGCGCGAGGTGTGGGTGGGGACGACGACGGCATGGGGTCCGGGAGACGCGGGTGCGCGGTCGTTGACCCTGTCGCCCGACTCGATCGTCGTCCTCGGGCCCCAGGGGAGCGCGCCGCTGCCGATGGCACGCAACCACGCCGAGTACGTCGCCGTCGAGAGCTGACGCCACCCGCGTCCGCGCGGTCAGGCGAAGGTGTCGGCGAAGGCGCGGAGGATCCGCGGGGGTTCGCTGAGGGATGCCGCGAGCACCCGCGCCGAGATCACGTCGTAGTCGCCGGCGGCGAAGTAGCCGTCGTCGCGGTACACGGCCATCCGCTCGGTGAAAGCCCGCCCGGTCGGCTCGGGGTGGAACTGCGTCGCCCAGAGGTGATCGCCGACCCGGTATGCCTGCACGGGGCATCCCTCGTTCTGCGCGAGGAGGACGGCGTCCTCCGGCATCCGCGCGGTGCCCTCCTTGTGCGCGGTGAGCGCCGTGAATGTCTCGGCGAGGCCGCCGAAGAGCGCGTCGTGGCGGCCCTCCGGAGTGAGCGTGACGCTCGTCGGCCCGGTGTCTTCGGGGTAGGCGCGGGTCACCTCGCCGCCGAGGGTGCGCGTCGCGACGCCGATGCCGTAGCAGGTGAAAAGGGCCGCGATCGATCCCGCCGCGGCCTCTTCGGCGAGGTGGGCGAGGGATGCCTCGAGCCTCCGCTGCGCGTCGGTCTTGGTCGACTCGGGGTCGGTGACGTTGAACGGGCTGCCGCCGACGACGGCTCCGTGCCAGCGTGCCGCCGCGTCGACCGGTAACGGTTCGCGAACGAGGTCCCAGCGCTCCAGCTCGTCTTCGCCCCGTCGCATCGCGGTGCGGAACGACTCGTACTCGGCGGCGGCTGCGCCCTCCTGCGGGCGGGCGCAGAGGTAGACGAGCGAGGCCATGCGGCGAGTCTAGAACGGTCTCGATGAAAACCATCGGCGGATGTATCAGGGCGACACCTGGCCTCCTCCTGCATGTATGGCCACAATGGGCGCTATGAGCGAAGCCGTGTCGCCGCCGCCACTGGAGAGCCCCGAGGGCGACGGCGGCGGTGCGCTGCCCGCGCACTCGGACCACGGCGAGGGGATCTGGGCCCGCGCCTCCGACGCGTTCGCGCGGTGGCGGGCGGGCGAGACGCGCGCGATGGACGACCTCGTCCGCACCATGACGCCCGTGCTGTGGCAGGTCGTACGCGCGTACGGCGTGGATCGGATGCTCGCCGAGGACGTCGTGCAGGCCACCTGGTTCACGCTGGTACGGCGGCACGAATCCATCCATGACGATCGCGCCGTCGCGGGGTGGCTGACGACCTGTGCGCGCCGCGAGGCGTGGCGCGTCGGTCGCGCGCAGCAGCGCGACCGGCCGACCGAAGACATCCTCCTCGAGCCGCTCCTGCCCGACGACGAGTCGGCCGAGGAGCGCGCCCTCACGAGCGACCGAGACCGCCGACTCTGGCATGCCGTGGGCGCCCTCGACGAGCGATGCCGGCGTCTGCTGCGCATCGTCGCATTCGAGGAGCGGCCCGACTACGCACGGATCGCCGGCGACCTCGGCATGCCGATCGGCTCGATCGGTCCCACCCGAGGCCGCTGCCTCGGAAAGCTCCGCACCGCCCTCGCCCACGAGGGAATGGGCGGAGATCCCCATGCGGATTCCAGAGATGAGGCCCCCCGTGACTCCTGAACCCACCGACCTCGACCTCGCCGACGACGCAGCGCTGTTCGCGGCGCTCCGGCGCACCTGGGAGGGCGTCGATCCTGCGCCCGTCGGCCTCGTCGACGACATGGTCGCCGCCGTCGCGTCGGCCGACCTCGGGCGCGAGTATGCGCTGCTGACCCTCGTCGAGGCCGACTCGACCGCCGCCGTGCGCGGCGACGCCGACATGCTCACGCTGCAGTTCAGCGACGGCCACACCAACGTGCTCGTTCACGTCACCCCGCGCGAGGGCGGCGCGCACCGCCTCGACGGGTGGGCGGATGGCGAGGTCGCCGAAGTGCACCTCATCCAACAGGATGCCGAGACCCGCACGACCTCCGACGGCGGGCGCTTCGCGTTCGACGACGTCGAGGGCGGGGTCTCGCGACTGCGCATCCTGCTCACCGCAGCACCCTCGCCCGACGCGGGCCTCGAGCTGCTGACGCCCCGCTTCGAGATCTGACGTCCCGGCATCCCGCCGCGACCCTGCCAGCCCCGCGTGACCTGAGGAGAGAGCATGCCCACCGACGACGGCGACACCGACGACACTTCGCCCACCGGGCAGCCGAAGGGCTGGTCGTGGCGCGACCGCGCGCGGGGCTCGGTCATCAGAGCGACGGTGCTCGACCCGGGGACCGAGCCTCTCGACGGCATCGAGGCCTTCCCGACGGCGTACGTGCCCGATCGGCTCCTCGTCTCGGACGGCGGCGACCCGGGGCGCGCCGAACGGAGCGTCGACATCGTCCGCGAGGCGGCGGCGGTCTTCGGGTGGGGTGTCGAGCGCGAACGGCTCGACGGGTCCGCGATGCAGGAGGGCGAGCGCATCGAGGCGCGACTGCGCGGAGCGCCCGTCGTCACGCGTGTGCGCCTCACCACGCCGGAGCGGGCGGACGGCGTCTCGCCGGCGCTCCCCGACGCGTGGCGCGTGCTGCAGGAGGTGCGCCGGCGCGCGCTGGCCGGTGACGTCGTGCGCAGACGCAACGGCGAGGCGGATGCCGGGCAGTCGCTGCGCCGAGCGAGGCTCGACCGCATCGGACTCGACCACATCCTCACGATCGACCCGGTCGGCCTCAACCCGTTCTCTCGGTCCAACCCGTTCACGCGGACCAATCCCTTCTCGAGGTCGAATCCGTTCTCGAGATCGAACCCGTTCTCGAGGTCGAACCCCGTCGACGAGTACGGGGACTGCGGCAGCGGCGGGCGCCAGCCCGTCGCGTGGGTCGGGCCCGAGCCGGGCCGCACCGACGTGCCCGACGGTCGACGGCGCCCCGTGGTGGCCGTCCTCGACACCGGCATCGGCGCCCACGGCTGGCTGCCCGACACGCTCGTCGACCGTGACGTCCGCCTCGACGGCGTGCCGGTAGGCCTGCACGACGAGAGGAACCCCGAGGTCTATCCCGACCTGTACGGCCCGCTCGACGGCGAGCTCGACCCGGTCGCCGGGCACGGCACGTTCATCGCCGGGATCATCCGGCAGAAGGCGCCGGATGCCGAGCTGCTCGCGATCCGCGTCGCCGACGCGCTCGGGATCGTCGAGGAGTCGAACCTCCTGCGCGTGATCGAAGACCTCGGCATCCTCGTGCAGCGCCACCGAGACGGGCGCGCGGACGGGCGGCCGATCGACGTGCTGAATCTGTCGCTCGGGTACTACCACGAGACGCCGGAGGACGGGCTCTACACCCGCGACCTGTTCGATCTGCTCTCGGTCTTGCGCGGACTCGGGACGACGGTCGTCGTCTCGTCGGGGAACGATGCGACCGACCGCCCGACCTTCCCCGCGTCGCTCTGGCCGTGGCCGGGCTCGGACAACGGGATCGCGCCCGACGACCTCGCCCCGCACATCTCGGTCGGGGCGCTCAACCCCGACCGGCGCACGACGGCGCTCTTCTCGAACGTCGGGCCGTGGGTGAAGACCTACGCGGTCGGCGCCGCCGTCGTGAGCACGCTTCCCGATTTCACGGGCGGGCTGCAGGCTTCCGCCCGCGACGACCAATACCGTCGGCGCCGCCTGACGATCGGGCCCGAGGACTATCGCGGCGGCTTCGCCGTATGGAGCGGTACCTCGTTCGCGGCTCCGCTCGTCGCGGGACTCGTCGCCGCCGCGCTCGGAATGCCGCCCGCCGCGGAGAAGGCGGAGCCTGCCGTGGGCGCCGCGCGGGATTCGGTCGAGAGGGTGCTCGGCGCGCTCGCGTGACCTGCCGCCGAACGCGGCATCCCCCCTCTGTTCTGGTCTCGAATGCGTGCGAATCGCGCGCACACGCGCGGGACACGGCATGCTGGGGGTGTGCACGCCGACCCCGCCGAACTCTATGCGCAGGGCCGCGCCTTGACCGGTGACCGGCGCTATCGCGAGGCGGATGCCGCGCTGACCGATGCCGCGCTCGCCGCAACGGACCCGGATCTGTGCGCCCGCATCGCCGGTACCCGCGCGTACGTCCTCGATCAGCTCGGTCGCCCCGACGAGGGGGAACAGCTGTGCCGTGACGCTCTGTCGGACCCGCGCCTCACGGCGCATACGCGCGGCGTCGTGGAGGGGCAGCTCGGAACGATCCTCATGCACCGGGGCCGCCTCGACGAGGCATCCGACCTTCTCGCAGCGGCCATCGCGTCGATCCCGGACGACCCGCTCGCCGTCGCCAACCTGCGCCTCAACCGCAGCCTCGTCTCGATGCAGCGCCGGGACATCGACGCCGCGACCGCGGATCTCGAGGCGGCGGTCGCGGCGTACGAGACGGCGGGCGACGAGATGGGCCTCGCCGAGACGCGGCACAACCTCGGCTACACCGCCCTTCTCGCCGGTGACCTCGTACGGGCGATCCGCGAGATGGGCGCGGCGCGCCCGATCGTCGCCGAGGCCTCCGCCGCGAACGCGGCGATCGCCGACGTCGACATGGCCGAGGCGCTGCGCGACGCGGGGCTCGTCACCGAGGCGGAGCGCCTGCTGCGTGCCGCCGCGCAGGCGTTCCGCGCGAACGGGATGCCGCAGGCCCGCGCCGAAGCCGAGCTCCATCTCGCCCGGTCGCTCCTGCGTCACGATCCGCGCGAGGCCGCCCGCGTCGCGGCATCCGCTGCTCGGCACTTCGACGCGCTCGGGGCGAGATCGTGGGCCGACCGGGCACGGGGGGTGCGCCTGCGCGCCCTGCTGTCCGGCGGCGCGATCGACCGTGCGGGGCGTGTCGTGGCGGCGGCGCAGGTCGACGATGCGGAGGTCGACGCCGTCGCGACGCGGCTCGCGCGCGAGGGCCTCGCCGCCGAGGCGGCGGCCCTGCGCCTCAGCCGCGAGCTCTCCCGCGCCCGGCGCGGCGCGCCGGCGGGCCGGATGCCGGGCGTCGACGCGCGCGCTCCGCTCGAGGTGCGCATGCTCGCGCACGAGGTGCGCACAGAACGCGCCGCCCGCGCAGGCGACGACGCGAAGGCCCGACGGCTCGCCGCGGTCGGCCTCGACGAGCTCACCGGATGGCGTGCGTCGTTCGGCAGCCTCGACCTGCAGACGTCGTTCGCGATGCACGGCACGACGCTCATGGTCGCGGGTCTCGCCGCCGCCCTCCGCTCCGCCGACCCCGCAACGGTGTTCGACTGGTCGGAGCGGGCGCGTCATCTGAGCCTCCAGGTCGTCCCGCTGCGCCCGCCGCCAGATCCCGAGCAGGCCGCCGAGCTGAGCGAGTTGCGGATGCTCCGTGCCGACGCCGCGGGCGGCGAGTGGATGAGCGACCCCCGCGCCATCGAACTCGGCGAGAGCCTGCGGCGGCGGCAGTGGACGACGACGGGTGCGGGCGACCTCGAGCGCCGCGTCGACCTCGCCGAAGCGGCGGCGGCTCTCGACGGCGAGACCGCGATCGCCTCGTACGTATTCAGCGGCGAGGGGCTCGCGTGCGTCGTCGTGGCCCGCGACGGCGCACGGGTGATCGCTCTTCCGGGGTGGTCGGAGGCGCGCAAGGACCTTCCCGCGCTCCGCTCCGACCTCGACATGGCGGCAGCGGTGCGCTCGGGTCCGATGACGTCCGTCGTCGCACGCTCCCTCGACGGGCACCTCGAACGTCTCTCGGCCCGGCTCGTCGATCGGGTCGTGGCGGACCTCCCCGGCCGCCGTCTCGTGCTCACCGCACCCGGGGTGCTCGCGGGGCTCCCGTGGGGCATGCTTCCGGGGCTTCGCGGGCGCATCCTCACCGTCGCCGCGTCGGCGTCGCGCTGGGTGCACGCTCGCGCGTCCGCGGCCGCACCGGAGCGCTCCGCGGTGTTCGCCGTCGGCCCGCGCGTCGCGCGCGGCGAGGAGGAGGCCCGCACGGGCGCCGCGCACTGGCCCGGCGCTGCGGTGCTCGTCGGCGAGGACGCGACAGTGGATGCCGTGTCGGCCGCCGCCTCGCGCGGCGACGTCCTCCACATCGCCGCCCACGGGCGGCACGCCCTCGACAATCCGCTCTTCTCGGGTCTGCAGTTGGCCGACGGTGCCCTCTTCGGCTACGACGTCGACCGGTTGCCGCACGTTCCGCGCACCGTCCTGCTCTCGGCCTGCGAAGCTGGCCGCACGTCGGTGCGGTGGGGTGAGGAGGCCGTCGGAATGACGCGTGCGTGGCTCCACAGCGGCGCGGATGCCGTGATCGCCGCTCCCGTCGTCGTCGCCGACGACGATGCGTGCGAGGTGCTCGGCGCCGTGCACGCGGACCTCGCCGCGGGGCTCGCTCCGGCGGAGGCGCTCGCGCGCGCGACGGAGCGCACCGGCATCCGTACGCCGTTCCTCACGCACGGCAACGGATTCTGAGATTCCTCCGGCGCCGATGTATCAGGAGCCGGCGGTGACGCTCATGATCCGTGAGACGACCGGTGCGCGGCCGCCGACAGGCGCTCGCACGTGGGGACGACGGCCATCTGGGGTGGACGTCAGGTCGCTCGCATGGACGGTGGTTCGGGGGGATTTTGACCCGTCCGGGGGCCGGTGGGTGGGGAACCCGCCGGCCCCTTCGCCGCGTCTGTCCGCAACGCTCGGCGTGAGGAGTGCAACGCTCAGCGCGAGGAGTTCGCGGTGCGCCCGCGCACGATGCCGATGAACGCGTCGACGAGTGCGGGCGTCTCCGCGTCGCGCGCGGGCCACGCGAGCGCCACGGTCGAGTGCGGGCCGTCCGCGAGGGGCCGGTAGTCGACGTCCTTCCGGTGGTGCAGGCGCGCGAGCGACATCGGCACGACGACGATGCCCACACCGGAGGCCGCGATCGCGATGGCCTCCTCGACCGAGGCGGGCGGCGCGAAGCGGGGCGCGTCGGCGCCGGGGATCTCGACCTCGAGCGGGGGAGCGACGGGGGTGATCAGCACCTCGCCCGCGAGGTCGTCGGCGGTCAGCTCATCGGCCGCGGTGAGGTGCGCGTCCGCGGCGCACACGACGACGGGCAGCTCGTCATACAGCGGGATGACGTGGAGCCCCTCACGATCGATCGGCAGGCGCACGAGCGCCGCGTCGACGGATGCCGGGGAGGTGTCGCCGCCGAGCGCGGCGCGCTGGTCGGCGATGCCGAGCGCGACCAGATCGAGCGGGATGCCCGGCATCCGCTCGCGCCAGACGTCGATCCACTTGCCGGGCGTGGCCCCCTCGATCGCGCCGAGGCGGAAGGGGCCGGGGGGCAGAGCGGGTGAAGCGACGGGAACGGGCTTCTTCGCCGTGTGCTTCTTCGCCGTGTCCTTCGTGGCGGAAGTCTTCTTGGTCGAGGGCGCCTTCTTGGCCGTGGCGGGCCTCTTGCCGGCGGGGCGCTTGCCCTGGCCTCCGCGCCCGCCTCGTCCTGCCGCCATGCTGCCAGCGTAGCCGGGGTGTCGCGGCGGTCAGGCGGCGAGGCGCAGTCCGCGGCGGTCGGTGGCGACCTGCTCGCCCTCGCCGATCTGCTCGTCGTCGCCGATGAGCGAACCACCCGCGATGCGCGCGTGCGCGCCGACGACCGTGCGGACGCCGATCTTCGCCTGCGATCCGATCGCTGCGCCCGATCCGATGTGGGCGTGCGGCGCGATCTCGGCGCCCTGGCCGATGACGGCGTCGGGTTCGACCCACGCGCCGCGCCCGATGTGCGCGCCCGCGGCGATCTGGGCGCCCGGTTCGACGTACGCTCCCGCTTCGACGAGCGCGCTGGCGTGCACCTTGGCACCGTTCGCGATGAGGCCTCGCCCGTTCACGTGCTTGCGGTAACGGAGCGTCCGGCCCTGATCGTCTTCGATGTCGACGTAGTTCTTGCCCACAGAGTTCCTCCTGAGATCAGATGCAACGGCATCCGTGCGCGATTCATTCCCGCGCACGGATCGGCCGGTCGCCCGCCGCAGGGCGCGGCGCGGTGCACGGCATCCTTCTTGGGATGATGGATGCCGTGACTGCCGCGCCCGAGCCCGACCCGACGACCGCGCCCTCCCTCGTCTTCGACGACAAGGCGCAGGCACACTCGGTCGCCGAGGACATCCTCGGCATCCTCACCGGCACCTTCCTGGTCTCGCTCGGGCTGCACCTCCTCCACGCGGCGCACGCCGTCACCGGCGGCACCGCGGGCCTGTCGCTGCTTCTCGGCTACGCGACGGGGTGGCCCTTCTGGCTGCTGTTCGCCCTCATCAACGTGCCCTTCGCCCTCCTCGCGGTCTGGCGGCGCGGATGGGACTTCACGATCCGCACGGTCGTCTCGATCGCGCTCGTGTCGGCCTGGGCGCTCGTGCATGATGCCCTGTTCCCGATCGACTGGATCGAACCCTGGTACGGGACGATGGCCGGGAACCTGCTCGCCGGCGTCGGCATCCTGATCCTCTTCCGGCACCGATCGAGCGTCGGCGGCGTCAACATCATCGGCCTCGAAGTGCAGGACAGAACAGGATTCCGTGCCGGCTGGACGATGATGATCTTCGACGTGCTGATCATCCTGTCCGCGCTGCTCGTCGTGCCGTGGCAGAACGTGCTGATGAGCGCCGTCGGGGCAGTCCTGCTGAATCTCGTGCTCGCACTCAATCACCGTCCGGGGCGGTACCTCGGACGGTGATGGAGCGGGCGGTGATGGAGACGGCGGTGGTGGAGCCGGCGGTGGTGGTTTCGTGGCCGGCGCCGCAGGCTCAGGTCTGGCAGACGGGGCACCAGAACACGATGCGCTCGCTCGTCGGGTTCGCTCCGAGATCGGTGCGGCGGATGAGGGTGCCGCACCGGCGGCACGGCTTGTTCTCTCGGCGATAGACCCAGTCCTGCTGGCCGGGGCGCGTGTCGCCGGTGAAGGTGCGGCCCGCCCTGTCGCGGTTCGCGCGAATCATCCGCGCCGCGGTGTCGACCAGGCCCGCGGCGTCGACGTCGGTCGCGGGGCGCGTCGGCAGGATGCCGCGAACGAACAGCAGCTCGTTCGCGTACTCGTTGCCGAGGCCGGCGAGGTTCCGCTGATCGAGGATCGCGACGTGCACGGGGCGGGGGTCGGATGCCACCCGGCGTGCTGCCTCCGCGGCATCCCAGTCGGGCCCGAGGAGGTCGGGTCCGAGGTGCCCGACGAGCTCGCTCTCGCTGTCGGTCGGGACGAGGTCGACCATCGCGATCTCGAACCCGACGGCGACGGCACGGGCCGTACCCAGGATCGCGCGCGCCTGATACGCGGGGGAGCGCCAGCGTTCGCCCGGACGGAAGACGAGCCACCGCCCCTCCATCTTGAGGTGGGAGTGCAGCGTCTGATCGCCGATGCGCATCAGCAGGTGCTTCCCGCGGGGGACCACCTCGTGCACGGTCTCGCCGGTGAGGTCGGCGGTCGCGTAGCGCGGAACGCGCAGATCGAACCGCGTGACCTCCTGCCCCGCGAGGGCGTCGTTCAGTCGCCGCGCCGCGCGGAAGACGGTGTCGCCCTCAGGCATCCGCGCCCCTCACTCCAGGCATCCTGCCACCGCCGCCGCGCCAGGCACCGCCGCGGTCACCGCTGCCGCCGGAGCGTCAGGCCGCGGCTCGACTCGACGAAGCCCGCGGCGAGGAGCGCCTTTCCGACGGGTGTGCCGTAGACGAACGCGCCCGACACCTGTTCGACGGTCAGGGTGTCGAGTCGGCGCGCGCGGGCCGTGTCGACGAGGCTCCGCGCGGCGGCGGCGAGGATGTCCTCATCGTCGGTGAACGCCAGCGCCGATCGACCGCCTCGCTCGAGGTAGAGGACGAGCGCGCCGTCGACGAGCGTCACGAGGCCGCCGGCCTTCCGTCCGGGCCGGTGGCCGACGCCCTCGAGCGCGGGCCACGCGAGCGCCGCGCCGTACGGGTTCGCGGGGTCGGTCGCGGCGAGGGTCAGCGCGTCGAGCGGTGCCGGGTCGGGGACGGCGGCGAACGTCCGTAGCCGGTCGACGGTCGCCGACGACGCGAACTGCGCCGCCCCGAGCTTCTCGATGAAGTACCCGCGCCGTGTGTGCCCGGCATCCTCGAATCCGGCGAGCGTCCGGTAGACCTGCGCGAAACCGCCCGGCACGCCCTCGGTCTGCACGCTTCCGCGCGTCACGACGCCGTAGCGCTCGAGCAGGACGCTCGCCGCGGCCGTGGCGCGCAGCGCGGCATCGGCGCTCGGTTCGGGAAGAAGCGACCAACGCCCGCCGATCAGCGGGGGGCGCTGCGGAGCGCGGTGCGGGGCGGCGGATGCCTGAGGGCGCGCGGCGGCGAGCGGCGTGCCCCGGAACATGCGCGCCCGGGGGGTGCGCCGGGCGGTGCGATGCGCCTGCGAGCCCCCCGCCAGAAGCGCGCGCACCGGCGCGAAAGTGTCGTTCGTGACCCGTCCGGTCCAGGTGAGGTTCCACAGCGCCTCGACGACCGACTGCTCGCTCTCCGCGCCCGTCGCCGCCACGAGCTGGGCGGCGAAGTACGCGCCGCCGGTCTCCATCGCCGACAGCAGCTGCTGCTCGAGGACGCTCGGCGGCTCGGCGTCATCGGGGAGCGCGAGGGTCAGGGCGACGGTGTCTGCCGGATGCAGGGCGATCCAGCCGTCGCGACCGGGGAGGGAGCCGTGCCCCGACCAGAGGACCTCACCGGTGGCCGTCAGTTCGTCGAGCATCGTCGGGCTGTAGTCGGACACCCGCCCCGGCAGGATCAGCGACTCCCACGCGCTCGCCGGGAGCGGCACCCCGGCGAGCTGCTCGATCACGGCGAGCACGCCGTCGACGCCCTCGAGCGCGCGGCCGGCGGTTCCCCGCTCGGCGCGGGCGCCGCCCGGGAGCGGAGCGGCGACGTGCTGCCACGCCGGGAGGAAACGCGCGAAGGCGTCGGGCGAGACCGGCTCCACCGTGCCGCGGATCGCGGCGAGCGATCGCAGTCGCAGGCGGCGCAGGACCTCGGCGTCGCACCATTCGGCGTCGTTGTCGGCGCCGGCGGACGAGTCGCCTCCGCCCGGTCCGGGCAGGAAGAACCCGCTTGCCAGGCGTCCCTGCGATTCGAGACGCTGCAGGGTCTGTCGCGCGACCGCCGCACCGATTCCGAGGCGCGCGGCGACGTCCGACGTGCGGAACGGGCCGTGGGTCCGCGCGAACCGGGCGACCAGATCGGCGAGGGGATCGACGACCGGCTCCAGGAATGCGACCGGGATGCCCACGGGAAGCGCCACGCCGAGCGCGTCGCGGAGGCGTCCGGCATCCTCGATCTGCGCGACGCGCGGCGCGCCCGCGATCGTCACCGAGATCGCGCGCCGCGCGGTCACGAGCTCGTCGAGATGGGCGGAGGCGGTCTCGAGCGTGCCGTCCTCGAGACGCGTCGCGACCTCCGTCGCATCGAGGGGTCCGAGCAGACGCAGCAGATCGGCGACGCCCTCGACGCCGCGCACGCGCCGGTCGGGTTCGAGGCGCTGCGCTTCGGCCTCGAACTGCGCGATGACGTCGGGGTCGAGCAGCTCGCGCATCTCGACCTTGCCGAGCAGCTCCGACAGGAGCGCCGGATCGACCGACAGCGCCGCCGCGCGCCGCTCGGCCAGCGGCGAGTCGCCCTCGTACATGAACGCGCCGACGTATCCGAAGAGGAGGTCGCGGGCGAACGGGGAGGGCTGCGTCGTCGTCGTTTCGACGAGACGGATACGGCGATCGCCGATCGCGCGGGTGATGCGCAGCAGGGCGGGGAGGTCGTAGACGTCCTGCAGCACCTCGCGGAGCGTCTCGAGGATGATCGGGAACGTCGGATGGTTCTTCGCCACCTCGAGCAACTGCGCCGACTTCTGCCGCTGCTGCCAGAGCGGTGAGCGCCGCGCGGGATTGAGACGCGGCAGGAGCAGAGCCCGGGCCGCGCACTCGCGGAACCGCGACGCGAAGAGGGCCGAGCCGCCGACCTCGTCGGTGACGATCTGTTCGAGCTCGTCGGCCTCGAAGACGAAGAGCTCCGCCCCGGGCGGCTCGCTCTCGGCATCCGGCACCCGCACGATGATGCCGTCGTCGCTCGCCACCGCCGATCCCTCGACCCCGAGCCGCTCCCGCACGCGCGCATTCACCGCCAGCGCCCAGGGTGAGTGCACGTGCATGCCGTACGGGGAATGAAGGATGATGCGCCAGTCGCCGACCTCGTCGCGGGACCGCTCCACGGTGAGCGTCTTGTCGGTGGGAAGGCTCCCCGTCGCTTCCTTCTGCTCACCGAGGTAGGCGAGGAGATTGCCGATTGCGTTGTCGTCGAGCCCCGACTCCCGAAGCCGTTCGGAGGCCTTCTCCGGCGAGGCGGCGACCACCTCGCGCGAGAAGGCGCCGAGGGCCTCGCCGAGCTCCGCGGGGCGGCCGAGACCGTCACCGTGCCAGAACGGGAGCTTTCCCGGTTGCCCGAAGGCCGGGAGCACGTTGACCCGATCGTGCGTGATCTCCACGATCCGCCAGCTCGTGGTGCCGAGCGTGAAGACGTCGTTCACGCGAGACTCGTAGACCATCTCCTCGTCGAGCTCGCCGACGCGGGCGTTGCGCGTCTCGCCCGCGACGAAGACGCCGAACAGGCCGCGGTCGGGGATCGTGCCGCCGCTCGTCACCGCGACGCGCTGCGCGCCGGGCCGCCCGGTGAGGGTGCCGTGGTCGCGATCCCACACGAGGCGCGGGCGCAGCTCGGCGAACTCGTCGGAGGGGTACTTGCCGGCCAGCAGGTCGAGCGTGGCCTCATACGCCGACCTCGGCAGCGTGCGAAACGGCGCGGACCGCTTCACGGTCTCGAACCACTCCTCGACGTCGATCGCCCCCGTCGCGCACGCGGCGATCGTCTGCTGCGCCAGGATGTCGAGCGGGTTCGCGGGAACGGTGATCGCCTCGATCTTGCCCGCGAGCATCCGCTCCGTGACGACCGCCGTGTGCAGGACGTCGCCCCGGTGCTTCGGGAAGAGCGCCGCCCGGCTGATCTCGCCGACCTGGTGCCCCGCGCGCCCGACGCGCTGCAACCCCGAGGCCGCCGACGGCGGGGCTTCGACCTGGATGACGAGGTCGACCGCGCCCATGTCGATGCCGAGTTCGAGCGAGCTCGTCGCGACGACGCAGCGCAGGATGCCGGATTTGAGCTCATCCTCCACCTGCGCGCGCTGCTCCTTCGACACCGAGCCGTGGTGGGCCTTCGCGAGCACGGGCGCGACACCAGCCGAGGTGCCGGCCTGCGCCATCATCGCGGCGGGGACGGTCGGGTCGGGGGTCTCGAGGCCGAGGCGCTCGGCGTAGATCTCGTTGAGCCGACCGGTGAGGCGCTCGGCGAGGCGGCGAGAGTTCGCGAAGACGATCGTCGAGCGGTGCGCGAGCACGCGGTCGACGATCGCCTCCTCGACGTGGGGCCACACCGAACCGGTGACCTCGGACGGCTGCGACGGCGCGGAGAACCAGTCGCCGTCGCCCTCGTCGGGGTCCGCGTCGTCGGCATCCGGCGCCACGTCTTCGGCGGCGCGCGGGGGCGGAGGCGGATTCAGCATGTCGTCCATGGGAACGACCACCTGCAGGTCGAATGTCTTCGACGCGCGCGGTGCGACGATCTCGACGGGCGCCGACCCGCCCAGGAAGCGCGCCACCTCGTCGATCGGGCGCACCGTCGCCGACAGCCCGATGCGCTGGGCCGGGGATTCGAGCAGCGCGTCGAGGCGCTCGAGGCTCACCGCGAGGTGCGCTCCGCGCTTGGTCGCCGCGACCGCGTGCACCTCGTCGACGATCACGGTGTGCACGCCCCGCAAGGTCTCGGATGCCTGCGACGTGAGCATCAGGTAGAGCGATTCGGGGGTCGTGATGAGGATGTCGGGAGGGTCGGCGACGAGCTTTCGCCGATCGGCGGACGTCGTGTCCCCCGAGCGCACGCCGACGGTGACATCGGGCACGGCGATCCCGAGGCGACGCGCCGACTGGCCGATGCCGACCAGCGGCGAGCGGAGGTTCCGTTCGACGTCGACGCCGAGAGCCTTGAGGGGTGAGACGTAGAGGACGCGCGTCTGCGCGGCATCCTTCGCCTTCGCGGACTTCTTCTTCGCGCGGCCTTTTCCGGGGGTCGCGTCGTCGACGGGCGCGGGCGGTGCGACGGGCTTCTCGCGGAAGATCCGGTCGATGGCCCACAGGAACGCCGACAGCGTCTTGCCCGACCCGGTCGGCGCGACGACGAGCGCGTGCTTGCCGTGCGAGATCGCCTCCCACGCGCCCGCCTGGGCCGAGGTGGGCTCGGCGAACGCGCCGCGGAACCAGTCCTGCGTCGCAGGACCGAACCGCGCCAGCACCTCCGGGGAGGAGTCCCCGGGGCGCGTCGCGCTCGTCGTCGTGTCGGTCACCCTCCCATCTTCGCCCCGACCTCCGACATCAGGTCGGGTGCTCGCGACGGGCGAACGCGGTGTGTACCGTATTCCGTTCCACCGCGCGATCCGCGACCGCCGCCCCGCGACTTTCCGGGGCGTGCGGCCTGCGCGGCTCGCGCGAAGACTGAACACGGCACGCGCGCCCAGCTACACCCCGTCGGACTCCACGCCGTCGATCGCCGCTTCATGCAGCTCACCGTCCCGCAGCTCCAGCACGAGATCCGGCGCCACGCGGCGGAGGAACGCGTCGTCGTGGCTCACGACGACGATCCCGCCGCGGAACGCGCCGAGCGCCGAGACCACCTGGTCGACCGTGTCGAGGTCGAGGTTGTTGGTCGGTTCGTCGAGGACGAGCAGCTGCGGCGGAGGATCGGCCATCAGCAGGCAGGCGAGCGCCAGGCGGAACCGCTCGCCGCCCGACAGCGCCGACACCGGGCGCAGCACCGTGTCGCCGCGCAGCAGGAACCGCGCGAGCCGGTTGCGCAGCTCGACGTCGCCGATGCCCGGCGCCGCGCGGCGCAGGTTCTCGAGCGGCGAGACGGTCTCGTCGAGACCATCCACGCGCTGCGAAAGGTATCCGATCCGATCGGTGCGCGCCTCGGCGTGCGCGTCTCGCAGGAGATCTGCGCCCGCAGAGTCCGAAACCGCCCCTTCCGGGCCCGTCGACGCGAAATCTCCTGCGACATGACCGCGACCGGTCGTCGCCGACCCCACCAGGCGCCGCAACAGCGTCGTCTTTCCGGCGCCGTTCGGCCCGACGAGCGCGAACCGCTCCGGGCCCTGCAGCACCCACGACCGGCCTGCGCCGGTGAAGGTCGCCATTCGGCGCCCCGCGCCCACGCCGGGGTCGGGCAGATCGATGCGTACGCTGTCGTCGTCGCGCACCCGGCGTTCGGCCGCGTCGAGCGCGGCCCGGGCCTCCGCCTCTTTGCCCGCCGCTTCGCCGCGGAGGCGCCCGGCCGACTCCTGCGCCGCGCGCTTGCGGGCGTTCATGATGATCTTCGGCTGGCGTTTCTCGACCGAAGCCTTGCGTCCCATCGCCGCGCGCGTCGAGAGCACCTGCTCCTGGTGGATGCGGTCGCGCTTCTCGCGCCGCACGACCTGTCGCGCGGCGGTCTCGGCCTGGCGCGCCGCCGCTTGCTCGGCATCCAGCGCCTCGCGCCACGCGGAATAGCCGCCACCGAACGTCGTCAGCGCGCTGCCGTACAGCTCGGCGGTGTCGTCCATGAGGTCGAGGAGCGTCGTGTCGTGGCTCACGACGACGAGCGCGCCGCGCCAGCGGCGCACGAGGTCGTACACCCGCGCCCGCGCGTCGCGGTCGAGATTATTGGTCGGTTCGTCGAGCAGCGCGATCGGCGCGCCCTGCAGCCGCACGCCGGTGAGCGCGACGAGCACCGCCTCGCCGCCGGAGAGCTCTCCGACGCGGCGGCCCAAGGCATCCGGCGGGAGCCCCGCCTCGACGAGCGCGGCCGTGGCGCGCGCCTCGACGTCCCAGTCGTCGCCGACCGTGTCGAAGTGCGCCGGATCGACGTCGCCCGCCGCGATGGCGCGCACGGCGTCGACGGCGGCTCCCACGCCGAGCAGATCGGCGACGCGGCGGTCGGTGTCGAGGGTCAGCAGCTGCGGCAGGAGGTCGACGTCGCCGGTCGTCGCTATGGTGCCGGATGCCGGACGGTGCTGCCCCGCGATGAGACCGAGGAGCGTCGACTTGCCGGCGCCGTTCCGGCCGACGAGGCCCGTGCGGCCGGCGCCGAACGCGCCGGAGACCTCGTGCAGCGCGGGTGTGCCGTCGGGCCAGGTGAAGGTGACGCGGTCGAGGACGACCGCGGGGTGGGAGTGGATCGTGGTGGGCATGGGGTCCTCCGATGTCGTGCCGGAGCACGGGCGTTCAGAGCGCAGACGCCGCACACACCGGATGCCTCGGACGCACGGACCCGCGAAGCTGCGGGACTCCGGTGGGAGAGGCGGAAGGTCGACGGCCTGCGCGGGGTGGGGCGCGGCGCGTCGACGAACGAACAGCCGGGGGCGCTGCCTCGATGAAGCATCGGGCGAGGCGGGAGTCCGGGAGGTCGAGGATCCGAAACGGAAGGGTCGACGGGTCAGCGCAGGATCACAGCGCGGCGTCGATTGCCTTCAACGGTCTTCCTCACACTCGGGACCAGGACACTCACCAGTCTAGCGGGCCTCGGCGGGAGGGCGGAGGGGCGTCTCGACTCCGCCCGAGGGACTCGATCAACGACCGGAGCGGGTGACGGGCGTGGCGGGGTCAGGGCCCGGGGTCAGCGGGGAGCGCGGCGAGCTGCTTGTCGAGGAACGCGCGGACATCGGCGAGTTCGTCCTCCGACACGCTGTGCGAGAGGCCCGGGTAGACGCGGCCGCTCAGCTCGACGAACCTCGGCAGCCACTCGATCGTGTGCGCGACGCGGGCGGGCGGGATCACGTCGTCGCGCGCACCGCGCCCCCAGAAGACGGGCGGGCGGATGCCGGCGAGCACCTCATCGGTCGGGAGCGACCCGTCGGCGACGAACCCCGCGAGGTTCACGACGAACGCGAAGCGCTCGGGGCGCAGACGCAGCGCCTGCAGGGCGATCACGGCGCCCTGGGAGAATCCGAGGAGCCCGACCGACGCCGCGGCATCCACCGCCCGATCGAGCCACGCGAGGAGCGCTTCCGCCGCGGCGGTCACGGCCCCGGCATCCTGCGTCTGCAGCCCTTCGATCGGGAACCACGACCAGCCCGGCGTGGGGAACGGCGGCGTGAGGGGTGCGCGCACCGCGGCCACCACGAACTCGTCGGGAAGGTAGGGCACGAGGCCGAAGAGATCGCCCTCTTCCGAACCGTATCCGTGGAGCAGCACGAGCACCGGCCGCTCCGCGCGCTCCGTCGGGTCGAGGGCGGGCGGGGCCGACCACAGTACGGCCGCGTCGTCCAATTCGGGGGTCTCGTCCACGCGGCCATCCTTGCAGGGGGTGCGGACACGGCGCATCCCGGCCCGGCGGCGCGAGGGGGTATACATGGAGCATGGCCGTGCGCACCCCCGACCCCGACCCCAACGAGCGCGACGACGACTCCACGCCGCGCGATCCCCTCGGCGGCCTCGGCGGGGGCGGCATCGGCGGCGGCATCGGCGGCGGAGGCCGCTCCGGACATCCCCTCGGCGACGGCAGCTTCGGCCACCCCGCCCCGGGAAACGCCGCGAACCCGGGTTGGCTGACCGACGTCGAGCTCGCCGAGGCGCGCCGCCGCCTGCCGATCCTCTACGTCGAGGCGGTGCCGGTCCGCACCGACGGGATGGGGCAGGTCACGCAGGTCGGCGTGCTCCTCCGGGCGACGCCGTTGGGCGAGATCACCCGCTCGATCGTGTCGGGTCGGGTCCGCTACGGCGAGACCGTCCGCGACGCGCTCTTCCGTCACCTCGAGAACGACCTGGGCCCGATGGCGTTCCCGCTCCTCCCGCCGCAGCCCGTGCCGTTCACGGTCGCCGAGTACTTCCCGATCCCCGGGGTGAGCGCGTTCCACGACGACCGCCAGCACGCGGTCTCGCTCGCCTTCGTGGTACCCGTCACCGGCACGTGCGAGCCCCGCCAGGACGCGCTCGAGGTCACGTGGATGGGCCCCGACGAAGCGGCCTCCGACTCTCTCGCCGCCGAGATGGAGGGCGGCCGCTCGACGCTCCTCCGCCAGGCGCTCGCCTCGGTCGGCGCTCTGCGCTGAACACGCCCTCCGCACCCGGCGTGACGTGCGCGAGGCGGCCCCGTCGGTGGCGCCGCGTAGGCTCGGAGGATGGATGTCCCGACGATGACCGCACCCGAGCCGCTCACCTTCCCCGCCGACACGGACGGCTGGCTGGCCTTCGTCACCGAGCGCCCGCAGGGCGCGGTCGCCGCCGTGGCAGAGCTCGACGCGCGACTCGCGCGAGCGGATGCCGACGGCCTCGACGCCGTCGCCCGCCTCGCTCTCTGGAACGACGCCGAGCTCGCCCTCGGGCAGGCGACGAGCGAGGTGTACCTCCTCAGCGAATCGCACCCCGACGCCGCCGTCCGCGGTGCGGCGGAGGAGAACGTGCAGCGCCTCGAAGCGCTCGCCGCCGGGCGCCTGCTCGACCGCGCGCTGTTCGCGGCCCTCGCGGCGATCACGCCCGACGAGGCATCCGCCCGCCTCGACCACGACCAGCAACGCCTGCTCACCCAGGTGCTCCGCGACTTCCGCCGCGGCGGGGTCGACCTGCCCGACGCGCAGCGCGAGCGGGTGCGCGAGCTGACCGACCGCGACACCGAGTTGAGCCTCGAGTTCTCCCGCAACATCCGCGACGGTCGGCGCGAGATCCGCGTCGCCCCCGAGGCGCTCGCCGGGCTCCCGCAGGACTTCATCGACGAGCACCCGCCGGGTGACGACGGACGCGTCGTGCTCACCACGGATTACCCCGACCTCATGCCGGTGCGGGAATATGCGACCGACCGCGCGACCCGCGCCGCGCTCGTCGCCGCCTACAACGACCTCGCCTGGCCCGAGAACGACGCGATCCTGCGCGAACTCCTCGACGTACGCGCCGAGCGCGCGGCGCTTCTCGGCTACGGCTCCTGGGCCGACTTCGAGACCGAGACGCGCATGATCGGGCACACCGATCCCGGGCACGGCGGGCGCGCGATCGCCGCTTTCCTCGACCGGCTCGACGCGGCTTCCGTCGTCGCCGCCGCGGCGGAATACCCGGTGCTCCTCGACCGGCTGCAGCAGGACGACCCCTCGGCGACCGAGGTCACGGTCGCCGACCTCTTCTACCTGCTGAGCACGTTGCGCAACGAGCGCCACGAGGTCGACGCACAGCTCGTCCGCTCTTACTTCACCTTCGATCGCGTGCTGCCGGGCCTGCTCGAGACGACCGGGCGGCTGCTCGACGTGGAATACGTCGAGGTCGACGTCGCGACCTGGCACGACGACGTCCACTCGTACGACGTCGTGCGCGGTGGCGAGCGGCTCGGCCGCATCCATCTCGACCTGCACCCGCGCGCCGGCAAGTACACCCACGCCGCGTGCTTCGGCCTCGCCCCGGGCGTCACCGGGCGGGTGCTTCCCGAGTCGGTGCTCCTCTGCAACTTCGCGCGCGGATTCATGACGCACGACGAGGTCGTCACGTTCTTCCACGAGTTCGGACACCTCGTCCACGCGATCCTCGGCGGCGACCAGCGCGTCGCCCGTTTCACCGGCGTCGCGACCGAGTGGGACTTCGTCGAGGCGCCCAGCCAGCTGCTGGAGGAGTGGGCGTGGGATGCCGACGTCCTCGCGACCTTCACGGCGAACGGCGCCGGTGAGCCGATCCCTGCCGACCTCGTCGCGAAGATGAAGGTCGCCGACGCGTTCGGCCGTGCCCTCGAGGTGCGCCGCCAGCTCGGTCACGCCCAGGTGTCCTACCACCTGCACGTCGACCGGCCCGAAGACCTGCAGGCCGCGACCGAGCACTGGTATCGCGTGACCTCGCCGGTGCAGCCGCTCGCCGGTGCGCACTCGTACGCCGGCTTCGGTCACCTCACCGGCTACGGGTCGTGCTACTACACCTATCAGTGGAGCCTCGTCATCGCCCGCGACCTGCTCTCGGCGTTCGCGGGTGACCTCGCCGACGCCGAGGTCGCGACCCGCTACCGCCGCGAGATCCTCGAGCCCGGCGGCAGCCGCGACGCCGCGGATCTGGTGGAGGCGTTCCTGGGGCGTCCGTTCTCGTTCGAGGCGTACCGGGAGTGGCTCGCGGGCGCCTGATCGGGCGCCGCAACCACACGTCTTCCGCACGCCATTTCGCGCGTGGGGACAAGGCCCCGGTCGGGTACGATTCGAGTGTCGGCCGACCCGGGCCGCGTTCCCCCCTCGGCGGCGTTCCCTGCCGCCTGCTCGAAGCGGAGACCCCTGTGTCCGACCAGTCCCCCCGTGATGATGTTCCCGGATCCTCGCCGTTCGACGAGCTGATGGCGGGGGCGCAGAGTTCGGCATCCGGCGCCTCGTCCTCTTCTGGATCGTCGCACGGCGGCGAGTTCACGACGACGTTCCGCGGCTACGACAAGGCCGAGGTCGACGCGGCCATCGCGGCCCTCACCGCCCAGCGCGGCGCGAGCTCCGACGAGCTCGCCCAGCTGAAGGACACGCACCACCGCGCGACGGTCGAGCTCAAGGGGCACAAGGCGAAGATCGACGAGCTCGAGCGGAAGCTCTCGAACCTCCAGTCCGACCTCGCCGTCGAGTCCGCGCGTGCGGCGAACGCCGAGGACAAGGTGCAGACCCTCAGCGACGAGCTGGTGAACGCCGCCGACGAGTCGTCGAAGGGCCGCGAGCGGTTCGAGGAGGTCCTCCGCGTCGCGGAGGAGCAGGCATCCGTCATCATCAAGAACGCGAGCGTCCAGGCCGACCGGCTGCTCGAGGCCGCGCGCGACGAGATCGCCTCGCAGCGCGCCGCCGCTCAGGCCGACGCCGACGCCCTGAAGCAGCAGGCGGAGACGGATGCCGCGCAGGCGCGCCTGCGCATCGAGACCGAGCTCACCGCCCACACCGCGCAGCTCGACCGCGAAGCTGCGCACGCCGCCGAGAAGGTCGCGCAAGCCGATCAGGAGGCCGCCGCGATCCGCACTGAGGCCGAGAAGGGCGCGGCCGCGCTCCGCTCCCTCGTCGCCCGCGAAGCCGAGCAGGCGCGTGCCGAGGCCGACGAGGCCCTGCGCGAGCAGCGCATGCGTACGCTCGAGTTCGAAGAGGCGCTCACCCGTCGCCAGGATGACGCGCAGCAGGAGTTCCTCATGCTCCACAACCAGGCGGTCGCCCACGCGGAGCGCATCACGCAGGACGCGAACGAGCAGGTCGCAGCCTCGGTCGAGCACGCGCAGCGCATCACGGCGAAGGCCGATGACTTCGACAAGCTCATGCGGGCGCAGTCGCAGCAGGTCGAAGCCGACGCGAAGCTCCGCGCTCGCGAGATCCTCGACCGTGCGAGCGTCAAGGCGCAGAAGATCATCGACACCGTCACGCAGCACTCGCAGGCGGTGCTCCGCGACGCGGAGGACCGCACGCGCGCTCTGCGCTGGCAGCAGCAGCAGCTGACGAGCTTCATGTCCGAGGTCAAGGAGCTCATGCGCTCCGAGGGAGCCGGCGGGCAGGAGGCGGGCGGGTCGGAGGCCGACGACGCCTCGGCATCCGGTTCCGCCACGGGCAAGAGCGCGAGGCCCGTCGCCGACGCCGGCCGGGACGAGACCGCCGAAGGCTGAGGGGTTTCGGCATGGGTCGTATGGCCGATCGGCTCTGACCGGCCTCACTCTCCTCAGTAGGGCACTCCAGCACCATCGGCCATACGACTCAGCCGTCGGGTCGCGTCAGGTGAGGCGCGCGAGCTCCGCGACGAACGCGTCGACGTCCTGCTCGGTCGTGTCGAACGAGCACATCCAGCGGACCTCGTTCCTCGCCGCATCCCAGTCGTAGAACCGGAACGAGCGCCGCAGCTCGTCGGCGACGCCGTCGGGCAATGTCGCGAAGACGCCGTTCGACTGCGTCGGCTGGCTGAACGCGACGCCCGAGATCGAACCGTCCGCGATCCCCGCCTCGACGCCCGCCCGCAGGCGCGCCGCCATCGCGTTGGCGTGCCGCGCGTTCCGGAGGTAGAGGTCGCCCTCGAGGAGCGCGATGAGCTGCGCCGAGACGAACCGCATCTTCGACGCGAGCTGCATGTTGAGCTTCCGCAGGTACACGAGGCCCTCGGATGCCGCGGCATCCAGCATCACGACGGCCTCGCCCCCGAGCGCCCCGTTCTTCGTGCCGCCGAAGCTCAGCACGTCGACGCCGGCATCGGTCGTGAAGGCGCGCAGCGGCAGATCGAGCGCCGCCGCCGCGTTCGAGATGCGGGCACCGTCGAGGTGCAGGCGCATGCCGCGGGCGTGGGCATGGTCGGCGAGTGCGCGGATCTCGTCGGGTGTGTACAGCGTGCCGAGCTCGGTCGACTGCGTGATCGAGACGACGAGCGGCTGCGCGCGGTGCTCGTCGCCCCAGCCCCACGCCTCCCGGTCGACGAGGTCGGGGGTGAGCTTGCCGTCATCCGTCGGCACGTTCAGGATCTTGATGCCCGCGACCCGCTCGGGGGCGCCCCCCTCGTCGACGTTGATGTGGGCGGTGGATGCCGCGATCACCGCGCCCCAGCGCGGCAGCATCGACTGCAGGCCCGTGACGTTCGCCCCCGTGCCGTTGAAGACCGGAAAGGCCTGGACACCGTCGCCGAAGTGCGCGGCGAAGACCTCCTGGAGGCGTGCGGTGTAGGCATCCTCGCCATACGCGATCTGGTGTCCGTCGTTCGCCGCGGCGATCGCCGCGAGGATCTCGGGGTGGACGCCGGAGTAGTTGTCGCTGGCGAAGCCGCGGATATCACGATCGTGGAGCGTTGTCACCGCTCCAGCCTAGATTCTCCCTGCGCTCTAGGCTTTCGCCATGGCCACCTCACGTGCGAACGACATCCTTCGTCAGATCGCGGTCATCAGCGCGTTCTGCTTCATGATCATCGGCGACATGGTCGGGATCGGGGCCTTCGGCGGCACGCCGATCCAGGACGCCGTCGGCGGCGCCTTCGACCCGGATGCCTCGTACCTCACTCCCGCGACGGAGGCGTTCAGCATCTGGTCGGCGATCTACCTGGGCCTCCTCGGCTACACGATCTGGCAGGCGCTGCCAGCCCAGCGCGAGCGGTTACGTCAGCGCGCTCTCGGATGGTGGATCGCCCTCACGATGGTGCTGAACGGGCTGTGGCTTGTGACGGTGCAGTTCGCGGGCATCTGGGCGACGGTGGTCGTCCTGGTCGCACTCCTCGTGGCCCTGTGCATCACGTACGTGAAGGTCATCCGCACGCGCGAGCCCGGTGCCGGATTCTGGGATGGCCTGCTGATCGACGCGACGACGGGCCTTCACCTCGGGTGGGCAACGCTCGCGACGGTCGCGAACCTCGGCGCGGCGCTCACCGTCACCGTGCCGGCGTCGTGGGAGTCGGCGGCCGATGTCCTGGGCGTCATCGTCGTCGCCGCGGTCGCGGTGATCGGTGTGGCGCTCGCCGCCTGGTCGCACTGGCGCATCGCGCCGGGCCTCGCGATCGGGTGGGGCCTCAGCTGGCTCGCGGTCGCGCGTCTGACGGGAGACCTGCAGAGCACCCCGATCGCGGTGGCGGCGATCATCGCCACGGTGATCGTCGTGTCGGTGCCGGTGATCGCGCGCGTCCTCGACCGGGTGCGCGGGGACGACGCGCCGCAGAGCGCCTGAGGGCGCGCGGGTCTGAGCGCCTGAGCGCCGGAGGCGCGTCGGCGGGGCGCCCGTTCCTCGGCATCCTCGTCTTCGCCCCCGTGGCGTTCACGACGAAGTCGTACCGCATCCTCTCGGCCGAGTTCGCCGTCGCGCCAGACGCCTCCCCGGCCGACGAGGTCGACGAAGCGAACGGGACGTCGCATCGGCCGGAGGCCGGGCCTCCGGTCGGTCCGGCGTCGGCGGCGCAGGCCCGCGGCGGCGTGGCCGAGCAGGAATGATCGGTCACCCGGCGGCGAGCTCGATCACGGTGTCGTTGATCGCGGCGGCGTCGGCATCCCACAGCCCGACGAACGCGTCCGCGAGCGCGTCTTCGAGACCCGTGAGCGCACGCACGCGGAAGATGACGGAAGCCGCGGCGAGCGGTGTCGCGGCATCGCGCGCGGCCCTCGCGAAGGCCTGCGCCATCGCGCGCGCCCAGGCCTCCTCGGCGGCTTTCACCGCGGCGTAGTTCGCGCCGCCCGCGAGCGGGCGGGCGACCGCCGTCGACGACACGATCGCCGTCCGCGCGGCGGGGGAGTCGATGAGGTCGTCCCACAGCGCGCGACTCACGTGGCGGAGGGAAGTGAGCCCGCCTTCGAGGGCGCGATAGTCGGCATCCGTCTGGCCGGGCAGCCCGCCGCCCCCGCGCCAGCCGCCGACGAGATGCAGGATGCCGTCGACCCGTACCCCTTCGGAATGCAGCGCGGTGACGAGAGCGTCGACCGCGGCCTTGTCGGCGAGGTCGCAGATTTCGGTCCGTGCGCCGAGGTCTGCGAGCGTCGCGAGCCGGGCGCCATCCCGCCCGACCGCGACCACCTGCCCTCGGGCGTGCAGCAGAGCACGCGTCGCCGCGAGTCCGCTCGCGCTCGTCGCCCCCGCGAGGAGCACGGTGCGCTCATGCATCGCGGCCGGTGATCCCCTCGGTCGAGGCGATGACATCGCGCATCTTCTTCTCCAGGGCCTCGAAGAACATCGACAGCGGGAACTCGTCGTCGAGCACCGCGTCGGTGTAGGCCTTCGGCGGTCCCGCGAGCACCTCGTCGGGCAGCCCCCGCGCCCACTGCGAGGCGGGGTGCGGCGTCAGCACCGAGCGGACGAGGTCGTACGCGGCGAGCCAATGCGCGACCTTCGGGCGGTCGATCGATTCCCAGTACAGCCGGTCGATGGCATCGGCCAGCTCGACGACGGCACCCGGCACCTCGGCCCAGTCGAACGCGAGCTGCGTGTCGGTCCAGTGCAGCACGCCGCGCTGGTGCAGCCACGCGAACAGCAGCTGCCCGCCGAGGCCGTCGTAGTTCCGCACCCGCGACCCGGTGATCGCGAACCGGAAGATCCGGTCGAAGATCACCGCATACTGCACGAGCCGCGCGTGCGCTCCGATGTCGTCGCCCCGTGCGCCGAGCGCGACGCACTCGCGGAACGCCGTCAGGTCGCAGCGCAGCTCTTCGAGGGAGTAGAGGAAGAACGGCATCCGCTGCTTGATCATGAACGGGTCGAACGGCAGGTCGCCCCGCATGTGCGTGCGGTCGTGGATCAGATCCCACATGACAAACGTCTCTTCGGCCAGCGCCTGGTCATCGAGCAGCTCCGCCGCATCGGCGGGCAGGTCGAGCTTCGTGATGTCGGATGCCGCGGCCAGCACGCGCCGGAACCGCGCGGCCTCGCGATCTTGGAAGATCGCGCCCCACGTGAACGCGGGGATCTCGCGCATGGCGACGGTCTCGGGGAAGAGGACTGCCGAGTTCGTGTCGTACCCCGGCGTGAAGTCGAGCAGGCGCAGGCTCACGAACAGGCGGTTCGTGTACGTCTCCTCGACCTCGGCGATGAACTCCGGCCAGATCACCTCGCACAGCACCGCCTCGAGGTGGCGGTTCCGCGACCCGTTCTGGGTGTACATCGGGAAGACGACGAGGTGCGCGAGCCCGTCGACGCGGTGCTCCTGCGGCTGGAACGCGACGAGCGAGTCCAGGAAGTCGGGCACGCCGAATCCTTCGTCCTCCCAGCGGCGGAGGTCGGCGACGGATGCCTCGAGGTACGCGGCGTCGTGCGGGAACAGCGGCGCGAGGGTTTCGATCGACGCGATGACGGTTTCGACAAGGCGTGACGCGTCGGGGTGGTCGGCGGAGTCGGGGATCGACCCGTCCTGTGCCTGCAAGGGCTGCACCGCGGTCGCGGCATCCTTCAACGCCAGCCATGCGGGCTGCTCCGCGAGCGGGCGCCCGTCGTCGATGACGGTGTTCACGGCGGTGGGGTGAGCGTCGAGAAGGGACATGTGAGCGCCTCCGATCGGGAAGAGGCCCGCCGAAGACGCGACGGGCAGGAAATATTACGGCGCTGATCGCCATCAACAGGTAGTCTTCCAGACATGGAAGATGCTGTCGACCGGCGGATCGTCGCCAAGGTGTCCCGCGACGGTCGAGCGACGCTGGCCGATCTCTCTGCCGCGACCGGTCTGTCGGTGTCAGCGGTGCAGGCGCGGCTCAAGCGCCTCGAAGCGCGCGGAGTGATCACGGGGTATCGCGCACTCGTCGACGCGGAGGCGGTGGGACGCCCGCTCGCCGCGTTCATCGAGATCACGCCGCTCGATCCTGCCCAGCCCGACACGGCGCCCGAGCTGCTCGAGCACCTCGACGCGATCGAGGCGTGCCACTCCATCGCCGGCGACGCGGCCTACATGCTGTTCGCGCGCGTCGCATCGCCGCGCGCGCTCGAGGATCTCGTCCGCGAGATCCGCCACGCGGCGAACGTGTCGACTCGCACGACCGTCGTGCTGCAGACCTTCTTCGAGCACCGCCCGACGGTCACCGGCCCGGCAGACGCGACCCCTCTACCGCCGACCCCTCTGCCGCGACCCCCTCTGCCGCCGGGGTGATCATCGGGGCATAATCGCCCCATGGAGAGCGTCGGCCTCACCTTCCTCTATTCGCCCCGTCCGCGAGCTCGGGCCCACGGTCGCGTTCTACCGAGACGTGCTCGACTGGGTGGAGGCGTGGAGCGAGGGCGACGAGACGGTGGCCTTCCAGGTTCCCGGATCCTCCATCCAGGTCATGGTCTCGATCGACCACTACTCCGAACGCCCCGGACCGATGTACCGCGTGCCCGACCTCGACGCCTTCCTCGCCGCCCGCCCGGAACTCGTCGTCATCATGCCTCCCCGCGGCATCCCCGGCGGACGCGTCGTGAGCGTCTCCGACGGCGGCGGCAACAGCCTCTACTTCTTCGAGTACGACGAGAGCGCGGGCTGAGCGCCGACAAGCCCCGCCCGCGCGGGGCCTGCCGGATACATCCGCAGAAGGATGCCGGGGCCGCACCCGTCGCGTAGCGTCGAAGCGTGTTCCGACCGATGACCCGCACCCAGCTCGTCGTCGACGTGACGGCGGCGGCGCTGTTCTTCGTGGGTGCCGTGCTCCTGAGCTTCGTCGGCACGGCGGGCATCAGTCTCACCCGCGTGCAGTTCGTCGCGACGGTCGCGCTGTTCGCGGTCTTCTCGGCGGGGCTCGCGATCCGTCGCTGGTCGCCGACGCTGGCGCTCGCCGTCGCCTGGTTCGGCGCGCTCGTGCAGATGGCGTTCGCGTTGCCCCCGCTCCCGGCGAACCTCGCGATCTTCGCCATCCTGTACGCGGCGGCGGTGTACGGCACGCGCCTCGCGTACTGGCTGAGCTTCGCGTCGTCGATCGTCGGCGCGCTCGTGATCACGCTGTATCTGGTCGTGCCGCCCGTGCTGGCCGGAGGCTGGACGCTGGCGACGGCCGCCTCGACGTATGCCTTCCTCGCGGCGACGGTCTTCGTGTCGGCGGCCCTCGCACTGCTCCTGTCGTGGACGGCAGGCGCCCTCGTGCGCACCGGCGTCCGTGCGCGCGAGAACCGGCGCGCTCAGGAGATCGCCGAGGCGCAGGCGGCCGCCGAGGCGGAGCGCACCCGCATCGCCCGCGACATGCACGACGTCGTCGCGCACTCGCTCGCCGTGGTCATCGCGCAGGCCGACGGCGCGCGCTACGCCGCGGCCGCCGAACCGCAGGCGGCGACGGCGGCGCTCGGCACGATATCGACGGCGGCGCGCGCGGCGCTCTCCGACGTCCGCATGCTCCTCACCCAGCTCCGCCACACCCAGTCGGAGGGACCCCAGCCGACCCTCGCCGACCTCGAAACGCTGTACGCGCAGGTGCGTGCGGCGGGAGTCGCCCTCGAGGTCGACGTCGACCCCGCCCCGCGCGCCGAGGTCCCCGCCGCGACGCAGCTCGCGGTCTACCGCATCCTGCAGGAGGCGCTCACCAACGCGCTCCGGCACGGGGCTCCGGGCGCCGTCGCGGTCGGGCTCGCGTGGCACGATGACCGGGTGGAGCTCTCGGTGACGAATCCGACGGCCGATGCCGACGGCGACGCGCCGAGCCGCGGGCACGGACTCATCGGCATGCGCGAGCGCGCGCAACTCGCCGGCGGGTCGCTCGACGCCGCCGCCGAGGGCGGGCGGTTCGTCGTCCGGGCGCGCCTGCCGATCGGGGAGGCGGCGTGAGCGGCGCGGCGATCCGGGTGGTCCTCGTCGACGATCAGGCGCTCTTCCGCGCCGGCATCCGCATGGTGATCGACTCGCAGTCCGACCTCGAGGTCGTCGGCGAGGCGGGCGACGGCGAGGACGGCGTCCGGGTCGTCCGCGAGGTGCGGCCCGACGTCGTGCTGATGGACATCCGGATGCCGGTGCGCGACGGCCTCGCGGCCACCGCAGACCTGCTCGCCGACCCGGCGTTCGCGGGCGATCCGCCGAAGATCGTGATGCTGACGACGTTCGACCTCGACGAGGCGGCGGCCCGCGCGATCCGCCAGGGGGCGAGCGGGTTCCTTCTGAAGGATGCCGACCCCGAGTTCCTCCTCGCCGCGATCCGCACCGTGCACGCGGGGTCGTCGGTCATCGCGGCATCCGCGACCCGCGACCTGTTCGCGCACTTCGCCGACTCGACCGCCGCGCCCGTCCCCGCAGCGTACGGCGACCTCACCGAGCGGGAGCGGGAGATCTTCGCCCTCGCCGCGCGCGGGCTGTCGAACGCCGAGATCGCGCAGCGCGAGTTCCTCTCCGAGGCGACCGTCAAGACGCACATCAGCCGGATTCTCGGCAAGCTCGCCCTGCGCGACCGCGTGCAGCTCGTCGTGTTCGCGTTCGAGCACGGCCTCGCCTGATCGGCCGACCGGCGGGTGCCTCGTTGGACGGGCGCCGACCTCGCCATCGCCCGCACGTTCTGCACCGAAAGCAGGCTCAACCGGCCAACGGGGGCCGCCCCAGCCTCCGCGAGTGCGATCGAGCCTGCTTTCGCGACGGAACGCGGATCATCCTCCCGATGTACGCGCCAGCGACCGCCGACCGACGCGCGGGCGCACCCGCCGTCCGTAGCGTCGAAGGCATGGAGATCACGACGACAGACCTGGGCCTCGCGGCCCGCGTGCAGAACCTCGGCAAGAGCTACGGAGCCGGCGACACGGCCGTCCGCGCGCTCGACGGCGTGACCGTCGGCATCCGTCGCGGCGAGTTCACGGCGATCATGGGCCCCTCGGGCTCCGGCAAGTCGACCCTGATGCACATCATGGCCGGGCTCGACGCGCCGACGAGCGGCCGCGCGTGGATCGGCGACACCGAGATCACGGGGCTCTCCGACCTCGAGCTGACGATCCTGCGCCGCCGCCGCGTCGGGTTCGTCTTCCAGGCGTTCAACCTCGTGCCGACCCTCGACGCCCTCGGCAACATCCTCCTTCCGTTCGACCTCGACGGGCGCACCCCGTCCGCACTCGAACGCGCCCGCATCGAGGGCCTTATCGACTCGCTCGGCCTGCGCGCTCGCTTGCGCCACCGCCCGCACGAGCTCTCCGGCGGGCAACAGCAGCGCGTCGCGATCGCCCGCGCCCTCGCGACCGCCCCCGACCTCGTCTTCGCCGACGAGCCGACCGGAAATCTCGACTCCCGCTCGAGCCGCGAGGTGCTCGCCCTTCTCGCGGCGGCGACCCGCGAGCACGGCCAGTCGATCGCGATGGTGACGCACGACCCCGTCGCCGCCTCGCACGCCGACCGGGTGCTCTTCCTCGGCGACGGACGGGTCGTCGCCGACAAGCCGCGCCAGAGCGCCGAGCAGGTCTCGGCGTTCATGCTCGCCGCGGAGGTGGCGGCGTGACCGCCGTCGCGGCGCCAACCCGCGGCACAGGGGCGGATGCCTGGGCGACCCGCGGCCGAGGCGACAGTTTCTCCTGGCTCCGCGAGCGGGGGATGGGCGCGACGATCCTCGTCGCGGGTATCTCGACGGCCTTCGGTGTCCTGCTCCTGAGAGCGACGGGCTACATCGGCGCATGGTTGCGGAGCGACCCGTACCTCGGCGGAGGCGAGACCGTCACGATCGTCGTCGGCATCCTGAGCGTTCTGCTCGTCGGCGTCGCGGTGTACGTCGCGTCGATCGTGACGGCGAACACCTTCGCGACGATCGTTGCGGGGCGCACGCGTGACATCGCGCTCCTCCGGCTCATCGGAGCGTCCGCGCGCTCGCAGCGCCGGGCCGTCGCCCGCCAGGGGATCGTCGTCGGCGCGATCGGCGCTGTGGTAGGCCTCGTCGCGGGAACGGCCGGCGCCGGGGTGCTGACGGCGTGGGCGGATGCCGCGCTGGGACTGTCGACCGGGTACCAGGTGCTGCAGCCCGTGCTCCTCGTGCCCGCCGTCGTCGTAGCGCTCACCACGTGGGCGGGCGCATGGTCGGGGTCGCGTCGCGTGCTCACGGTCACGCCGCTGCAGGCGGTCTCGGGCGCCGCGCCCCGCACGCACGACGAGGTCGCCTCGTCCCGCGGCCGACGCGCCGCGGCGATCGTGCTGTTCGCCGTCGGCGCCGCGCTCCTCGGCCTCGGGGTGCTCGCGGGGCTCGTGAGCCCGCTCGGCGTCGTGGTCGCCTTCGGGGGAGGCATCCTCTCGTTCACCGGTCTCGCGCTGGGCGCCGTCGTCGTCATGCCGCCGCTTCTGCGGCTGACGGGGCGGCTGTTCGGGCGATCGGCGACGGCGCATCTCGCCGCCGAGAACGCGCTCCGCTACCCCGAGCGGTCCAGCCGCATGGCGATCGGTGTCGTCATGGGGGTGACGCTCGTCGTGATGTTCGCTGTCGCGAACGCGTCGGTCAAGGCCGTGCTCACGGCGTCCGCCGGCGGGGAGCCGCCTGCCGAGATGTCGCAGATCATGGACACGTTCGCCGCGATCATGATGGGGCTCGTCGCCGTCTCAGCGGTCATCGCGGGCGTCGGGCTCGTCAACCTCCTCACGATCGGCGTCGTGCAGCGCCGGCGTGAACTCGGCCTCCTGCGGGCGCTCGGGCTGACCGCCCCCCAGGTGCGCCGCGTCGTCCTCCTCGAGGCCGTGCACGTCACGATCACCGCCCTCGTTCTCGGCCTCGCGCTGGGGATCGTCTACGGGTGGGTCGCGGCGCAGTCGCTCCTCGGCTCGATCAGCGCGCCGCCGTCGTGGTCGTCGCCGACGCTCGTCGCGCCCGGCATCCCGTGGGGCACGATGCTGCTCGTGGTCGCCCTGACTGCCGCCCTCACCCTCGTCGCCGCGGTGGTGCCGACGCGGCTCGCGACGCGGGTGACCGCGGTCGAGGCGCTCGCCGAGTAGCCCGACCGCGCGGGTGCGGCGCGCGTCAGACCTCGGGTTCGCCCGGATCGTCGCCGGCGAGCTCGGGGTCGTGCGCCCACGTCGGCGCGAGCTGCTTCAGGCGCGCGCCGCGCCACTGCCACGCCGCCCACAGCGCCGGCCACAGCAGGGGAGCTGCCGCGCCGCCGATCACGAGCCGGTCGCGCCACAGCGTCTTCGTCGCGTCGCCGGGCGCGGGCGAGACGGCCATCTGGTGGTCCCAGACGTCGAGCGCCGCAAGCGGGCCGGTCAGCGGGATGCCGCTGTCGCGGAAGACCCGCACCGGACCGTTCGCGTCCTTCGTGTACCGCTCGCTCACGTGGATCAGCTGATCGCCGAGCGCGAGCCCTCCGCTCGGGATGCCGAGCTGCATCCGCACCGGGACGTCAGCCCCCGGCTCGAGCGTCGTCGGCATGCCGGCGGCCTCCATGGGGGCGAGGTCGAGGAGCGGACCGTAAAGGTCGGCGACGGCGCGCGGCGAGTGGAGCGCCCGCCAGGCCGCGTCGGCGTCGCAGTCGAGGACGAGCTTCAGCATGATCCGCATGCGCACAGTCTCCCATCCGCACCCGCACCCGCACCCGCACCGGCGCCCGCACCCGCGCCCGCCTAGGCTGGAAGGATGCCCTCGCCGTTCGACCAGTCCCGCTACCAGGTGCGCTTCGAGTGGGGAACACGGGGACTCGCCCGCCTCGCGCCCGCCGATGTCGTCGTGGTCGTCGACGTGCTGCGCTTCAGCTCGACGGTGACCTCGCGCGTCGACGCGGGGGAGACCGTGCCGCTGGATGCCGCCGCCCACGCCGTCTCGCTGAACGGCGCCGCTGTCGCGCGCGCCGCCGCTGCCACGCGCACCGCCGCGCAAGCTGCCGCTCTCGCGCCCCCCACAGCCGCACAGTCCTCGGTCGCGTCCGGCCCGCGGCCCCTCGTGCTGCTCGGTGCCCTGCGTAACGCCTCTGCCGTCGCCGACGCGATCGTCGCCGAGCAGCATCGCCACGGCGATCGCACGAGCGTCGCCGTCATCGCCGCGGGCGAACTGACCGCGCGCACGCCCGACGCCGACCTCCGGGTCGCCGTGGAGGACCTGCTCGGCGCGGGCGCCGTCATCGATGCGTTGAGCACCCGCGGCATCGACCACACGTCGCCCGAGTCCGCCGCGGCGCGCGAGTCGTTCCGCGGTCTGCGCGGGGCGGTGCGTCACCTCCTCACCGCGAGCGGTTCGGGTCAGGAGCTCCTCGAGCGCGGCGCGCGCGACGAGGTGCTCGCCGCCGCCGACGTGGATGCCTCGGCATCCGTCCCCGCCCTCCGCGACGGGGTCTTCGTCGCCTACTG
>NZ_JBYIPF010000006.1:0-132714 GCF_057706945.1 Microbacterium sp. bgisy203 | reverse complement strand
GGAGGCGATGGGTCAACATGAGACTTAGCGCGGGGTCTCGTAGAGATATCTCAAGCGGGTACACGCGTGGGTAAAGACGAACGCAGATGAAGGGAGGCGAGTGGAGCCGGGAACGAGGTCGAACCGCGGGATTATGCGGTCACGGCATTGAAGCGATGGCGACTGCGCTCGCGATACATGGGTTCAAATCCCACCGTCACCGCCAGAAAACCCCCGCTGAGCGGGGGTTTTTCTTTGCCCTGAAACGGTTGACATTCGTCCATAGTAGACAAAACGCAACTAAACGAGGTATAGTTGATGTCGATCAACCTTTGAGCAAGGATCAGGACCTCACTTTGACCGCTGTCGCCACGTCTCATCACGCCTCACACACGCCTCCCACGCGATCCGCGCGCGAGGTCTTCACCGCCATCTCGGGCCTCATCGTCGGCATGTTCGTCGCCGTGCTCTCGGGCACGGTCGTCTCGACCTCGATGCCCGTCATCATCGCCGACCTCGGCGGCACCCAGTCGCAGTACACCTGGGTGATCACCGCGAGCCTCCTCGCCACCGCCGTCTCGACACCCATCTGGGGCAAGCTCGCAGACCTGGTCGACCGCAAGGTCCTCATCCAGCTCTCGCTCATCCTCTTCACCGTCGGCACGGTGATCGCCGGCTTCTCGACCGACACCAATATGCTCATCGCCGTCCGGGTCATCCAGGGCATCGGCGTCGGCGGCCTCATGTCTCTGGTCATGATCGCCGTCGCCCTCATCATCTCGCCGCGCGAGCGCGGCAAGTACATGGGCGTCGTCGGCGGCATCATGGCGCTGGGAACGATCGGCGGCCCGCTCCTCGGTGGTGTCATCACCGACTGGTGGGGCTGGCGCGCCAACTTCTTCGTGGGCGTCCCGTTCGCCGTCGTCGCCCTCGTGCTTCTGCAGTTCACGCTGCACCTGCCCAAGCCGCAGCGCGCCAAGGTGTCGATCGACTACTTCGGCATCGTCCTTCTCGCCGTCGGCGTCTCCACGCTCCTCATCTGGGTCTCGATGGGCGGCAGCCAGTTCGAGTGGAACTCGAGCACCAGCTGGATCCTCGGCATCATCGCGGTCGTCGGCATCCTCGCGTTCATCGTCGTGGAGTTCTTCGTCCCCGAGCCGATCGTTCCGATGTCGCTGTTCCGTAACCGCACCTTCACGCTCTCGGTCATCGCCTCCATCGCGATCGGCGTCTCGATGTTCGCGACCTCGGTGTTCCTGGCGCAGTACTTCCAGCTCGCGCGTGGGGCGACACCGACGCAGTCGGGCCTCATGACGATCCCGATGATCATCGGTCAGATGGGCGCGTCGATCGTGATCGGTCAGCTCGTGAGCCGCTTCGGCAAGTGGAAGGGCTGGATGGTCACGGGGTCGATCCTCACCCTCGTCGGCGTCACCCTCATGTCCACGCTGCGCTACGACACCCCCTTCACGCTCGTGGCGATCTACATGTTCGTGCTCGGCGCGGGTCTCGGCATGGTCATGCAGAACCTCACCCTGATCGTGCAGAACGACACTCCGCCCACTCAGCTGGGCGCGGCATCGTCGAACGTCAACTTCTTCCGCACGATCGCCGGCACCATCGGCGTGACGGTGATGGGGTCGATGCTCGCCACCAAGGTCACCGACTACATGACGGATGCCTTGGCCGGCTTCGTTCCGACGAGCCAGGCGGAGCTCGATGCGCTGAAGAAACTGGGCTCGGGCGATGTGCCGAAGGTGTCGGCGCTGCCCGACACGATCCGCACGGTCGTCGAATCCGCGTACGGGCACGGCATCGCCGACGTCTTCGTCATCGCCATCCCGCTCGCCGTGCTCGCGATCATCGCGATCGCCTTCCTGAAGAACAAGCCGCTGTCGACCAAGACCGCCGCCGAGCAACTGCGCGACCAGGCCGAGGAGTCGGCGATCGGCGTTGCCGAGGCCGAAGTAGGCGCGTCGACCGCGACCGGAGCTGTCCTGCTGCAGGCAGACGACGTGCCGGATGCCGGGACGGACCAGGAATCCGAGCGCACCGTCGCCGATGCGGCGGATCTCGCGGGGGAGCGCCGAGGCTGACATGCGCACGGTGACCGGGGTACTGGCAGAGGACGCGGCGAGAGTCGACGACGCGGACGACGCGCTGGCGGAGTTCCAATGGCGGCTGAGCATGATGTTCAGCCGCGCCCGGATGCTGTGGAAGGAGTCGGCGTCGCGCATCCACCCCGACCTGCAGCCCGCCGGCTACAAGCTGCTCGCGTTCGTCGCCCGCACCGGGACCGCCAACGCCCACCAGCTGGCCGAGGCCTTCGAGATGGACAAGTCGGTGGTCAGCCGGCAGGTGCGCGCCCTCGAGGACCTCGGCCTCGTCGTCTCGCGCCCCGACGAGGTGGACGGGCGCCTGCGCGTGCTCGCGGCGACGCCCGCCGCGCACGAGGCTCTGCAGTCGTTGCGAGCCGATCATGCCGCGCGCCTGCGCGCCATCCTCGCCGGCCTCAGCCCCGACGAGCTTGCCGCGGCGAGCAAGGTGGTGCGCTGCCTCTCGGATCTCTGACTGGCACGCACGTACACTGACGATCATGACCGCGACCGCCGCCCAGCCGTCCCACCCGGGCGACGCGGCGGCGCCGGACGGGGCCCGCGAGGCCGCCGTCGCCCGCGTCGAGCAGGAGCTCGGCGCGGTGTTCGGCCGCATCCGGGCGAGTTGGCGAGACGCCGCGGCGCGGGTGCACCCCGAGCTGCAGCCTCTCGGCTACCAGGTCCTCGCGGCGATCGCGAGCGGCAAGGCGACATCGGCGAGTGCGATCGTCGAACGCCTGCAGACCGACAAGTCGGCGGTCAGCCGCCATGTGCGCCAGCTCGAAGAGCTCGGGCTCGTCGAGAGCCGTCTCGACCCGGACGACCGCCGTGCGCGCGTGCTGGCGATCACCGACCTTGCGCGCGAGCGTCTGAGCCAGGCGCGCGAGCATTACCAAACCCGGATGGGCGAGCGCCTCAGCGCATGGACGGTCGATGACCTCACCCGCGTCTCCGACGTGCTGCGCGACCTGGCCCGTTGACCGCGTCCGGACCTCGCTGCGCGCCTGGATCTCGCTGCGCGTCCGGCGCGAGCGCAGGCCGAGGGGATGGCCTCGGTAGGCTGAGCGGGTGAAAGAGCCGACGGGCGGGTTCGGCGCGGGTGTCGCGACGCTCGTGCACGGGTTCGGGTACTGGCGCCGCCGCCCGCGGACGATGTCGCTCGGACTCATCCCCGCGGCGATCGCCTCGGTGCTGCTCTTCGCGGCGCTCGTCGCTCTCGGGGTGTCGCTTCCGGCGCTCGCCGACCTCGTCACCCCGTTCGCCGACGGGTGGCCGAGCCTGTGGGCAGGCATCCTGCGCGTCGCGGTCGGCACGGCGATGCTCGGCGCGGCGATCGTGCTCGCCGCCGTCTCGTTCACGGCGCTCACCCTCGTCATCGGCGACCCGTTCTACGAGCGGATCTGGCGCGCCGTCGAAGGTGACCTCGGCACACCCGACATCGAGGACACGACCGGATTCTGGCGCGCCGCGCGCGACGGCCTCGCGCTGTTCCTCCGCGGTATCGTGTGCGCGATCATCGCGGCGCTGTGCGGCCTCGTCCCCGTCGTCGGGGGCCTCATCGGCTTCGTCGTCGCCGTCGGGATGTCGGGGTGGCTGCTCGCCGACGAGCTGACGACGCGCGGCCTCGCGGCCCGCGGCATCCTCGCGCCGGAGCGGCGTGCGCTGCGGCGCCGCCACCGCGCTCGCGTCCTCGGCTTCGGCGTCGCGACGCAGCTGTGCTTCCTCGTGCCGCTCGGCGCCGTCGTCACGATGCCCGCCGCCGTCGCGGGGGCGACCGCTCTCGCGCGCGAGCTCCTCGCCGGCGCACCCACCGCCGTGTCGGAGCCCGCAGCGTCCGCCGACCGCCGCTGAGCCGACGGCCGGTGCTGGCCGTCGCCGCCCGCGCACGGCCTCTCCGACGGATCCCCGCCGGCGACCCGTCCCGCGCCGCCACCGCCGCGTCACCTCGCTCTGTGACAATCGCCGTGTGGACGAGGACTTCGAGAACCTGCGCGCGGCGGCCAACGCCGCGCTGCGCGCGCACGACCTGGCGGCTCTGTCGGTGCTGCTCGCGGCGACCGAGCCGCCCGACATCGCGCGGCTGCTGGAGCAGGAGCCCCACGCCGCCGACCGCGCCGTGCTCTACCGGCTGCTCCACCGCGACACGGCGCTCGAGGTCTTCGAGCTGCTCGAGAACGCCCAGCGCGCCGAGTTGATCGAGGGGCTCCGCGCGGAGGACACGACGCGCGTGTTCGAGGATCTCGACCCCGATGACCGCGCCCAGCTGGTCGACGAGCTCCCCGCGACCGTCGCGCAGCATCTCATGCGCGGCCTGTCGGCGGGCGAGCGCGAGCTCACCCTCCCGCTCCTCGGGTACCCCAAGCGCAGCATCGGGCGCTTCATGAGCCCCGAGTACGTCGCGCTCCGCCCGCGCCTCACCCTCGGCGACGCCCTCGCGCACGTCCAGCACCGCGGTAAGGACGCCGAGACGATCTACATGCTCCCGGTGACCGACGACGAGCGGCGGGTGCAGGGTGTGATCGGTTTGCGCGAGCTCGTGATGGATGCCTCCGACCGCACCGTCGGCGAGGTCATGGTCGAGGCCCGCACCGTCCGGGCGACCGACGACGCCGAGTACGCTGCCCGCCGCGTCGTCGACGCGCAGCTGCTCGCCGCGCCCGTCGTCGACGGAGACGATCGCCTCGTCGGCATCCTCACGATCGACGACGCATCGCGCATCCTCGAGGACGCCGATGATGAGGATGCCGCCCGGCAGGGCGCCGCGGAGCCGCTCACCCGCCCCTACCTCACCGTCCCCGTCTTCGGGATCGTACGTTCGCGCGTCGTGTGGCTTCTGGTCCTGGCCGTCTCGGCCCTGCTGACGGTGCAGGTGCTCGGAGTCTTCGAGGACCAGCTCGCCGAGGTCGTGACCCTCGCCCTCTTCATCCCGCTTCTCACCGGTACGGCGGGCAACACCGGCGCGCAGGCGGCGACGACCGTCACGCGCGCTCTCGCCCTCGGCGAGGTCGGCGCCCGCGACGTGCTCTCCGTCGCGTGGCGGGAGGTGCGTGTGGGCCTCGTCCTCGGCGCACTCCTCGGCACGCTCGGTTTCGTGCTCGCCTCGCTCGTCTTCGATGCGCGCTTCGGCGCGGTGATCGGGCTCACCCTCGTCGCCGTCTGCACGCTCGCCGCCACCGTCGGCGGGGCGATGCCGATGCTCGCGCGCGCCGTGCACGCCGACCCGGCCGTCTTCTCGACGCCGTTCATCTCGACGTTCTGCGACGCGACGAGCCTCGTCATCTACTTCCTCATCGCGACCTGGCTGCTCGGACTGCGGTGAGGCCCGGGGATAGGCTCGTGCCATGGATCCCGCCGGGTGGACGTTCCTGATCCTCGCGCTCGCGGTCGTCGCGTTCATCAGCGGACGCGTGCCGCTCGCGGTGGTCTCGATCGGGGTGGCGCTGGCCCTGTGGGCGACGGGGGTGCTCACCCTCACCGAGGCGATGTCGGGGTTCGGTGACCCGACCGTCCTGTTCATCGCGAGTCTTTTCGTCGTCAGCGAGGCGCTGGATGCGACGGGGGTGACCGCGTGGCTCGGGCAGCAGGTCGTGACCCGCGCCGGCACCGGACGCGTGCGCCTCACGATCGTCATCGGCGCGATGGTCGCCCTGCTGTCGGGGTTCATCTCGATCAACGGCGCGGTGGCCGCGCTCCTGCCGGTCGTGGTCGTCGTCGCCGTGCGTGCGGGGCTCGTGCCCTCGAAGCTGCTCATCCCGCTGGCGTTCGCGGCGAGCGCAGGCTCGCTCCTCACCCTCACCGGCACACCCGTCAACATCGTCGTCTCCGAGGCCGCAGCGGCGGCGGGAGGTCGCGAGTTCGGCTACTTCGAGTTCGCGCTCGTCGGCATCCCGCTCGTCGTCCTGACGATCCTCGTCGTCACCCTCGGCGGCGACAGGCTGCTGCCCGCCCGGGTGCCCGAGCACTTCTCCGAGGCACCCGACCCCAGCGCGCACGCGCGGACGCTCCGCAAGAGCTACGACGTCGACCTGACCACCGACGCAATCTTCACCGCGAACGACGGCGTGGCCGAGGTGCTCATCGCCCCGCGTTCGCGTCTGATCGGCCGCACGGTCAGCGCCGGCATGACGACAGCCGACGAGAATCTCGTCATCCTCGCGCTCCGGCGCGGTGACGACGGCGGCCCCAACGCGTCGCGCGGCATCGGGGTGACCGGGTCCCTGACCCTCCAGGCCGGCGATGCCGTGCTCGTCCAGGGACCGTGGGCGGCGCTGACCCGCTACACCGCCTCGCCCGACGTCATCGCCGTCACGCCGCCGCAGTCGCTCAAGCGCGGCGTGCCGCTCGGTCGCGGCGCCAAGCGCGCCCTCGGCATCCTCACCGTCATGATCGTGCTCCTCGCGACGGGTCTCGTGCCCCCCGCCGTCGCCGGCCTGCTCGCCGCGGGAGCGATGGTGCTGTCGGGAGTCCTGACGATCCCCCAGACGTACCGGGCGATCTCCTGGACGACCGTGATCCTCATCGCCGGCATGGTGCCGCTGTCGGCGGCGTTCATCTCGACGGGAGCTGCGGGCCGCGTCGCCGACGCGGTCCTCGCCGTCATCGGATCCACCTCGCCGCAGCTCGCCCTGCTGGTGCTGTGCGTTCTGACGATGGTGCTCGGGCAGTTCATCTCGAACGTCGCGACGGTGCTGATCGTGACGCCGATCGCCGTCGCGATCTCGCAGAGCCTCGACCTCAGCATCCTGCCGTTCATGATGGCGCTGACGGTCGCGGGTGCGGCGTCATTCCTCACCCCCGTCGCGACGCCCGCGAACCTCATGGTGCTCCAGCCCGGCGGATACCGGTTCGGCGACTACTGGAAGCTGGGCGTGCCGCTCATGCTCGTCTACCTCGCCGTCGCGGTGGTCTACGTGCCGCTGATCTGGCCGTTCTGAACCGGCCGTGCGGGCTGCGTGCTGCGGGGCGCGGCGCGCGGCGGGCGCGCCCAGGTGCCGCGATTGGTCGTCACGGGTCGGGGATGGCGACCGATGCCGGCACCTCGATGGCCGGACGGGGCGTGACCGGGGGCCAGGGCGGGCGGCGCGGCCCGGCGCGTCAGTCGGCGAGGCCCCAGAGCTGCAGCGGATGGGTAAGGCGCCACCAGGCATCCGGCCCCGGAATGTCGGCCGTGAGGTGCACGCCCGTCGTCGCCGAGCCGAGCGGGCCCTTCGTCGCGACGGTGCCGACGGCGTCGTTCGCGGCGCGCGCGTCGCCGAGGCTGAGATCCGAGGTCACCGCCGCGCTCGCGCCGTTCCAGAGAAGCAGCGACACGTCGGCATCCGTCGCCATCTGCACCGTCACGCCCCACGCCGTCGACACGGTGCCCGCGGGGGTTCCGGCGGGAAGTACGCGGGGCTGGGATGCCTCGGCCAGCACGTCGGTGAGCAGACGCGCCGTCTCGCCGTCGCGGGCCTCGTCGGTTGACTGGCCGAGCGCGACCGCGTAGGCGCGGAGCGTCGTGTCGCCCGCCGCCTGCTCCTTCGCGGCGAGCAGGTTGAAGGTGCCGCGGAGGCTTCCGGTCTTGATGCCGACGACCGCCGGGTCGCTCAGCAGGTCGTTGGTGTTCGTGACCTCGCCGGCGCCGGGCAGGGTGACCGACGGCGTCCGCACGATCTCGGCGATCACGGGGTCGGCGAGGGCGAGGCGGGCGAGGGTGATGAGCGAGGACGGATCGGCGGTGTTCCCGCGGTCGATGCCGGTCGGGTCGACGATCGTGATGCCCGGCAGGTTGTGCTGATCGAGCCACGTCCGCGCGGCGCGGGCGAAGACCGCGTCGGTCGGCCAGATGGTGCTCGCGAGGCGGTCGGTGTAGTTGCCGGCGGAGCCGATGAGGATGCCTTGCAGCATCTGGTACTGCGTGAGCGATCCGCCGACCGGCACGTTCAGCGCCGACTCGTCGTCCGCGAGGTAGGCGTAATAGGTCTGGCGGTCGCGGGCCGTGAAGGCGAACTCGGGTCCGCTCTCGCCGGGTGCGAGCGGCATCTGCTCGAGGATCATGAGCGACGTCACGATCTTCGTGATGCTCGCCATCGACGAAGGGTCGGCGGTCGAGGCGGCGACGGAATCGAACCCGGCAATGCCCACAGCGGCCGACCCCTCGGCCGGCCACGCCACGGCGGATGCCGGGGCGGCGATGTCCGCGATCGCCGTCTCGGTCACGGTCGGAGTGACGGCGTACAGCGGCCACAGGAGCGTTGACGCGGCGTACGCGCCGGCGAGTCCGAGCGCGGCGAGCACCGGCGCCACCGTGCCGGCGCGGACCGGTGAGCGGCGCGGACGCCGGGCGAGCAGGTCGGGTGCGGCGACCGCGTAGGGGTGCGTCGACGCGGTCAGGTCGGCGGGAGCGTAACGCGGCGTCACCTCGTCGTCGCTGAGCCAGGCGAGCGCGACACCTGCGTGCGCCGAGGCCGCCGCGTCGTCGTCGGCGAGACCGGGCGCGGCGAGATCGGAGCCGTCGCCCGCGGCATCCTGCGCATCGCTGCTCGTCGTGGCGTCGTCGCCCGTGACGATGTCTGCACCGCCCGCGTGCGCCGCTTCTCGGCGCGCGCGCCGCGAGGAGGGGCGGGCGTCTTCCATGGTCACCCGCTCAAACTACCCGCTCGCCGCTATACTCGACGTCACCACCCACGGGAGTCCGGTGAGCCGGGCTGAGAGGAAGCGATCCACGCTTCGACCGTCGAACCTGATCCGGATCATGCCGGCGCAGGGAGGAGATAAATATGCACGCGTCCGCGTCCCCATCCACCATCACCGCGTCGGGCTCGACCGGGTCCTCCGGATCCGGCTCCGGCCGCTTCCGCTGGCGCGTCGTCGACATCGTCGTCGCCAGCGTCATCGGCGTCGCGTCCGGCCTGATCTTCCTGCTGTGGAACATCGGCTACCTCGGCCCGAAGGCGATCCTCGAGCCGCTGCTGCCGGGGCTGCAGGGCCTTCTCGACGGGCCGTGGCTGTTCGCCGGCGTCCTCGGCGCGCTCGTCATCCGCAAGCCCGGCGCCGCGATCTACACCGAGACGCTCGCCGCGGTCGTCTCTGCTCTCGTCGGCAACCAGTGGGGCGGGTTCCTCACGATCGAAGCCGGCCTGGTCCAGGGGCTCGGCGCCGAGATCGTGTTCCTGATCTTCCTCTACCGAGTCTGGAACCTGCCGGTCGCGATCCTCGCCGGCGCCGGAGCGGGTCTGGCCGGAGCGATCAACAACCTCATCCTCTGGTACGCCGGCGCCGACGCGACCTTCACGATCGTCTACCTCCTCAGCGCCGTCGTCTCCGGCGCGCTGATCGCCGGCGCCCTCTCGTGGTTCCTCGCGCGCGGCCTCGCCGCGACCGGGGCCCTCGACCGCTTCGCGTCGGGTCGCGAACGCACGGAACGGGTCTGAGGAGCGCGTGTCCGCGCCCTCCGCGGCGCACGGCGCCCGCATCAAGGCCCGGGACTGGGGCTGGCGGCACGCCTCGCGCCGCGCCTGGGCGCTGCGCGGCATCGACCTCGAGATCGAGCCGGGAGAGCGCGTGCTCCTGCTCGGCGCGTCCGGTGCCGGCAAGTCGACCCTGCTGCACGGCATCGCGGGCGTGCTCGGCGGCGACGAAGAGGGTGAGGACGAGGGGACGCTCCTCGTCGGCGGGGAGTCCCCGGCATCCGCGCGCGGTCGTGTCGGTCTCGTCCTGCAGGATCCCGACTCGCAGGTGATCCTCGCGCGCGTCGGCGACGACGTCGCGTTCGGTTGCGAGAACCTCGGCGTGCCCCGGGAGGAGATCTGGCCGAGAGTGCGCGCGGCACTGGATGCCGTCGGTCTCGACGTCCCGCTGGATCGGCCGACCAAGGCGCTCTCCGGAGGGCAGAAGCAGCGCCTCGCGCTCGCCGGTGCCCTCGCGATGCGGCCCGGTGTGCTGCTCCTCGACGAACCGACTGCGAACCTCGACCCGGCGGGTGTCGCCGAGGTGCAGGCGGCGGTCGCGCGCGCGGTGGACGCGTCGGGGGCGACCCTCGTGGTCGTCGAGCACCGCGTCGATGTGTGGCTTCCGCTCGTCGACCGCGTCGTCGTGATCGGGGCGGGCGGGGTCGTGGCGGACGGGCGGCCGGACGTCGTCCTCGGCGCCCACGCGAGCGGTCTCGCCGCCGACGGCGTGTGGGTTCCCGGCATTCCTCCGGCACCGCCGCCACCTCCCGCGGCGAAACCGGGGCAGGCGCTCCTGCGTACGTACGCGCTCGCGGTGGCGAGGGTGCGCGATCAACCCGTCGCGACAGGGATCGATCTCGAGGTCCGGGCGGGCGAGGTGCTCGCGATCACGGGACCGAACGGTGCCGGCAAATCGACGCTCGGACTCACTCTCGCGGGACTGCTGCCGCCGGCCGGCGGGGAGGTCGTCGCGACGGAGCCGCTCGCCGGGGATGCCGGGCCGGCGCCGATCTCCTGGCGGTCGACGCAACTGCTCACCCGGATCGGGACGGTCTTCCAGGAGCCCGAGCACCAGCTGCTCACCCGCACGGTGCGCGACGAACTGCTCGTGGGGCCCCGCGCGCTCGGGTTGGATGCGGCCGAGGCCGACCGGCGCGTCGACGAGCTGCTGGAGCGTCTGCGCCTCACCCCGCTCGCGCGTGCCAACCCCTACACGCTCTCGGGCGGCGAGAAGCGCCGGCTCACGGTGGCCGCAGCGCTCGCGACCGCCCCGCGGGTGCTCGTCCTCGACGAGCCGACGTTCGGTCAGGACGCCCGCACCTGGGGTGAACTCGTCGGCATGCTCGCGCGGCTGCGCGACGAAGGCCGCGCGCTCGTCCTGATCACGCACGACGAGGCGGTCGTCGACGCCCTCCACGCGCGCAGGTTCGTGCTCGACGGCGTCGACGCCGCTCCCCGCGCACCGGAGGGCGACCGGCGATGACGCTGCTCGACGCGCACGCGCGCACCGGAGCGGTCGCACGGATCAACCCCGTCGCGAAGCTCTTGGCATCCGCACTCATCGCGATTCCGCTGATCCTCACGCTCGACATCGTCTCGGCGGCCGTCGCGCTGGCCCTCGAGAGCGTGCTGTTGCTCTTCTCGGGGCTCACGTGGCGGGAGTTCTGGGTGCGAACCTGGCCCGTCTGGCTCGCGGCACCCCTCACAGCGCTCACGATCCTGCTGTATGGCGAGGCATCCGGCGAGGTCTACCTCGAGTGGTTCGTCATCCGGATCAGCGACGGATCGATCGTGCTCGCCGTCGCGACGTTCTTCCGCGTGCTCGCGGTGGCGCTGCCGTCGGTCGTCCTGTTCGTGACGGTCGACCCCACCGACCTCGCCGACGGGCTCGCGCAGGTCTTGCACCTGCCGGCCCGTTTCGTGCTCGGGGCTCTTGCGGGCTTGCGCATGATCGGGCTGTTCCTCGACGACTGGCGGGCACTCGAGCTCGCCCGCCGCGCCCGCGGCGTCGCCGACCGGGGCCGCATCCGGCGCTTCGTCGGGATGGCGTTCGCTCTCCTCGTGCTGTCGATCCGCCGCGGGTCGAAGCTCGCGACGGCGATGGAGGCGCGCGGGTTCGGCGCCCCCGTCCGGCGCACGTGGGCAAGGGAATCGACGTTCGGCACGCGGGAGTGGGCGCTCGTGGGCATTGGCGCCGCGATCTCGGCGATCGCCATCGCCGCCGCGATCGCCGCCGGGACCTGGAACTTCATCCTCGGCCCGAGCTGACGCGCGCCCCGCGTGGCCCCCCGCACGGCTCGCGAATCACCACCGAATGCGCGAATCACCGGGCGTTCTGCGCGAATCGGCTGGTGATTGGGGAATCAAGCGGTGATTCGCGAGCCGGTTGTTGGGTGCGGGGAGCGGGCCGCGAGCCGCGGCGCGGGCGGGGTCAGCGGCGGCGCGCGCGGGCGGGGGCCGCGTCCGCGAGCGCGCGGGCGAGGCCCTCGTCGATGACGAGGTCGGTGATCAGCTGCGCGGCGAGCGCGCCGCGGAGCGCAGCGAGCTTCGACAGACTCGACACGACGCAGACCCGTCGAGGGATCCGGCGGATCGCGGCGAAACTCGGTCCGCTCGAGCGCCGATTCAGATCGATGCCGTCACTCGACCCGTCCTCGCGGTAGAAGACGGTCGCGCAGTCGCCGACGATGCTGTTGCGGAGCAGGTCGCGGGAATCCTCGCCGGTCAGGTACCCCCCTGAGTACACATGGGAAGGGACGTCGGCGCGAGGGGAACCGAGCCCGAAGACGAACAGGCTCACGTCGCTCTGCGCGTCGAGCACGCGGCGCACCGACCGTTCGCGCCACATCAGATCCTTCGTGTGCGGATCGTCGAAGAGGGCAGGCACGGGGAAGAGCTGCACATCCGCCCCGAACGCGGCCGCGAAGCGCTCGAGGATCGACGAGGCGTACGGAACCCCCGACGTCACCGGGTTGGCGGCGCCGTTCATCTGCACGATGTGGGCATTGTGCAGGCGCCGCGCGGGCAGCTCGCGGGCGATCGCCGAGACCGTGGCGCCCCACGCGATCCCGATGCTCGTATTGTCGTCGGCCAGCGTCGACACGCGCCGGGCAGCCGTGCGTGCCGCCCGACCCAACCGTTCCGCGTCGCTCGCGTGCGTCGACGTGGGAACGATCTCGGCCGAGACCTCGAAGGCGTCCGAGATCCGTGCGGCCAGCCCGTCGATCCCGGCCTGGGGGGAGTGCACCGTAATCTCGACGAGGCCGATCTCGCGCGCGTAGGAGAGCAACCGGGAGATCGATGACCGCGAGATCCGCATCTCGGCGGCGATCTCATCCATCGTCAGGTCCTGCACGTAGTACAGCTGGGCGGCGCGCAGCGCGTCGCGGGTGCGCACGTTCGTGACCTCGTTCGACTCCATGGGGTGTCCTCTCCGCGCACGATCGTGCGATTTGTCCCGGTGCGTGCACGATCGTGCGATCGAGGTTGCGCGAATGTGCATGCGTCGTTCAGTGTAGGGCGCGTCAACGACGAAAGGGATCGACGATGATCGACACCACAGCACCGCGACCGTCCGTCGCCGCTCTCCGGGACCGCCCCGAGGCCGACGTCCTCATCATCGGCGGCGGCATCAACGGCGTCGCGACGTTCCGCGACCTCGCGCTCCAAGGCGTCGACGTGGCGCTCGTCGAGCGGGGCGACTACGTCTCCGGGGCATCGTCGGCGTCCAGCCACATGATCCACGGCGGGGTGCGCTACCTCGAGAACGGCGAGTTCCGGCTCGTCCAGGAGGCGGTCGTCGAGCGCAACGCGCTCGTGCGCAACGCGCCCCACTTCGTCAAGCCGCTGCCGACGACGATCCCGATCCACAAGACCTTCTCCGGCATCCTCACGGCTCCCTTCCGCCTGCTGTTCACGCACGGCCGCGGCAAGCCACGCGAGCGCGGCGCACTGCTCATCAAGGTCGGGCTCACGATGTACGACACGTTCTCGCGCGACGGCGGCGCCGTGCCGCGGCACACCTTCCGCGGGCGCCGCGCCTCGCACGAGCGCTTCCCCGACCTCGACGAGCGCTTCGCGTACACCGCGACCTACTACGACGCGTCGATGCACGACCCCGAGCGCCTCGCACTCGACGTCCTCCGCGACGGGCAGCGCGAAGCGTCGGCGCGGTCGGCGAACTACGTCAGCGCGGTCGGATCGAACGGCTCGGCGGTCACGCTGCGTGACGAGGTGACGGGCGAGGAGTTCGGGTTCACCGCCCGCGTCATCGTCAACACCAGCGGACCCTGGACCGACCTGACGAACTCCGCGCTCGGCCACCCGACTCGCTTCATGGGTGGGACGAAGGGATCGCACATCGTCCTGCAGAACGACGAGCTGCTCGCGGCCACGCGCGGAAACGAGATCTTCTTCGAGGCATCCGACGGGCGCATCGTCCTCATCTACCCGCTGAAGGGCCGCGTCATGGTGGGGACCACCGACATCGACGCCGACCCCACCAAGCCGGTCGTCTGCACCGACGACGAGATCGACTACTTCTTCGACCTCATCGCCCAGGTGTTCCCGCACATCGCCGTGACCCGTGAGCAGATCGTCTACAGCTTCTCCGGCATCCGTCCCCTGCCGCGGCACGACGACGTCGCACCCGGTTTCGTCTCGCGCGACTACCGCGTCGAGAAGGGCGAGCTCGCGGGCGTTCCCGTCCTGAGTCTCGTCGGGGGCAAGTGGACGACGTTCCGCGCGCTGTCCGAGCACGTCGCAGACGACGCCCTGGCCCTTCTCGGCCGCAGTCGGGTGCAGTCCACGGCGCAGCTCGCGATCGGCGGCGGGGCGGGGTATCCGAAGGATGCCGGTGCCCGCACGCGCTGGGTCGAGGCGCACCGAGGCGCGCACGAGGCGGCGTTCGCCGACCGCATGCTCGAGCGCTACGGGACGTACGCCGCGGAGCTGCTCGCCGCACTCCCGGTTGCGCAGCACCCTCTCGCACACGCACCCGGATACTCGCGGGAGGAGATCGCCTTCCTCGCCGAGCGCGAGGAGGTCGTGACCCTCATGGACCTGCTGCTGCGGCGCACCTCCGTCGCCTTCGTCGGCGGCATGTCGCCCGACACGCTGCACGAGATCGCGGATGCCGCAGCTCCCGCCCTCGGCTGGGATGCCGCGCGCGTTCGCGCCGAGATCGAGGATGCCTCGGCCGCTCTGCGCGACCTGCACCGCATCGACCTCGAGCACGCGGGGGTTGCGGCGCTGTCGGCCTGACGGCCGGCCCAGCGCCGCTGCCTCCTCCGCGAGGCTCCTTCCTCGTTCGGCTCTTTCCCGGCCGTCGCCGCCTCTCGCGCGGCGGTCGTATGCTCCGGCGCGGCCTGACGCCGGTCCCTCCTCAGGTCCCTCATGAAAGGTCAATGTCGACATGCAAGACGTCAATCTCGGTCTGTACTTCCTCTCCGAGCTCGTCGGGACCACTCTCCTGCTCCTCCTCGGTGGTGGCGTCGTCGCCAACGCCGTCCTGAAGGGCACGAAGGGCAACAACGGCGGGTTCCTCATGATCAACTGGGGCTGGGGCCTCGCGGTGTTCGCCGGTGTGCTCACCTCCGCGTACTCCGGTGCCCAGCTGAACCCCGCCGTCTCGATCGGCCTGCTCGTGGGCGGCAAGATCGGCTTCACGCACTTCCTCGTCGCGATCGCCGCGCAGATGGTCGGCGCGTTCCTCGGCGCCGTGCTGTGCTGGCTCGCGTACAAGGAGCACTTCGATGCCGAACCCGACCCCGCCAACAAGCTGGGTGTGTTCTCCACCGGGCCCGCCATCCGCTCCTACGGCTGGAACCTGTTGACCGAGATCATCGCCACGTTCGTGCTGGTGTTCGTCATCTTCGCGTTCGCCGACTACGGTGACGTGCAGATCGGCGTTCCCGGAGCCCTCGGCCCGCTGACGGCGGTTCCTGTCGCCCTCCTCGTGGTGGGCATCGGCGCCTCGCTCGGTGGACCGACCGGGTATGCGATCAACCCGGCGCGTGACCTCGGCCCGCGCATCGCCCACGCGGTCCTGCCGATCAAGGGCAAGGGGGGCAGCGACTGGGCCTACGCCTGGGTTCCGGTCGTCGGCCCGCTCGTCGGCGGAGTGCTGGCCGCGCTCGCCGCCCCGCTCCTCCTGCACTTCGTCGCCGCTTGACCGTCATCCCGACCACCTCCCTCACCACCTCTCCCGTCAGACAAGGAAGTCATCTCATGATTCAGTACGTCATCGCCCTCGACCAGGGCACCACCTCCAGCCGCGCGATCATCTTCGACAAGAAGGGCTCGGTCATCTCCATCGGCCAGAAGGAGCACGAGCAGATCATGCCGCGCGCCGGCTGGGTCGAGCACGACCCGATCGAGATCCGCGACAACATGCGCGAGGTGATCGGCATCGCGCTCGGCCGCGCCAACCTCACCCGACATGACATCGCCGCCATCGGGATCACGAATCAGCGCGAGACGGCGGTGGTGTGGGACAAGAACACCGGCATCCCCGTCTACAACGCGATCGTCTGGCAGGACACCCGTACGCAGAGCATCGTCGACCGGCTCGCCGGCGACGAGGGCGTCGACCGGTTCAAGGACATCGTCGGCCTGCCGCTCGCGACCTACTTCTCGGGCACGAAGATCGTCTGGATCCTCGAGAACGTCGAGGGTGCGCGCGAGAAGGCCGAGGCGGGCGACCTGATCTTCGGCACGACCGACACGTGGGTGCTCTGGAACCTGACCGGCGGGCCGGAGGGCGGCGTCCACGCCACCGACGTCACGAACGCGTCGCGGACCCTCTTCATGGACCTGCACACGCTCGAGTGGCGCGAGGACATCCTCGCGGAGTTCGGTGTGCCGGCATCCATGCTTCCGGAGATCCGCTCCTCGTCGGAGGTCTACGGCGAGGCCCGCGATACGTCGCTCCTGCGCGAGACGCCGATCGCCGGCATCCTCGGAGACCAGCAGGCGGCGACGTTCGGTCAGGCGGCGTTCGAGGCGGGCGAGAGCAAGAACACCTACGGCACCGGGAACTTCCTGATCTTCCAGACCGGCACCGACATCGTGAAGAGCGAGAACGGCCTGCTGACGACCGTGGGGTACAAGCTCGGCGATGAGCCGGCGCGATACGCGCTGGAGGGGTCGATCGCCGTCACCGGATCGCTCGTGCAGTGGCTGCGCGACCAGCTCGGGATCATCTCCTCCGCGCCCGAGGTGGAGGAACTCGCCGCGAAGGTGGAGGACAACGGCGGGGTCTACTTCGTGCCGGCGTTCTCGGGACTGTTCGCCCCGTACTGGCGCCCCGAAGCGCGCGGCGCGCTCGTGGGTCTCACCCGCTACGCGAACCGCAACCACATCGCGCGCGCCGCGCTGGAGGCGACCGCCTTCCAGACCCGCGAGGTGCTGGATGCCGTCAACGCCGACTCCGGGGTGGATCTCGCCGAGCTCAAGGTCGACGGCGGCATGACGGCCAACGACACGCTCATGCAGTTCCAGGCCGACGTGCTGGGCGTCGAGGTCGTACGCCCCGTCGTCGCGGAGACGACGGCGCTCGGTGCGGCGTACGCGGCCGGTCTCGCCGTCGGGTTCTGGAACGATCTCGACGAGCTTCGCGCCAACTGGCAGGAGGACAAGCGCTGGACGCCCTCGGGCGACGCCGAGGAGCGCGAGCGTCAGCTGCGCCTGTGGAAGAAGGCCGTCACGAAGTCGATGGATTGGGTCGACGCCGACGTGCGCTGACCAGGGACGTGCGCTGACCAGGCATGAACCGCGGACGCGCGGCATTCCTTCGGGGGGAGGATGCCGCGCGTCCGTGCCGTCGCGGGGTGTGCGGAGATGCCTCGGGCTCAGCCGCGCTCGTCGAGTTCGCCGCGCTCGTCGAGTTCGGTGACGAGGCGGCGCGGCGCGGTTGCGCGGTAGGAGGCATCCAGCAGCGCCGTGTCGTGGCGGTCGTGCGAGGCGCCCCGCCGCCCCGCCCCGGCTCGCGAATCACCGCCGAATGCGCGAGTCACCACTCGATTCGCGCGCATCCGGCGGCGATTCGCGAAAGCGGTGGTGATTCGCGAGCGGGATGCCGGGAGTTGGCTCGCGCGCTGAGGACTCAGGTCGCGTTCCACAGGGCGCGGTAGTACGCGAGGCGCTCGCGGTCGGGCGCGATGCCGTACGCCTCGATGAGGGCGTCCTCGTATCCCGGTCCGAAGTTCCAGACGGTGCTCATCGACGCCACAGCGATGTCGGCCCAGCGGTCGGCGGTGCCGAGCGCGTCGAGGTCGACGTGCGCCGACCAGCGCCCAGCGCTGTTCATCAGCGTGTTCGGCATGCACGCGTCGCCGTGGCACACGACCAGCAGGTCGACCGGGGGAGCGTCGCGCAGCGCGTCGGGCACGCGGATGCCGCGGCTCTCCGCGTTCTCGAGCCGCGCGGCCACCGACCAGTCGAACGGGCAGTCCCCGACGGGAAGGGCGTCGTGCAGCGCGCGCAGCCCTTCGCCCACCGCTCGGACCGCGACCTCGGGCGCGTCCGCCCAGTGCGGGTCGACGGCGGAGAGCCCCGGGAGCGCCCTCGTCACGAGCCACTCGTGCGTCTCGTCGCCGTCGACGTCGAGCACTTCGGGCACCGGCGTGTACGCGCCCGCCCAGCGCAGGCGCTCGGCCTCGCCGGCCATCGATGACTCGGCGTTCCGCGGCCCGGACTTGATGACGCGCCCGTCGTCGATCCGGAAGGTGAGACCCCCGCGCCCGTTCCGCCACAGCGGCGCGAGCCCGGCTCCGTGGGCGAGGCGCCGCACGACGGCGGGGACCGGCACGTCGCTGGTCGGGATGCTCACGGCATCCATCCTCTCCCGGATGCCGCGGCTGGGCGAGAGCGTGGTGAGATGGAGGATGCCTCCGACCCGAGCACTGCGCCGCGAGGGCCTGCTCACGGCGCTCGACGCCGACGAACCCGGCCTCGCGATCGGCGATGCCGCCGCCCGGCACGTGCGCCTCACGACCCGCGGCGCGACCGCCTACGTCGGCGACGACCCGGGAGCGTTCGCGCCGTGGTCGCAGATCCGCGCGATCGTGATCGACCCGCCGACCACGTGGGCGCCGAACCCGGCGCTGGTCGACTCGATCGGTCCGATCGTCGAGGGGCTCTTCGGCGGCATCGGCGGCATCGTGGAGGAGACGCCGACGTTCGAGGTGCGCGTCGAGGGGATCGACGGCGAGCCGCGGGTATGGCGCGCGACGCTGCACTATCTCTCCGGCTACCGGAAGAAGGACGCGCGATTCGCCTCGCGGCTGATCGACGCGCTCGTCGGCCGGCCCGAGACGCGCGCGTTGCTCGCCCACCCCGCCGAACTGCTCGACCGCCTCGGTAAGGTCGTGCGCGAGACGGACCGCTGGGTAACGTGACGCGGGGGAGACCTGATGCAGGGATGACCTGACACTCAGTCCCGCGTATGCTGGCACGCAGTGGCATGCGGCAACACGCACGCGGCACCACCCGTGGCGATGCGTCCGCAGCCACATCGGACTGCCACCTCGGACTTCGAAGGAGAATCCATGGACATCGCCGGAGCATCCGCCCTCGTCACGGGCGCCGCGAGCGGCCTCGGCCTCGCGACCGCCCAGCGCCTCGCCGCCGCGGGCGCGCACGTCGTCATCGTCGACCTGCCCTCGTCCCCGGGCGCCGAGCGCGCCGCCGAGATCGGGGGCACGTTCGTCGCCGCCGACGTCACCGACCCCGGCCAGGTCGCCGCCGCCGTCGAGGAGGCCAGCGCCCACGGACCGCTGCGCGTCGTCGTCAACTGCGCCGGCATCGCCCCGCCCGCGAAGGTCCTCGATCGCGAGGGCGCTCCGACCGACCTCGCGCACTTCGAGAAGATCATCCGCGTCAACCTCATCGGCACGTACAACGTGATCGCGCAGGCATCCGCCGCCATCGCGCAGACGGATGCCACGGAGTCGGGCGACCGGGGCGTCATCGTGAACACGGCATCCGTCGCCGCCTTCGACGGCCAGATCGGGCAGCCCGCGTATTCGGCGTCGAAGGGCGGCGTCCACGCCATGACGCTCCCGATCGCCCGGGAGCTCGCACGCTACGGCATCCGCGTCTGCACGATCGCGCCGGGCATCATGGAGACGCCGATGCTCGCCGGCCTTCCCGAAGCGGCGCAGGCGAGCCTCGGCCAGCAGGTGCCGTACCCGCAGCGCCTCGGCCGCCCCGACGAGTACGCGCAGCTCGTGCAGCAGATCGTCGAGAACGGCTACCTCAACGGCGAGACGATCCGCCTCGACGGCGCGATCCGCATGGCCCCGAAGTAAGCCGAACGGACGACGGAGAACACGATGAGCGACTCGATCCTCTACACCCGCGACGGTGCGCTCGCGCGCCTCACCTTCAACCGCCCGGCATCGCTCAACGCGATGGGCTTCGAGATGGGGCAGCGCTGGCGCGACCTCGCCCACGAGGTCACCTCCGACGACACGGTCGGCGCGATCGTGCTGGATGCCGTCGGCCCGGCGTTCTGCGCGGGCGGCGACGTCATCGAGATGTCGACCTCGGGCTCGAAGGGCAGCGACGTCACCGCGATGGCGCACGTCATCCACGACGGCATCCGCACCTTCGTCGAATCCTCGACGCCGATCGTCGCGGCGGTGCAGGGCGCGGTCGCCGGGGGAGGCCTCGGCCTCATGCTGACGGCCGACTACATCGTCGCGAGCCCCCGCGCCAAGTTCGTCAGCCGCTACGCGAACATCGGCCTGAGCCCCGATCTCGGCGTCTCGACGCTGCTGCCGGCGGCGATCGGGCAGACCCGAGCGCTGCGCCTGCTGCTGCAGGACGAGACCATCGACGCCGACACCGCCCTCGACTGGGGCCTCGTCACCGAGGTCGCCGATGACCCGGGTACCCGCGCGGCGGAGATCGCGGCATTCTGGCTCGGCAACGCGACGGCCGCCTTCGGCACCGCCAAGCGCCTCATCCGCACGGGCGCGGGTCGCTCGTTCGCGGAGAACCTCGACGACGAGGCCGCCTCGATCGGGGCGCGCTTCGACACCCCCGAGTCCGCCGTCCGGGTCGCCGCGTTCGCCGCGGCATCCACCAGGAGCCGCCCGGCCGCACCCGCCACCCCGGCCGCACCTGCCACCCCCAAGGAGAACGCATGAGCCTCGCCGGCAAGACCATCCTGATGTCGGGCGGCAGCCGCGGCATCGGCCTCGCGATCGCCCTGCGCGCCGCCCAGGACGGCGCGAACATCGCGATGATCGCGAAGACCGACACCCCGCACCCGAAGCTTGAGGGCACCGTGCACACGGCGGCGGCGGCCATCGAGGAGGCCGGCGGGCACGCGCTCCCGATCGTCGGCGACGTCCGCAACGACGACGACATCACCGAGGCGGTCCTGAAGACGCAGGGCGAGTTCGGCGGCATCGACATCGTCATCAACAACGCGTCGGTCATCGATCTGTCGGGCTCGCTCGATCTCGCGGCGAAGAAGTACGACCTCATGCAGGACGTCAACGTGCGGGGGACGTTCATGCTCTCGCGCGCCGCGATCCCCGTGCTGAAGGATGCCCCGAACCCGCACATCCTCTCGCTCTCGCCGCCCCTCAACATCACGCCGCGCTGGCTCGGCGCGCACACCGGCTACACGCTCGCGAAGTACGGCATGACGATGGCGACGCTCGGCTTCGCCGCCGAGTTCGCCGACGCCGGGATCGCCGCGAACACCCTGTGGCCCGAGACGACGATCGCGACCGCCGCGGTGCAGTACTCGCTCGGCGGAGACCGGATGATGAAGGTCAGCCGCACGCCCGAGGTCTACGCCGACGCCGCGTACGAGGTGCTGAACAAGCCCGCGCGTGAGTACACCGGTCAGACGCTGATCGTGGAGGACGTGCTGCGGGATGCCGGGGTCACCGACTTCTCGCGTTACGCCGCGGTTCCCGGCACCCCCGACTCGGAGCTGTTCCCCGACATCTTCCTCTGAGCGGCGGCGTTTCGATTCGGTGAGCGAGGCGCGGAGCGCCGAGTCGAAACGGCGAAGCGCCGCGCAAGCTAGATCAAGCCGAGCGCGACGAAGGCGTTCCAGACGCCGTCGTCGAGCACGCCGGTCGTCACCCGGTCGGCCTTCGCCTGCAGTTCGGGGTCGGCGTTGCCCATCGCGACCGAGACGCCGCAGACCTCGAACATCTCGACGTCGTTCCAGCTGTCGCCGATGCCCACGGCCTCCTCCGCCGACCGCCCGAGGTGACCGAGCACCTCGACGATCGCGGCGCCCTTGTTGACCCCGAGCGGCCCGATCTCGCCGTTCGAACCGCCCGGCAGCGGCATCGATCCGGGGATGACGTGGAACCGGTCGCCGAGATCCTCCTGCGCACGCGAGACCGTGTCGGATGCCTCGCTCACGAACACCGCCTTCGCAATCTCGTCGAGGTCGGCCTCGTCGAGGGGGCTGTACCGCTCCGCGGCGTCGGTCATGACGGCATCCAGCAGGTCTGCGGTGTCGCCGTGACCGAGGTGACGGAGGTCTTCCGCGCGGCGCTCGGCGCGCAGCCGGACGAACTCGTTCATCATCGCGAAGACGCCGGGGCTCGCGTAGATGTGGTCGTGCGCCTGCAGGAAGTAGTGGATGCCGTGCGCGACGAAGTACGCGACGAGCCGGTCGAGGTCGGGGCGTGACATCGTGTGCGACACGACGAGGTCCGTGCCGATGGTCGCGAACGCGCCGCCGTTGGTGATCGCCCCGTCGAAGCCGATCGCGCGGACCGTCGGGTGGATGTCGCCCTCGGCGCGCCCGGTGCACAGGTACACGAGGTGGCCGTTCGCGCGCGCGGCGCGGATCGCGGCGATCGTCGAGGGTGCGATGACGGACCCGTGTTCGAGGATCGTCCCGTCGACGTCGACGAACACGGTGCGGGAGGGGGTCTCGGTGCCGGTCACGCTCCCATCCTCGCGCACTCGGATGAACGCCCGCTGGCCGCGCACGGGCAGCTAACCCGCCGACCCCTCGCGAACAAGGGCGAGAGCGGGCAGCCGGGTCAGAGGAGGTCGTTGGCGGCGAACGCGTTGCGGACGCCGTCGTCGTCGATCGCCGTGGTGACCTGATCGGCGAGGGCCTTCACGCCGTCGACGGCGTTGCCCATCGCGATCGACGTGCCGCACACCTCGAACATCTCGGCGTCGTTCCAGTTGTCGCCGATGCCGATCGCGTCGGCCCGGTCGATGCCGAGCCGGTCGAGGATCGCCTCGATCGCGGCCCCCTTGTGCACCCCCTTCGGCGCGACCTCGCCCGAGGCGGCGAACGCCAGCGGGATCGTCCCGCCGACGACGGCGAAGTCCTCGCCGAGCTCGGTCAGCGCCTGCTCGGCGGCGGCCACGTCGTCGGTGACGAAGACGAGCTTCGCCATCTCGGCGGGGTCGAAGTCCTCGTCCGCGTGGAACACTTTCGGCGGCAGCCCATACGCCCCGAACCGCTCCGCGATGAGCTCGGGGAGCCCCGCGGAGGCGAACATCTGGTCGTAGGACTGGAAGTAACCGTGGATGCCGCGCTCGGTCAGGTACTCCTTCAGCCGCGCGACCTCGTCGGCGGTGAGGAGCGACCCGGCGACGATCTCGTCGCCGACGCTCGCGAAGGCGCCGCCGTTCGAGACGGCGCCGTCGAAGTCGATGTCCATCAGCTCGCCCTGCAGCTCCGCCATCCCGCGGCCCGTCGAGAGGAACACCAGGTGCCCTCTCGCGCGGGCCGCGCGGATCGCCTCGGCCGCCGACGGCGGAATGTGGACGCCGTCCTGCATGATCGTGCCGTCGACGTCGAGGAAGATCGCCTTCCGGTGGAAGGGCGGCGCGGAGGCCGGTTCCCCGGCCCCCACGCCCGTCACGGCGGCGCTGTCTGCGGCATCCATCACGCCTCCAGCGACGCGCCGTTCGTGCGGATCACCTCGGCGTACCAGCCGAACGACTTCTTCCGGAAGCGCTCGAGAGTGCCCGAGCCATCGTCGTTGCGGTCGACGTAGATGAAGCCGTACCGCTTCGACATCTGCGCGGTGGATGCCGAGACGAGGTCGATGCAGCCCCAGGAGGTGTAGCCGAGGACGTCCACGCCGTCGGCGATCGCCTCGCCGACCTGCACGAGGTGGTCGTTCATGTACGAGATGCGGTAGTCGTCGACGACGGTCTTGACGCCGTCGACCTCGACCAGCTGGTCCTTCGCGCCGAGCCCGTTCTCCACGATGAACAGCGGCTTCTGCCAGCGGTCCCAGAACTGGTTCAAGACGATCCGCAGGCCCACCGGGTCGATCTGCCAGCCCCACTCGCTCGCCTCGAGGGTGGGGTTGGGGATGCCGCCCATGATGTTCCCCTGGCCCGACGTGTACCTCTCGGGCTCGGCGGTCGCGGCGACCGACATGTAGTAGCTGAACGAGACGAAGTCGACCGTGTTCTGCAGGTCCTCGCGGTCCTGGTCGGTGATCTCCAGCTCGATGCCCTTCTCACGGAGGGTCCGCAGGAAGTAGCCCGGGTAGGTGCCGCGCGTGTGCACGTCGCCGTAGACGAGGTTCGAGTGGTCGAAGTCCATCACCGCGAGCGCGTCGGCCGGCGACGGACTCAGGGGATAGGTGGGCATCGACAGGACCATGCAGCCGATCTGCGCGTTCGAGGCGACCTCGCGCGCGATGCGCGTCGCGCGCGCCGAGGCGACGAGCTCGTGGTGCATCGCCTGGTACAGGGTCTGCGCGCTCAGCTCCTCCTTCGGGGTGCTGATGCCGCCCGACATGAACGGGGCGTGCAGGAGCGAGTTGATCTCGTTGAAGGTCAGCCAGTACTTCACGCGCGAGCCGAACCGCTCGAAGAGCGTGCGAGCGTACCGCTCGTAGAACCCGATCATGCGCCGGTCGGCCCACCCGTTGTAGGTCTCGGCGAGGTGCAGCGGCGTCTCGTAGTGCGAGATCGTGACGAGCGGCTCGATGCCGTACTTCTCGAGCTCGTCGAGCAGACGGTCGTAGAACGCGAGGCCGGCCTCGTTCGGGGTCTCTTCGTCGCCCTGCGGGAAGATCCGACTCCACGCGATGGAGAAGCGGTAGGTCTTGAAACCCATCTCGGCGAAGAGGGCGATGTCCTCCGCATAGCGGTGGTAGTGGTCGATGCCGACGAGCTTCAGGTTGTCGGGGGTGGGGCCGTCGGTGCGCGCCTGGCCGATGCCGCCGTGGGGCAGGACGTCCTGGACCGAGAGGCCCTTGCCGTCTTCGTCGTAGGCGCCCTCGAGCTGGTTGGCGGCGGTCGCGCCGCCCCAGAGGAAGCCCTCGGGGAAGGTCGGGGTCGTGGTGCTCATGATGATGTCTCTTCTCTTGCGTGTGTGCGTCGTTGCGTGTGCGTGTGCGTGTGCGTGTGCGTCGGGGTGAGGGTCGGGGGCCCGGCGTCGCGGGCCCCCGACGGGCTCACTTGCCGGAGACCGTGGCGAGCGACTCCACCGCGACCGCGTAGAACAGCGGGTCGCCGTGCGCGATGGGGCCCGACGCCGGGGTGCCGCAGCTCCGGCATCGACGTCGAGGGGATGCGGACACCGGCGTCGAGCCGCTCGAGCACGTACGACACGTGGTCCAGCACCGCGATCGTGAATCCGCGCCCCAGTGAGCGCCCGAGGCGCCGTTCGGCGCCGTCGATCGCGCGTGCCACCGCCTGGATCACCGGGTACGGGGTGTCGTCGAGCAGGCGGAGTTCGCGGGCGCCCGCCTCGCCGTCGTCGAGGATGAACGTCTTCTCGACTTTCGCGGGATCCACGGCATCCGACGGCTTCAAGCCGAAACCGAGCCCCCGGCCCATCAGCACCCGCTCGCGGCACGACTCGTCGATCTGGATCACGACGTTGTTGTTGAGCACCTTGTGCACGGTGTGCCCCCACCCGCGTCGGCGCTGCTCATGGCGACGAGTCTATGGTCGCGCGGTGGCACCGGCATCCATCACCGGCATCCGTCCAGATGCCGCCGGTACCCTGAGAGCATGGAAGACTCCACCCCGATCCGCGCGACCACCCCACGCCAGGTGCGCCCGCGCACAGAGGGCTGGACCCAGAAGACGGATGCCGACGGCAAGCCGCTGTTGCAATTCGCGGCTCCCAAGCGAGGGATGCCTCCCGTGCACCTCGCCGACCTCACGCCCGCGCAGCGCGTCGAAAAGGCGAAGGAGCTGGGGCTCCCGAGGTTCCGGGCGAAGCAGATCGAGAAGCACTACTTCCAGCACTACACGTCCGATCCCGCGCAGATGACCGACCTTCCGGCATCCGGCCGCGACGAACTCGTCACCGGCATGCTGCCGCACCTGCTCACCGAGGTGCGGCGCCTGCAGACCGACCGTGGCGACACGATCAAGTTCCTCTGGAAGCTGCACGACGGCGCGCTCGTCGAATCCGTGCTCATGCGCTACCCGGGCCGCATCACGCTGTGCGTGTCGAGCCAGGCCGGGTGCGGCATGAACTGTCCGTTCTGCGCGACGGGGCAGGCGGGGCTCACGCGCAACATGTCCGCGGGAGAGATCATCGAGCAGGTCGTGCGTGCGAACGCCGCGATCCGCGCCAGCGAGCTCGGGCCCGCCGAGCACGAGGGTGAGCGCGTGACGAACATCGTCTTCATGGGCATGGGCGAGCCCCTCGCCAACTACAACCGCGTCATGCAGGCCGTCCGCACGATGGTCGACAAGGACCACGGGCTCGGCATGAGCGCTCGCGGGGTGACGGTGTCGACTGTTGGTCTCGTGCCGGCGATCAACAAGCTCGCCGACGAGGAGATCCCCGTCACCTTCGCCCTGTCGCTGCACGCCCCCGACGATCACCTGCGCGACGAGATGATCCCGATCAACTCGCGCTGGAAGGTCGACGAGGCCCTCGACGCCGCGCGCCGTTACTTCGAGAAGACCGGGCGGCGCGTCTCCATCGAGTACGCGCTCATCAAGGACATGAACGACCACGCCTGGCGTGCGGACCTCCTCGCCCAGAAGCTCAACGAGCGCGGGCGCGGCTGGGTGCACGTGAATCCCATCCCGTTGAACCCGACGCCCGGTTCGGTGTGGACGGCGTCCGAGAAGGACGTGCAACGCGAGTTCGTGCGGCGCCTGAACGAGGCCGGCATCCCGACGACCCTCCGCGACACGCGCGGCAAGGAGATCGACGGGGCGTGCGGCCAGCTCGTCGCGACTGAGGAGGACCGCGAGGTCGCCGCGGCCGTCCCGATCGACTGACGCTGGCGGTCTCCGCGCCCCCGCTCCGCGCCCCCTTTCCGCGCTGTGATTCCGCGCGCCGTTTCCGCGCGCGGGCGTTCGGTTCGCAGGACAATCGTCGCGCGAGGCCCCATCGAATCGGTGCGACGGGGTGTTCGGCGACGGATCTCCTGCGAACCGAACACGGATCGCGTGACAAGCAGGTGTTCAGCACACGGTGACCGGGGGAGCGGTGGCTGTGAGAGAGTGCCAACATGATCTCGATCTGGGCTCCCGGCGGCATCGGCGAGGTGCGGGAAGGTGACGACCTGGCGGCGCTCGTCCTCGACGCGTGCGCACGCGAGGGCACGCTGCTCGAGAGCGGCGACGTCGTCGTCGTGACCTCGAAGATCGTCTCCAAGACCGAGGGGCGCGTGCTCCCCGAGGAAGAGCGCGAGCGCGCGCTCGAAGCCGAGACCGTGCGCGTCGTCGCGACCCGCGTTCGCGAGAGCGGCGCGGTCACCCGCATCGTCGAGAACCGTCTCGGGATCGTGGGCGCTGCCGCCGGCATCGACGCTTCGAACACCGTTCCCGGCACGGTGCTCCTCCTCCCCGAAGACCCGGATGCCTCGGCCCGCGCGCTCGCTGCCGCGCTCCGCGCCGCGACCGGCGCGGTCGTCGGCGTGATCATCTCCGACACCCTCGGCCGCGCGTGGCGCGACGGGCAGACCGACATCGCGATCGGTGCGGCGGGCGTCCGCGTGTTCGACGAACTCGCCGGGCAACTCGACTCCTCGGGGCGCCCCCTCCACGTCACACGCCCGTGCCTCGCCGACGAGTTGGCCGGTGCGGGGGACCTCGCGAAGGGCAAGCTCCGCGGCCGACCCGTCGCGATCGTCCGGGGGATGCCGGACGTCGTCGGCGACCTGGACCTGCCCGGCGCCCGGTCGATCGCGCGCCCCGCCGCCGACGACATGTTCCGTCTCGGTACCGACGAGGCCTACGCCCAGGGCTACGCCGACGGCTACGACGAGGGTGCGGCCGAGGGCGCCGCGCTCGACGAGGGCGACGCCTGACGCTCACCTGACCGTTCCCGTTCGTTCGCCTATGGGTCCGGCGGGGGCCTGTCCGCGCGCGCTGTAGATGAGTACGCTCACAAGCGAGACCTCATATCGAGCGCAGGGGGTGCGTGATGAGTGGTGTTCGGGATATCGACCCGAAGGTGGGCGGTAAGTCCGAGGCCACCCGTGCGCGCATCATCGAGGTCGCCGCGCGTCTTTTCGCCTCCGACGGCTACGACGCCGTCACGACGCAGCGCATCTCGCGCGAGGCCGGCATCGCCGCCGGGACGCTCTTCCGCTACGCCGGTACCAAGAGCGAGCTGCTGCTCCTCGTGCTGAACGACCGCTTCGCCGAGGCGATCGACGACGGCATCCGCGCCGCCGCCGCCCTCGATGATCCCGCCGCCGCTCTTGCGGCGCTCGCCGACCCGGTGATCGCGTTCGCCGCGGCGCAGGGCGAGAACACGGCGCACTACCAGCGGGCGCTCCTCTACGGCCCGAGTGGCGAGCCGCACCGCGACCGCGGTCGCGCGCTCGTCGGCGCGTGGCGCGACGCCGCCGCCGGCGTCTTGGCGCGCACGCTCGACGTCGCCGCCGGCGACCCGATGCCGCGGCTCGCCGCGGAGACGGCGTTCGCGGCGCTCAGCCTTGCGGTCACCGACGTCACCCAGTCGCGCGGCGTCGCCGACCTGCACGCCCAATTCGACCTCATCACTTCCGGCCTGTCCATCCGACGATCGAGCACTCCCGCCTGATCGCCACCGCTCCACGCGAGCCCGAGAGGGCTCCACCACGAAGGGAAACCGATGTACTACAGCAGTGGGAATTACGAAGCGTTCGCCCGGCCCCGCAAGCCTGCGGGAGTCGACGACAAGTCGGCGTGGTTCGTGGGCGCGGGCCTCGGCAACATGGCCGCCGCCATCTTCATGATCCGCGACGGGCAGATGAAGGGAGACCGCATCACGATCCTCGAGGAGCTGAAGCTCCCCGGTGGCGCGCTCGACGGCATCAAGTACCCGAAGAAGGGCTTCGTCATCCGTGGCGGGCGTGAACTCGAAGACCACATGGAGTGTCTGTGGGACCTCTTCCGCTCGGTCCCCTCGCTCGAGATCGAGGGTGCCAGCGTGCTCGACGAGTTCTACTGGCTCAATAAGGACGACCCGAACTACTCGCTGTGCCGCGTCACGGAGAAGCAGGGGCAGGATGCCCACTCCAACAAGCTCTTCACCCTGTCGGAGAAGGGGCAGAAGGAGATCGTCAACATCATCATGGCGACCCGTGAGCAGATGGAGAACAAGACGATCGAGGAGGTCTTCACCGACGAGTTCTTCAACTCGAACTTCTGGCTGTACTGGCGCACGATGTTCGCGTTCGAGCCGTGGCATTCGGCGCTCGAGATGAAGCTGTACCTGCACCGCTTCCTGCACCACATCGGCGGACTGCCCGACCTGTCGGCGCTGAAGTTCACGAAGTACAACCAGTACGAGTCGCTCGTGCTGCCGATGTACCGGTGGCTGCTCGACCAGGGCGTGACCTTCCTGTTCGAGCACGAGGTCACCGACATCCAGTTCGACATCTCCGAAGGTCGCAAGCAGGCGACGCGCATCGACTGGGTGACCCGCGACGGCGAGGTGGGCGGGGTCGACCTGACCGAGAACGACCTCTGCCTCGTGACGATCGGATCGCTCACCGAGAACTCCGACGACGGCGACCAGGAGACCCCGGCGGTCATCAAGGACGGCCCGGCGCCCGCGTGGGACCTCTGGAAGAAGATCGCCAAGAAGTCTCCCGACTTCGGTCGCCCCGAGGTCTTCTGCGGCGACATCCAGAAGACGAAGTGGGAGTCGGCGACGGTCACGACGCTCGATGAGCGCATCCCCGCGCACATCGAGAAGATCACGCAGCGCAGCCCCTTCACCGGCAAGGTCGTCACGGGCGGCATCGTCACCGCCAAGGACTCGTCGTGGCTCATGAGCTGGACGATCAACCGCCAGCCCCACTTCAAGGCCCAGAAGCCGAACGAGGTCGTCGTGTGGGTCTACGGCCTGTTCGTCGAGGAGGAGGGAGACTTCGTCAAGAAGCCGATGCAGGAGTGCACCGGTGAGGAGATCGCGCAGGAGTGGCTGTACCACATCGGCGTTCCCGTGGACGAGATCCCCGAGCTCGCGAAGAACGCGGCCAAGACGGTGCCGGTCATGATGCCGTACGTGACGTCGTTCTTCATGCCGCGCCAGGCGGGCGACCGCCCGCAGGTCGTGCCCGAGGGGTCGGTGAACTTCGCGTTCATCGGCCAGTTCGCCGAGACGACCCGCGACTGCATCTTCACGACGGAGTACTCGGTGCGCACCGCCATGGAGGCGACGTACCAGCTGCTCGACATCGAGCGGGGCGTGCCGGAGGTCTTCAACTCGACCTACGACATCCGCTACCTGATGAAGGCGACGACGCGCCTCGCCGACGGCGACTCGGTCAACATCCCCGGGCCGAACTTCATCAAGGGCAAGCTCCTCGACAAGCTCGACAACACCCAGATGGGTCAGCTCGCCACGGACTTCGGGCTCTTCCCGGAGCACGGCGACACGAAGGCGCGCCCGCGTCACGACGACGCGATCGCGTGATGGAGTGGGCGTGAGAATGCCGCGCGAATGAGGACGACGAGCGCCGGCATCCTGCTGTACCGGGTCGCACCGGAGGGCGGGGTGTCGGCGCTCGTCGCGCACATGGGAGGCCCGTTCTGGGCGCGGAAGGACGCGGCGGCGTGGTCCATTCCGAAAGGGGAATACGACCCTGAGGCGGAGTCGGCACGGGATGCCGCGGTGCGCGAGTTCCGGGAGGAGCTCGGCGTCGAGCCGCCGCCCCTCGATGAGGGCGAGCTCGGCACCTACGCGTATGCGTCCGGCAAGCGGGTCACGGTGTTCATCGGGGACGGCGCGGGATTTCCGGCATCCCCCTTCGTTTCGGAGGAGTTCGGACGGTTCGAGATGGAGTGGCCGCCCCGGTCGGGCCGCAGGAAGAGCTTCCCCGAAGTAGACCGCGCCGAATGGATGCCGCTGGATGAGGCCCGTCCGCGCCTGGTCGCCGGGCAGCGCCCCGCGCTCGACGATCTCGCCCTCCGTATCGCTGAGGCCCGCTAGCTTGGGGGGATGGTCAACTATCGGTACCTCGGCAACAGCGGCTTCAAGATCTCGGAGATCACCTACGGCAACTGGGTGACGCACGCCTCGCAGGTGGGCGACGAGGCCGCGATCGCGACGGTGCACAAGGCGCTCGACCTCGGCATCACGTCGTTCGACACGGCGGATGCCTACGCCAACACGGCCGCCGAGGTCGTCCTCGCCAAGGCGCTCGCCGGGCAGCCGCGCGAGAACCTCGAGATCTTCACGAAGGTGTACTGGCCGATCGGACGCAAGGGCCCGAACGACACCGGGCTGTCGCGCAAGCACCTCTTCGACGGCATCCATGGTTCGCTCCGCCGCCTGGGCGTCGACTACGTCGACCTGTACCAGGCGCACCGCTACGACTACGAGACGCCGCTCGAAGAGACGATGCAGGCGTTCGCCGACATCGTGCGTCAGGGCAAGGCCCTCTACATCGGTGTGAGCGAGTGGACCGCCGAGCAGCTGCGCGACGGCCACGCCCTCGCCACCGAACTCGGGTTCCAGCTGGTCTCGAATCAGCCGCAGTACTCGGCGCTGTGGCGCGTCATCGAGGGGAAGGTCATCCCGACCTCCGAGGAGCTCGGGATCTCGCAGATCGTGTGGTCGCCGATGGCGCAGGGCGTGCTCACCGGCAAGTACCTGCCCGGTCAGCCCGTGCCGGCGGGCTCGCGTGCGACCGACGAGAAGAGCGGCGCGAACTTCATCAAGCGGTTCCTCACCGACGACGTGCTCGAAGCGGTGCAGAAGCTCACCCCGATCGCGGAGGAAGCGGGCATCACGGTGCCGCAGCTCTCGCTTGCGTGGGTGCTGCACAACCCGAACATCTCGGCCGCGCTCGTCGGCGCCTCGCGCCCCGAGCAGCTCGAAGACACCGTCAAGGCCTCGGACATCACGCTCGACGATGCGACCTACGCCGCCGTCAACGACGCGCTCGCATCCGTCGCCGTGACCGATCCCGAGGAGACCTACACCGTCTCGCCGAAGACGCGCGTCGCCTGACCCGCGTCGCCTGACCCGCGCCGCCGCGATCGCGTTCGCAGCGGGACGAAGCGTCCCGAAAGCAGGGCCAACCGGCACCCGGGGGTGCGCCGCGCCTCGTCGGGCGCGATCGGCCCTGCTTTCGGAACGTGACGCGCGTCTTTCGGAACGGGACGCGCGCCTTTCGGAGCGCGACGCGCGCCTTTCGGAACGGGACGCGCGTCTTTCGGAACGTGACGCGCGCCGAACGCCACGCCTCCCGGCGCGGCCGACCCTGCGCGCCGCCGGCGCCGGGCGTCAGCGCTTCTTCGCCGGCGCCGCGCTCACGTTGAGCACCGGGTGCAGGCCGCCGAGTGACGACCACGCGCTCGCGGTGCCCTTCGCCGCGTGCTCCGCGCCGCGCACGGCGCGCTCGTCGGCCCATTCGTTGAGGACATGGCCGCGATGCCCGCGCACGTGCTCGAGAACGACGTCGGGAAGACCCGCGTCGCGCCGGGCGTCGCGGGCAGCGATGAGCTGCTCGAGCAGGTCGCGGTTCTTCGTGGGGGCGCCGGTCGAGGTCTTCCACCCGCGGCGACGGTGCGCATCCATCCACGACGAGTACGAGTCGATCGCATACTTCGAGTCGGCCTGCACGACGAGGTGCGCGACGTCGGCGTGGTCTTCGATGGCCTTCAGCAGGCCCATGAGCTCGCCGATGTTGTTCGTGCCGACGGGAATCGCCCCCGCCGCCCACTGGCCGTCTTCGCCGACCCACGCCCATCCGGTCGGCCCAGGGTTGCCCTTGCAGGCTCCGTCGGTGGCCACGGTGTAGCTGTCGGGGGAGGAGGTCACCCCTCGACGGTAGTCGATGACGGTTCGCCCGCCCCGACCACTGCAGGGCGGCGACGACCTGAGCCATCTCCTCCGGCGACTCGTGCGCGCCACGGCGCAGCCACGCGACGAGCAGGCTGTCGTAGGCGCCCGCGATCATGGCGAGCGTGTAACCGCTCCGCGCCCCGTCCGGCCGGTGGGGACTCCCGGACCGTTCGGCGACGTCGGGGATGACGGCGTTCTAGGTGTGAAGCAGCCCGTTCTTGGCGAGGAGTCGGAGGAAGTCGAGGTGGGCGGACCAGAATCTGAAGTGGACGACGGCGACCTGTTCGGGTCCTGAGGCGGCGACCGGCGAGGTGCGTGTCATGGCGTACGGCGTCTTCTGTGTCGGCGCGCACCACGCCGTGCGGATCTGTATACGCTCGCAGGAGCATACCCGCTTCTCTCCCTGGTTCTTCCGCGTTATGTATACAATGATCCCATGCGCGCGAGCGACCGGGCCTATGCAACGCTGCTGGACGAGATCCAGTCCGGCGTCCTCGCCCCGGGCGCCGTGCTCGGTGAGGTCGAGCAGTCGACCCGCCTCGGAGTGAGCCGCACGCCGCTGCGCGAGGCCCTCGGGCGCCTCGCCGCCGACGGGCTCGTGGTCCAGGCATCCCCGCGTGTCACCGTCGTGAGCGACCTCGACGCCGACGACATCCGGGACCTCTTCGAAGTGCGCCGCGCGCTCGAAGAGACCGCCGCGCGCCTCGCCGCCGCGCGCACCTCGACCACGGGCGTCTTCGCCGACATCGCCGCGGCCCTTGAGGCGACCGACGCCGCCGCCGACCCCGACGCGTACTACGCGCTCATCGCACGGTTCGACGATGCGCTGGATGCCGCGGTGTCGAACGACTACCTGACCTCCGCCCTCCGCACCGTGCGCACCCACCTCGTGCGCGTGCGCCGGCTCGCCCGCGACAACCCCGACCGGCTCGCGGCATCCGTCGCGGAGCACCGCCTCATCGCCGCGGCGATCGCTGCCGGCGACGGCGATCTCGCCGCCCACGCCACCCACGTCCACCTGCACAACGCCCTGAGCTCGATCCTCGCCTCCCTCGAGGGCGGCGATGTCTCGACTCGCTTCGCTCGCTCAACGACCGGAAAGTAGCCCCATGACCGTCACCCACCACGTCCGCGTCCACCGCTCCGACGAGAACCTCGCGCGTGAGGACCAGCTCGCCTACAAGATCGCCGAGGTCGCCGCCGACCCCGTCGAGGTCGAGCCCGCCGTCGTCGACATGATCATCAACCGCGTCATCGACAACGCCGCCGTCGCCGCGGCATCCCTCACCCGCGGGCCGGTCACGGCGGCACGCGCGCAGGCGCTCGATCACCCCGTCTCGCGCGGCGGCCACGGGTCGACGATCTTCGGCGAGCCGAACGAGACCCTCACGAGCCCCGAATGGGCAGCCTGGGCGAACGGCGTCGCCGTGCGCGAGCTCGACTACCACGACACCTTCCTCGCCGCGGAGTACTCGCACCCCGGCGACAACATCCCGCCGATCCTCGCCGTCGCCCAGCACACCGGCAAGGATGGTGCGGCGCTCGTCCGCGGCATCGCGACGGGGTACGAGATCCAGATGGACCTCGTCCGCGCGATCTCCCTCCACAAGCACAAGATCGACCACGTCGCGCACATCGGTCCCTCGGCCGCGGCCGGCATCGGAACCCTCCTCGGCCTCGACGTCGAGACGATCTACCAGGCCGTCGGCCAGGGGCTGCACACGACGACCGCGACCCGCCAGTCGCGCAAGGGCGAGATCTCCACCTGGAAGGCGCACGCTCCCGCCTTCGCCGGCAAGATGGCGGTCGAGGCCGTCGACCGCGCGATGCGCGGGCAGACCTCGCCCTCGCCCATCTACGAAGGCGAGGACGGCGTCATCGCCTGGATGCTCGACGGCCCCGACGCGTCTTATGACGTGCCGCTGCCCGCCCCCGGCGAGGCCAAGCGCGCGATCCTCGACTCGTACACGAAGGAGCACTCCGCCGAGTACCAGGCCCAGGCGTGGATCGACCTCGCCCGGAAGCTCCACGGCGAGCACCCCGAGATCGCCGACCCGGCCAATGTGGCATCCATCGTCCTTCACACGAGCCACCACACCCACTACGTGATCGGCTCCGGCGCGAACGACCCGCAGAAGTACGACCCGAACGCCTCCCGCGAGACTCTCGACCACTCGATCCCGTACATCTTCGCGGTCGCCCTCCAGGACGGCGGCTGGCACCACGTCGACTCGTACACGCCCGAGCGCGCGGGCCGAGAGGACACCGTCGCCCTGTGGCACAAGATCACGACGGCGGAGGATGCCGAGTGGACCCGCCGTTACCACTCCGAGGACCCCGACGAGAAGGCTTTCGGCGGGCGGGTCGAGATCACCCTCGCCGACGGGTCGACGATCGTCGACGAGATCGCCGTCGCCGACGCGCACCCGCTCGGCGCCCGGCCCTTCGCCCGCGCCGACTACGTCGCGAAGTTCCGCCTGCTCGCCGAGCCGGTGCTCACCCCCGCCGAGATCGAGCGGTTCCTCGGCCTCGCCGAGCGCCTGCCGGAGCTGACCCCCGCCGAGGTGCAGGAGCTCAACATCGTCGCCAAGGACGGCGTGCTGGACTCCGTGCCGACTCCGAAGGGGCTGTTCTGATGCCGTCCGCCGCCGATCGCGTTCGGTTCGCAGGACTTCTGCCGACAATCGCCGCGGGCGGGCCCGAATCGGGTCCTGTCGAGCAAGATTTCCTGCGAAACGAACAGCGGGCCGCTCGCACCTGCCTTGAAAGGGACGTGAACTGATGCTCTACAGCCAGACACCGGCCGCCGAGAAGCGGCGGATCCTGCGCGAACGCCTCGCGGCAGGAGAGCTCCTGCGCTTCCCGGGAGCGTTCAACCCGCTGTCGGCCCGGCTCATCGAGCAGAGGGGGTTCGAGGGCGTCTACATCTCGGGCGCCGTGCTCTCCGCCGACCTGGGCCTTCCCGACATCGGGCTGACGACGCTGACCGAGGTCGCCGGCCGCGGCCAGCAGATCGCGCGGATGACGGAGCTCCCCGCGATCATCGACGCCGACACCGGTTTCGGCGAGCCGATGAACGTCGCCCGCACGATCCAGACACTCGAAGACGCGGGACTGGCCGGCACCCACATCGAAGACCAGGTCAACCCGAAGCGGTGCGGCCACCTCGACGGCAAGCAGGTCGTCGACGACGACACGGCCCTCAAGCGCATCCGCGCCGCCGTCGACGCCCGCCGCGACCCGAACTTCCTCATCATGGCGCGCACCGACATCCGCGCCGTCGAGGGGCTCGATGCCGCGATCGCCCGCGCGAAGGCGCTGGTGGATGCCGGGGCCGACGCGATCTTCCCCGAGGCGATGACGGGCCTCGACGAGTTCGAGGCCGTCGCGAAGGCTGTCGACGTGCCGATCCTGGCCAACATGACGGAGTTCGGCAAGAGCGACCTGTTCACCGTCGATCAGCTGCGGGATGCCGGGGTGCAGATCGTCATCTGGCCCGTGTCGCTCCTGCGGATGGCGATGGGCGCGGCGGGCCGCGCGCTGGATACGCTGAACGACGAGGGCAGCCTCACCGCCCGCCTCGGCGAGATGCAGCACCGCGCCGACCTGTACGACCTGTTGGACTACGAGGCGTACAGCCATTTCGACACGAACGTCTTCAACTTCACCATCGACCGGTAACCCCCCCCACGAAGGAGTGAGCATGACCGACCAGGAGATCCACAAGGGCCTCGCGGGCGTCGTCGCCGACGTCACGGCCATCAGCAAGGTCAACCCCGAGACGAACTCGCTGCTCTATCGCGGCTACCCCGTGCACGAGCTCGCCGGCACACAGTCCGCCGAAGCCGTCGCGTACCTGCTGTGGAACGGTGATCTGCCGGATGCCGAGCAGCTCGCGGCCCTGCGCGCGACCGAGCGCGCCCATCGCGCGCTCACCGACGACGTCAAGACGGTGATCGATCTGACACCGCTGGACGCGCACCCGATGGACGAGGTGCGCTCGGCCGTCAGCGTCATCGGTGCGCGCGACCTCGCCGGCACCGGGTCGGTGCTCGACGCGACCGGGTCTCCCGAGGAGAACCTCGAGCGCAGCATCCGCCTGTTCGCCGCCCTTCCCGCGATCGTCGCGTACGGGCAGCGCCGGCGCCGCGGAGAGGACCTCATCCCGCCGCGCGACGACCTCGACTACGCGGCGAACTTCCTCTGGATGACCTTCGGCGAGGAGTTCGACCCCATCGTCGTCGACGCGTTCAACCGCTCGATGATCCTCTACGCGGAGCACTCCTTCAACGCGTCGACCTTCACTGCGCGCGTCATCACCTCGACGCTCAGCGACCTGTACTCCGCCGTCGTCGGCGCGATCGGCGCTCTCAAGGGTCCGCTGCACGGCGGGGCGAACGAGGCCGTGCTGCACATCTTCGATGAGATCGGGGATGCCGACAACGTCGTGCCCTGGCTCGATGACGCCCTCGCGCACAAGCGCAAGATCATGGGCTTCGGGCACCGCGTCTACAAGCGCGGTGACTCGCGGGTGCCGACGATGAAGGCCGCGCTCGACACCCTCATCGACTACTACGACCGGCCCGACGTCGAGGCGCTGTACGCGACGCTCGAGCGCGAGTTCGTCGAGCGGAAGGGCATCTACCCGAACCTCGACTACCCCTCCGGCCCGGCGTACAACCTGATGGGCTTCGACACGCTGACCTTCACCCCGCTGTTCGTGGCGGCGCGGGTCGTCGGATGGACGGCGCACATCATGGAGCAGGCCGCGTCGAACGCGCTCATCCGCCCGCTGTCGGTGTATGTCGGACCCGACGAGCGCCACATCGACGGCTTCGTCGACGAGGCGGGCACGGCCGCGATCTCGCTGCGCGCTGCGGAAGCCGAGGGCTGAGCCCCGGCGCGCCACGCGTCGCCGCCCGGGATGAGAGGTTTCTCATCCCGGCCTGTGACCGGTCACAGTATTCTCGGAGGCGACCGCACTCGGGCACATCGCCGTGCCCGCACCCCTCAGGAGCCCACTGTGCCTTACCCCGCGTCGACGTTGACCCGCTTCCTGGCCGCACGCCGTGCCCTCGCCCTCGCGACCAGCGCGATCCTCGTCGCCGCCGGCGCTGTAGCGCTCGCCGCTACCCCGACGCTCGCCGCGGAGCGCAGCCCCGTGCTCGTCGGGGACCTGCAGAGCGAGCTCGGCTGCGGCGCCGACTGGGACCCGGGCTGCGCAGCCACGGCGCTCGTGCCGGTCGACGGCGCCACCGCCCTGTACGCGCAGACCTTCGAGGTGCCCGCCGGCACATACGCCTACAAGGTGGCGCTCGGAGGCGGCTGGGACGAGAGCTACGGCGCGGAGGGCGCGGCGGGCGGCGCGAACATCCCGCTCACCATCGCAGGGCCGGCCACTCTCCGTTTCGTGTACGACGACGAATCGCATCGCCTCGCGATCGAGGTGGAGTCGCTGGCATCCGACTACTCCGCCGCCGACGACGCGCTCGTCGCGCCGCCCGTCCGGCAGGAGGGCGACGGCAAGCAGTTCTACTTCGTGATGACCGACCGCTTCGCGAATGGGGATGCCGGGAACGACGCGGGGGGCCTCGCGGGCGACCGCCTCGCGACCGGGTTCGATCCGACCTCGACCGGCTTTCACAACGGCGGCGACATCGCGGGCCTGCGGCAGAACCTCGACTACATCGCGGGGCTCGGCACCACCGCGATCTGGCTCACCCCGAGCTTCGCGAACAAGCCCGTCCAGGGCGAGGGCGAGAACGCGAGCGCCGGGTACCACGGCTACTGGATCACCGACTTCACGCGCATCGACCCGCACCTGGGCACCAACGACGAGCTGAAGGCGTTCATCGACGAGGCGCATGGGCGCGGCATCGACGTCTACTTCGACATCATCACCAACCACACCGCCGACGTCATCTCCTACGCCCAGAACGAGTACGGGTACATCGACCAGGCGACGCGTCCGTACACGGATGCCGCGGGCACGCCCTTCGACCCGGCCGACTACGCGGGCACGGGGACGTTCCCCGCGATGGATGCCGCGACGAGCTTCCCCTACACGCCCGTGGTCGACCCGGCCGAGGCCGACGTGAAGGTCCCCGCGTGGCTGAACGACGTAACCCTGTACCACAACCGCGGAGACTCGACGTATTCGGGGGAGTCGACGACGTACGGCGACTTCTCGGGCCTCGACGACCTGATGACCGAGAACCCGGCCGTCGTCGACGGCTTCGCCGACATCTACACGGCATGGATCGACCTCGGCATCGACGGCTTCCGCATCGACACGGCCAAGCACGTCGACTTCCCCTTCTGGCAGCAGTGGACCGAGAAGATCAGCGCGTATGCCGCGAGCCAGGGCAAGCCCGACTTCTTCATGTTCGGTGAGGTGTACGACGCCGATCCGGCCGTGCTCTCTCCGTACGTCCGCGACACCGACATGGACTCGGTGCTCGACTTCGGCTTCCAGTCCGCCGCGACGAGCTACGCGAAGGGCGGGAATGCGGCCGTGCTGCAGAAGCTGTTCGCGGGCGACGATCGCTATACGACACCCGACTCGTCGGCGACGGCGCTGCCGACCTTCCTCGGCAATCACGACATGGGCCGTATCGGCTACTTCCTGAAAGACACCGCCGACGCGGAGCAGCGCGACCTGCTCGCACACGATCTGATGTTCCTCAGCCGCGGCCAGCCCGTCGTCTACTACGGCGACGAGCAGGGCTTCACGGGCGTCGGTGCCGGAAACGACAAGAGTGCGCGCCAGTCGCTGTTCGCGAGCCAGGTCGCCGAGTACCGGGACCAGACCCTCATCGACGGGACGCCCGCCGGCTCCGTGGACCGGTACGCGACCGACACCGCCGTGTACGAGCGCGTCGCGGGCCTCTCGTCGCTCCGGAAGGCCCACCCCGCCCTCGTCGACGGCGCCCAGATCGAGCGCTACGCCGATGGCGGTGTGTACGCGTTCTCTCGCGTCGACGCCGACGAGAAGGTCGAGTACCTCGTCGCCCTCAACAACACGGCGAGTGCGCAGACGGTGACGGTGCCCACGCTTACGGCGGAGGGGTCGTTCGCCGCGCGGTACGGAGCGGAGGGCACCGTCTCGACGGGTGCGGATGCCGCGGCATCCTTCACCGTCCCCGCCCTGTCGGCCGTGGTCTATCAGGCCGATCGCGCGGTCACCGCGCCCGAGGCCGCCGCACCGATCGAGGTGACCGTTCCCGCGGCCGGCGCGGGCCTCTCCGGTCAGGCGCCGGTCGCGGCGACCGCCGACCAGTCGTGGCGGCAGACGAGCTTCGCATGGCGGGTCGTCGGGGACGACCAGTGGCAGGCGCTGGGCACGGCGGAAGACACGACCCCCGGCGTCTTCCACCACGTCTCCGGTCTCGCCGCCGGCACCCTCGTCGAGTATCGCGCGGTGTCGACGGATGCCGCCGGCCACCGCTCCGCGGCATCCACGTATGCGTCGGTGGGCAACCGGGTGAACCTCGTCGACGATCCGGAGCCCGAACAGCCCGAGGAGCCGACGCTCTACGACACCGTCAGCATCGCGGGGTCACTGAACTCCGAGATGGGGTGCGCGGGTGATTGGGCTCCCGACTGCGACCAGGCGCAGATGACCCTCGTCGACGGCGTGTGGCGGCTGAGCGTTGACCTCCCCGCGGGTACGTACGAGTACAAGGTCGCGACGGAGCGCAGCTGGGATGAGAACTACGGCGCGAACGGTGTCGCCAGCGGTCCTAACATCGCGATCACCCACGCTGGCGGCGCGCTCACCTTCTGGTTCGACCCGCTGACGAAGGTCGTGCAGTCGAGCGCCGAAGGCCCCGTCGTCACGCTTGCCGGCTCGTTCCAGTCCGAGCTCGGGTGCGCGGGAGACTGGGCTCCCGACTGCCTGCGGGCGCTCATGCTCGACGGTGATCGCGACGGCGTGTACGACTTCTCCACCACGAAGCTGCCGACCGGTTCCTACGAGCTGAAGGTCGCGCACGGTCTGAGCTGGGACGAGAACTACGGCGCCGGCGGGGTGAAAGACGGGCCCAACATCGCGTTCTCGGCGACCAAGGGCAAGCGCGTCGCCTTCCGCTACGACTCCTCGACGCACCAGCTCGAGATCATCTCCGCCGACCCGCCGCTCGAGGGCACGGGTCAGTCGCGCGCGCACTGGATCGACGCCGAAACCCTCGCCTGGCCGGGCGAACTCGGCGCCGACCCCGCCGGCGCCACGTGGGAGCTGTACGGGTCGGCGTCCGCCGGGCTGGCGGTGTCGGACGGCGCCGTGACCGGCGGCGACGCCGTCGCCCTCACCCGCATCGAGTCGGGCCTTACCGATGCGCAGCGCGCACGGTTCCCCGCCCTCTCCGGATACGTCGCGCTGCACGTGGACGGGCAGGACCGGGATGCCGTGGCGGCGCTCCTGCGCGGTCAGCTGGCCGTCGCCCAGCGCGACGCCGACGGAGAGCTCGCCGCCTTCACCGGCGTGCAGATCCCGGGTGTCCTCGACGACCTGTATGCAGATGCCGTCGAAGACGACGCTCTCGGTGTGTCGTTCACGAAGCGCGCGACGACGTTCCGGGTGTGGGCTCCGACGGCTCAGACCGCGACGCTTCTGACGTGGGATGCCGGTTCCGACGGGGCCGAACCCGTCCGCCACGACGCCGCTTTCGATGCGGCATCCGGCACCTGGACGGTGAAGGGCGGCACACGCCTCACGGGCGACGAGTACCTGTGGGAGGTCGCGGTCTACGCGCCGACGACCGGCAAGATCGAGACGAATCGCGTCACCGATCCCTATTCCGTGGCGCTCACGACGAACTCGACGCGCTCGGTCGCGGTCGACCTCGACGACCGCGCGTGGAAGCCGGCCACCTGGGCGAGGACCAAGGCGCCCGTGATCACCCGCGACGTCGACCGGGCGATCTACGAGCTGCACATCCGTGACTTCTCGATCACCGACGAGACGGTGCCCGAGAACGAGCGCGGCACCTACCTCGCTTTCACTCGCGAGTCGGCGGGCACGGCGCAGCTGAAGCAACTCGCCGCGGCCGGCATCAACACGGTGCACCTGCTGCCCTCGTTCGACATCGCGACGATCGAGGAGGATCGTGCGGCGCAGGCGGTGCCCGACTGCGACCTCGCCTCGTTCGCTCCCGACTCCGACCAGCAGCAGGCGTGCGTGTCGGCCGTGGCTGCGCGCGACGGCTTCAACTGGGGTTACGACCCGTACCACTACCAGGCGCCCGAGGGCTCGTACGCGACGAACCCCGAGGGCGGTGCGCGGGTCAGCGAGTTCCGCTCGATGGTCGGAGCACTGCACGCGATGGACCTGCAGGTCGTGCTCGACGAGGTGTACAACCACACCTCCGCCGCCGGTCAGGGCGACACCTCCGTGCTCGACAAGGTGGTGCCCGGCTACTATCAGCGGCTCGACGCGAACGGGGCGGTGCAGACCTCGACCTGCTGCCAGAACGTGGCGACAGAGCACGAGGTGGCGCAGAAGCTCATGGTCGACTCGGTCGTGCTGTGGGCCCGGGAGTACAAGGTCGACGGGTTCCGATTCGATCTCATGGGCCACCACTCGAAGGACAACATGCTCGCCGTGCGTGCGGCGCTCGACGAGCTCACCCTGAAGAAAGACGGTGTCGACGGGAAGAAGGTCTACCTCTACGGCGAGGGCTGGAACTTCGGCGAGGTCGCCGACGACGCCCTCTTCGTGCAGGCACGTCAGGGGAACCTCGGCGGGACGGGCATCGGCACGTTCAGTGACCGGCTGCGGGATGCCGTGCACGGCGGCAGTCCCGTCGACAGCGGATCGACGTTCCGTCAGGGGTACGGCACGGGACTGGCGACCGACTCGAACGGCAACGAGGTCAACGGGACGCCCGAGCAGGCGCTGGCAGCTCTCGCGCACCAGACCGACCTCGTCAAACTCGGCCTCGCCGGCAATCTCGCCGATTTCGCCTTCACGACGGCCGACGGCACGGTGAAGAAGGGCTCGGAGCTCGACTACAACGGGCAGGCGGCGGGCTACGCCGCAGAGCCCGGCGAGATCATCTCCTACGTCGACGCGCACGACAACGAGACCCTGTACGACCTCGGGGTGCTGAAGTTGCCGACGGATACCTCCATGGCCGACCGCGTGCGCATGAACACGCTCTCGCTCGCAACCGTGACCCTCTCGCAGACGCCGTCGTTCTGGCACGCCGGCACCGAACTGCTGCGGTCGAAATCGCTCGATCGCAACAGCTTCGACTCCGGCGACTGGTTCAACCGCATCGACTGGACCGGGCAGTCCTCGACGTTCGGCTCGGGGCTTCCCCCCGCCGCCGACAACCGCGAGAAGTGGCCTCTCATGCAGCCGCTGCTCGCCGACCCCGCGCTGAAGCCGCAGGCCGCCGACATCGCGGCGGCGGAGGCATCCGCCCTCGACCTGCTGCGTGTGCGCAACGAGGTGCCGTTGCTGCGGCTCGGGTCGGCCGAGCGCATCGCGCAGAAGGTGTCGTTCCCGACGAGCGGGCCAGGAGCGACTCCCGGTGTCATCGTCATGCTGATCGACGACCTCGTCGGAGAGGACGTCGACCCTGAGCTCGCCGGGGCGCTCGTCGTGTTCAATGCGTCGCCGGAGGCGACGACGCAGCAGCTTCCGACGCTCACCGGGCGCCCGTTCGCGCTCACCGCCGCGCAGGCGAACGGGTCGGATGCCGTCGTGAAGACGACCGGGTGGGATGCCGCGACCGGCACGCTGACCGTGCCCGCCCGTTCGGTCGCCGTCCTCACCGAGCCCCAGGTGCAGGACGTCGCGACGCGATTGATCGCGCAGCCCGATCGGCTGATCGTTCGAAGCGGCGCCTCGGTCGGGGTGTCGGGGAAGGTCTTCGCCGATGATCGCAGCGCCCCGCTCGGCACGGTGACGGTCACCGACAACGGTCGGGTCGTCGCGACGGTCGAGTTGCGGGAGGGTGACCGCGGACGATTCTCGGCGACCGTCCCGAAGGTGTCCCGCGGCATCCACGTTCTGCGTGTCACGTTCGACGGCGCGCCCGGATGGGCCGACGCGCGCGCGAAGGGGGTGCTGCCGATCATCGCCTACTGACCGGCCCCCACCTCAGCGCCCGTCCGCGTCGCCGACCGCCGTGCGCGCGGCATGATGGATGCCATGAGCATCGCCGCCCGCACCGCTGTCATCGTGGACGCCGTCCGTACCCCCTCCGGGCGCGGCAAGCCGGGCGGGGCGCTCAGCGGCATCCATCCGGTCGATCTCGCAGCCCGCGTGCTGCGCGCCGTGCTCGAGCGCAACGGACTCGACTCCACGCAGGTCGACGACGTGCTCCTCGGATGCGTGAGCCAGGTCGGCGAACAGGCGATGAACATCGCCCGGCAGGCGGTGCTGGCAGCCGGGTTCGACGAGCGCGTTCCCGCGACGACGATCGACCGCCAGTGCGGATCGAGCCAGCAGGCCGCGCACTTCGCGGCGCAGGGGGTCATGGCGGGCCAGTACGACATCGTGATCGCCGGCGGCGTCGAGTCGATGAGCCGGGTGCCGCTCGGTGCGGCGACAACCCTCGCGGCATCGGGCGCCGGGTCGCCCTTCTCACCAGGGCTGCGCGCACGCTACCCCGAGGGGCTCGTCAACCAGGGGGTCTCGGCGGAGCTGATCGCGGAGCGCTGGGGCCTCAGCCGCGCTGACCTCGATGCGTTCGCGGCCGAGTCCCACGAACGCGCCGCCGAGGCGCAGGCGCAGGGCAGGTTCTTGTCGCAGCTGCTGCCGGTCGTGACGGATGCCGGAGAGGTCGCGGTCGATGAGACCGTCCGGCCCGGCACCACGACGGCGGGCCTCGCGGGTCTTCCCGCAGCGTTCCGCACGGAAGAGATGGCTACGCGCTTTCCTGATGTCGACTGGAGGATCACGCCGGGCAACTCCTCGCCGCTGACCGACGGGGCATCCGCGGTCGTCATCATGAGCGAGCAGAAAGCGCTCGAGCTGGGGCTCACGCCGCGCGCGCGGTTCCACGCGTTCGCGGTGGTGGGCGACGACCCGCTCATGATGCTCACCGGGCCCATCCCCGCGACGCGTCGGATCCTCGAGCGCAGCGGTCTTCGAATCGACGATCTCGATGCGTACGAGGTGAACGAGGCGTTCGCGTCGGTGCCGCTCGCGTGGGCGGCGGAGGTCGGGGCGGATGCCGCGAAGCTCAACCCGTGGGGAGGCGCGATCGCCCTCGGCCATGCGCTCGGATCGAGCGGCACTCGGCTGCTGGGTACGCTTCTTGCCTCCCTCGAGGCGACCGGCGGCCGCTACGGGCTGCAGACGATGTGCGAGGGCGGCGGTATGGCGAACGCGACGATCATCGAGCGTCTCTGACCCCCCCGGTCGTTGAGCGAGCGCACCCCCCGTTCGTTGAGCGAGCGTAGCGAGTCGAAACGCCCCGCGATCTGCCTCTTCCGCAATCCGCGTCTCGCCGCATAGGTTCGAATGCGGAGGTTTCCACGTGGGCATGATGTTGCCGAACGAGCTGATCTGGGTGATGGAGAAGCTCGGGTTCGATTGGCCTGACGTCGATGAAGATGAGCTTCGCCGTGTCGGGCGGATCGTCGGGACGTTCACGGGCGAGCTCGAGGGCCGGATCCAGGCGATCGACCGCAAGGTGAACGGCGACATCGCCGCGTCGATGCGCGGGCAGGCCGGGCCGGCGTTCGTGAACGCCTGGAACGTGAACCGGTCGCAGAACCTGCAACGTCTCCTCGACATTCTCGGCCCCGTTCCGGTCGGCACCGACGTGGCTGCGGGCGCGGTCCTCGCGTTGAAGATCAAGTGCATCGCCGATGTGACGACGACGATGATCGCGTTGATGGCGATGCTCACGAATCCGATCACCGCCGCCGGCGCCGGCCCCATGCTCATCATCAAGAAGCGGCTCTTGAACGCCGCGGTCGACACCGCCGTCGAGGAGGTGCTGGCTCAGATCTTGCCGACGGTGATCGAGCCCCTGGCCAACGAACTGCCGGCCGTGATCATGGCCGCGCTCGACGCGCCGATGGTCGAGGCGATCGTCGGTGATCCCGATGAGTACTACGCCGATCTCGAGGCGCTCGAACAGGCGGAGGGTGAACTGGAGCAGCATGCTTCCGACATCGACACCCTCACGGGGCGGTTGATCGCCGACCTCGCGACGATCAATCTGGGCGGTGATTGACATGGGACGCGACGTGCTAAACGAAGTCGGCGAGGTGATCGTCGACACTGTGCGGAGTGCGGCCCGGGTAATGGACGACATATCGCAGGTACCCGTCAAGGCCGGCCGGCAGGGCCAGCAGAACCGGCGACGTACGAACGATATGGATCATTTCGAAGCCGACGGCACGCTGAAGAAGAATCACTCCTACACGACGGGCGAATACAACTACCGCTACCACACCGACGAGAACGGCTACATCGACCGGGTGCAGGCCGACAACCTTCACCTGACCGGCCGCGAGAAGCGTCTGCATCATGACGGGAACACGCCGGGAAAGCTGCCGGGCGACCACGCCGGGCATCTGATCGGCGACCGTTTCGGCGGTTCGCCCGAGATCGACAACATCGTCAGCCAGCTATCGACGCACAATCTGAGCACGTTCAAGAAGCTCGAGAACCGGTGGGCAGACGCTCTCAGCAAGGGTGGTACCGTGACGGACGTCGAGATCAACATCGTCAGTGATGCCACGGGGCGGCCGACGAGGTTTGTGATCAACTCGTTCATCGACGGTAAGCCGACGCCAACATTGAGGTTTAGACAGTAGGAGCAAGAGTGGACGAAGAGAAGCGGATTCTGCAGGAGTTGGCGTCGTCGTGGGTGTCGTTGGCGGCGGAGTACGCGGGGGACGCGCCGGGTGTGACGGCGTACTACATATACGGTTCGGATGAGCGCGGTGCGTCGACGGCCAATGCCTATTTCGAGCAGGACGGCGTTGTGGTTTTTCCGAGCGACCTTGTCGGTACGGATGCCAGTGTCGGCACGGTGAGGGAGATGCAGAGCCTCCTGATGGACGACATGGAAGCAGCAGCCGATGCGTTCACTGCGGCGGGTATTCCGGCGCCAACGGAGTACCGGTTGGAGTACATCGTGGAGGGCGGGAAGCTGGACTTTCAGTTGTCCCGTGAGGAGCTCTATGGTCCCGGCGGGCGTGAGAAGTCGCAGATCGAGGGCATCGAGTACTGGTTGGGTGACCGTGCTCCGAAACTGATTCCAGGAGACTGACCGAAGGCCCGGCGAGCTGGTGTCGGGACCCTCGCGCATCGGCGCGCGGTCACGTAGTCTGAGCAACATGCCCTACCGGGCGCCGACGATGATGTCGAAATGTCTCACGAGGACGTGACTACATGAGCATGACTGCCACCCCGACCACCCTGACCGCAGACGAGCGCGCGGCCATCCTCGACGCTGTGCGCGAGTTCTCGGAATCGAACCTCGCGCCTCATTCCCTCGAGTGGGATCGCGAAGAACGGTTCCCCCGCGACGTCCTCTCTGCGGCGGGCGAGCTCGGACTCGGTGGCATCTACGTGCGCGACGACATCGGCGGGGCTGGCCTCGCCCGCGAAGACGCCGTGGCGATTTTCGAAGCGCTCGCGATGGGTGACCCGACGATCGCCGCGTACGTGTCGATTCACAACATGGTCGCTTGGATGATCGACGCGTTCGGCACGGCATCCCAGCGTGAAGCGTGGCTGCCACGCCTTGTGACCATGCAGGACCTTGGCGCCTACTGCCTCACAGAGCCCGGCGCGGGGTCGGATGCCGCCGCCATCGCGACCTCGGCGATCGTAGACGGCGACGACTACGTGCTGACGGGCGTCAAGCAGTTCATCTCCGGGGCGGGAGAGGCCGCCGTCTACGTCGTCATGGCACGCACCGGCGAACTGGGAGCGAAGGGCATCACGGCGTTTCTCGTGCCGGCGGACTCCGAAGGGCTCTCGTTCGGGTCGCACGAGCGGAAGATGGGGTGGAAGGCGCAACCGACCAGGCAGGTGATCCTCGACGAGGTGCGGGTACCGGCATCCGCGGTGCTCGGATCGGTCGGTGGCGGCTTCCGCATCGCGATGAAGGGTCTGGACGGTGGTCGGCTGAACATCGCGGCCTGCTCGATCGGCGGCGCTCAGTGGGCGCTCGACCGCGCCGTGCGCTACGTGCACGAGCGGTTCACGTTCGGTGAGGCGCTCTCGGAACGCCAGTCGGTCGTGTTCACGCTCGCCGACATGGCCACCGACCTCACCGCCGCCCGTGCGCTGGTGCGCGACGCGGCGCGCGCGATCGATGCGGGCGACCGCGACGTGGCCGTCCCGTGCGCGATGGCCAAGCGCTTCGCGACGGATGCCGGGTTCGACGTCGCGAATCGGGCGCTACAGCTGCACGGTGGTTACGGCTACCTTCACGACTACGGCATCGAGAAGGTGGTGCGCGACCTGCGCGTGCATCAGATCCTCGAGGGGACGAACGAGATCATGCGGGTCGTCATCGGGCGCTCGGTCATAGGGTGAACCCATGACCGAGTACGCCACCATCCTGACCGAGACGCGAGGACGCGTCGGCTGGATCACCCTCCACCGCCCCGACGCGCTGAACGCCCTGAACTCCCAGGTGATGCGCGACGTCGTCGCCGCCGCTGAGGCGTTAGACGCCGACCCCGGCATCGGCGCCATCGTCGTGACCGGAAGCGAGCGCGCGTTCGCCGCAGGCGCCGACATCAAGGAGATGGAGGGCAAGTCGGGTCGCGACATGCTCATGGATGATCACTTCGGATCGTGGGCGCGTTTCGCCGCCGTCCGCACGCCGGTGATCGCCGCGGTGTCGGGGTATGCGCTCGGCGGCGGGTGCGAGCTCGCGATGATGTGCGACATCATCTTCGCCGCCGACACCGCACGCTTCGGTCAGCCGGAGATCACGCTCGGCGTCATCCCCGGCATGGGCGGCACGCAGCGCCTCGTGCGCGCGGTCGGCCCGTACGTCGCCGCCGACCTCGTGCTCACGGGGCGGCTGATCACCGCCGATGAGGCCGCGCGGGCGGGGCTGGTGTCGCGGGTCCTCCCGGCATCCGACCTGCTCGATCAGACCGAGAAGGTCGCGCAGGAGATCGCGGCGAAGTCGCTCGTGGCGCTGTTCGCGGCGAAGGCGGCGCTGGATGCCGCGCTGGAGAGCTCGCTCGCCGAGGGCTTGCGCTTCGAACGTCAAGCGTTCGCGGGCCTGTTCGACACCGAAGATCAGAAGGAAGGCATGGCCGCGTTCCGCGAAAAGCGCGCCGCCACCTTCACGAACCGCTGAGCGGGTCGGGATGCCGGACGGCACGGCATCCCGCTGCCGCCATATCGCGTTATGCATCGCGGCGTGAACCTGAGTCTCAGGTTTCGCGACACTGCGTCGCATCTCGTAGAATGTCCCCATCGCGAAGGAGAACCGATGAAGATCGTGGTGCTGGTCAAAGAAGTCCCCGACACCTATGGCGACCGCAAGCTGAGCCTGGAGACCGGGCTCGCCGACCGCGGCGCGTCCGAGCGGGTGCTCGATGAGATCGGCGAGCGGGCGCTCGAAGTCGCCCTGAGCTACGCCGACAAGAACCCCGGCACGGAGGTGGCCGTCGTCTCGATGGCCTCCGAAGAGGCGTCGGCGACGATCCGCAAGGGCCTCGCGATGGGGGCCGCGACCGCGCTGCAGGTCGTTGACCCGGCGCTCGTCGGAGCCGACCTCGGCATCACCGCTCGCGTGTTGGCGGCCGCCGCGCAGCGGACGGGTTTCGACCTCGTGATCACGGGCAACCTCTCCACCGACGGCTCGGGCGGTGTGCTGCCGGCGATGCTCGCCGAGCACCTGGGTGTTCCGCAGGCGACCGCACTGTCGTCGGTGACGATCGGCGAGACCGAGGTCTCCGGCACGCGGGCGACCGACGGCGGAACCGCGCAGGTCACCGCCGCTCTCCCCGCGGTGATCTCGATCACCGAGGCGCTGCCCGACGCGCGCTTCCCGAACTTCAAGGGCATCATGGCGGCGAAGAAGAAGCCGTTCGAGACCGTGTCGCTCGAAGACCTCGGCGTCGACGTCGATCCGGCATCCGCGCCGCAGTCGATCCTGACGGTGGTGAGCGAGAAGCCGCCGCGCGGTGCGGGCGTGAAGATCGTCGACGAGGGCGATGCGGGCGAGAAGCTCGCCGCCTACCTCATCGAGAACCGACTGGCGTAAAGGGGCGCGGACATGACTGATTTCGCTGCGGATTCCATCCTCGTCCTCCTGGACGTCACTCCGACGGGCGAGCTCGCCTCGTCGGCCGCGGGCCTGCTCGGCGCCGCCTCGCAGGTCGGCACCCCGGTCGCCGTCGTTGTGGGCGGAGGCGACGACGTCGGCGCCGCGGCCGGCGCTCTCGGTGCGACCGTGGTGCTCACCGCACCCGCCGGAGACGGGCTCACGGTGCCCGCGACCGACGCCCTCGCGGCGGCGTTCGCGCTCGTGCAGCCCGACGCGGTGCTCGTGTCGAACTCCATCGAGGGTCGCGATGTCGCGGGCCGCTTCGCCGCGCGCCAGAGCCTCGCGCTCGCAGTCGACGCGGTGGGTGTCGCCCGCGACGGTGAGGGAGTCCTCGCCCAGCACTCCGTTTACGGCGGCGCGTACAACGCGACGAGCGCCCCGACGTTCGGTCCGCTCGTCGTGACGGTGCGTCAGGGGTCGATCGACGCCCGCGCCGAGGCGGTGGCCGCGCCGGTCGTCGACGCACTGGCGGTGGAGCCCTCGGGCAAGCCCGCCGCGACCGTGGTATCGGTCGACGCGGTGGTCGAGGCATCCAGCCGCCCGGAGCTTCGCGGCGCCTGCAAGGTCGTCTCGGGCGGGCGCGGACTCGGCTCGAAGGAGAAGTTCGTGCTCGTCGAGGAACTCGCCGACGAGCTGGGCGCCGCCGTCGGCGCATCGCGCGCGGCGGTGGATGCCGGGTACATCCCGTACGCGCACCAGGTCGGCCAGACGGGCGTATCCGTCGCGCCGCAGCTGTATGTCGCGCTCGGCATCTCCGGCGCGATCCAGCACAAGGCGGGTATGCAGACGGCGAAGACGATCGTCGCGATCAACAAGGACGGCGACGCGCCGATCTTCGACATCGCCGACTACGGCGTCGTGGGCGACGTGTTCACGGTCGTGCCGCAGCTGATCGCCGCCCTGCAGGCGGACCGCGCGAAGAAGGCGTAAGCCCCATGGCGACCTACGGATCCGCGCTCCGCCGCGGGCTTCCCCGAACGAAGGGCGGCGACGGCTGGCCGCCCGCCGGATCGGCGGTGGAAGGTGTCGTGCCGGCGGGCGAGGCGCCGGGTGGTTCGGTGCCGAGTGATTCCGGGGTCGCTGCGGCGGCCGCGCCGGACGCATCACGGGCGGAATCCGTTGCGGCAGAGGCCGTATCGGAGCAGAACGTGCCCGTAACGCCCGTCGCGTCGGCGCCGGCAGTGCCGGCCGCGCCCGCCGCGGCATCCGTGAGTCTGCGGCGCGGGCTTCCGCGTCGGGCCGGGGGCGACCCGTGGCCGCCCGCCGGTGCGTCCGCGAGCGGTGTCACCGCTGCCTCTCCCGCTGCAGCCGCGGCATCCGACCTGCCCGCCGCTGCGACGGGCGCCACTTCTTCGTCCGGGCGCCAGGAATCTGTGGCGCCCGTGCAGGAAGCAGGCGCCACACCCGTCGGGTCGGCGTCGGCAGCCTCCGTCGCGGCTGCGGCGGCATCCGGCTCGGGCGAGCCCCTCCGCCGCGGACTGCCGCGTACCGCCGAGGGCGAGCCGTGGCCGCCCGCGGGCACCGTGTCGCGTGTGGGCGCCACGTCTGCGTCCGGGCTCCAGGAATCTGTGGCGCCCGAGCAGGAAAGTGGCGCCGCAACGGTGGATGCCGGGGTTTCGGCCCCCGGAACGGTGGATGCCGGGGTTCCCGCCACCGCAGCCACATCCGGAGCCGCAGCGCCGGCCGCCGCATCCGCGCCGGCCGCATCGACTGCGGTCGCGACGCACGAGGGGCCGCGCGAGCCGCTCACCGTGCCGAAGACCGTCTGGGCGGGCCGCGCTGCGAGCCATCGCCCCGAGCCCGAACCGGAACCTGCCCGCATCGGCCCCTTCACGAAGGGCCAGTGGGCGGGCGTCGTCATCATCGGCGGCCTCGGCCTGCTGATCGCCGCGGGGATGGCCGTGGCCTTCGTGCGGTTCCTGCTGAGCCTCGAGCCGCTGCAGGACTTCTTGGCAACCTACCCCGGCGAGTACCACCTGCCCGAAGGGGCGCCGGTCGGATTCCCCGCGTGGCTCGGGTGGCAGCACTTCTTCAACGTGTTCCTGATGGTGCTGATCATCCGATCGGGCCTCACGATCCGGAACGAGAAGCGGCCCGCCGTCTTCTGGACGCCCAAGAACGACCCGAAGGGCAAGACGAGCCTCACGATCTGGTTCCACCAGTCGCTCGACCTGCTGTGGATCATCAACGGCGTGATCTTCGTCGTCCTGCTGTTCGTCACCGGCCAGTGGATGCGCATCGTGCCGACCAGCTGGGAGGTCTTCCCGAACGCCCTCAGCGCGATGCTGCAGTACATCTCGCTCGACTGGCCGACCGAGAACGGCTGGGTGAACTACAACGCGCTGCAGCAGATCGCGTACTTCACGACCGTGTTCATCGCGGCGCCGCTCGCGATCATCACCGGCTTCCGGATGAGCGGGCTCTGGCCGAAGAAGAACGAGAAGCTCAGCCGGGCGTACCCGATCGAGTGGGCGCGGAAGGTCCACTTCCCGACGATGCTCTACTTCGTGGTGTTCATCGCGATCCACGTGTTCCTCGTGTTCGCGACGGGCGCGCTCCGCAACCTCAACCACATGTACGCCGCGCAGGGCTCGGTCGACCCGAACGCCTACGCAGACAACTGGACCGGGTTCTGGATGTTCGTAGCCTCGATGGTCGTCATCGCGGCGGCGTGGGTGGCTCTGCGGCCCATGACGATCGCGCCGATCGCGCGCCTGTTCGGCACCGTCTCGGGACGCTGACGGCACGTGGCGCTGACGGCGTCAGCGGGTGAAGCGGACCTCGGTGAGGGTCTCGCCGAGGAACGGCTCGGTGTGGGTCGCGCCGTCGAGGGTGAACCCGTTGCGGACGTAGAAGCGGTGCGCGCGCGGGTTGTCGTCGGCGACCCACAGGTAGATGGGCTCTTCGGGCTCGACGACCGCATCGAAGAGGCGCTGCCCCGTGCCGGTTCCGTGGAAGGCGTCCAGCAGGTAGATGAAGTACAGCTCACGGGCGCGCGGGGCGTCGCGGTCGCGCGCCGGACCCGACCCCGAGAACCCGATGATCTCGCCGTCGGCGAGCGCGGCGAACATCCGAAAATCCGGTCCCTGTGCGGCCCAGTGGGTCCAGAGTTCGGCGAGGCGCTTGGGCGACACGTTCTCGAGCGCCGCCTTGCTGATGAGGTGGTCGTAGGTCTCGTGCCAGCACGCGGCGTGCACACGGCCCAGGGCCTCGGCATCCACGTCACGGACGGGACGGACGACGATGTCGGTCTGCGTGGGGATCTCGGAGGGGGCTTCCATGGCCTGAATATACGTCTGCGCCCGAGAAAGGCGAAATCGACGCCGGCGGGAGAAACCCGCGGTGCTGGAGGGTGTCCACAACGAGTTTCGTGTGCGACGAGGTCGAACCGATAGCATCCCCCGCGTGAACGTATGGTGGCGGACCCTCCTGACGATGCTGCACGCGAAGGTGCTGCTGCGCCGCAACGGCCCGATCTCGCCGCGGACGGTCGGACGCGTGAGGGTGCGGACCCTCCCCACCGACATCGACCTGCTGATGCACATGAACAACGGCCGGTACGCCTCGCTGTTCGACCTCGGACGCTTCGACCTGCTCGTGCGCACCGGTATCTGGGACGCGATGAACGCGCGCCAGTGGTACGCAGTCGTCGCGAGCGAGACGATCACATTCCGGAAGTCGCTGCAGCTGTGGCAGCGCTTCACGATCGAGTCGCGCTTGTACGGACACGACGACAAGGCGGTCTATCTCGTGCACCGCGCGGTCGTGGGCGGGGAGGTCTACGCCGAGATGATCGTGCGCGCGCGGTTCCTGCAGCGCGGCGGCGGCATCGTCCGCAATGAGGAGCTCTTCAGCGCGCTCGGCCGCCCCGACGACCTGCCGCCGCTGCCGGCGTGGATCTCCGCCTGGGCGGAAGGCTCAGCGCTCCCCTCGACGAAGGCCCCGGCGCCGAGCAGCTGGGACTGACGGCTCAGGCGCGCGTCGAGACGTCCGACGCCGAGGCGTCCCGAGCAGCGCCCTCCGGCGCCGGGTGCTCGTCGGTGTCGCGCGAGTTCGTGAGCGTGAGGGCGCCCGCCGCGGTGATGAGGCCGACGGCGATCGCGAGGATCGCGAAGAGCACCCGCTCGCCGGAGAAGAAGCGTGCGACCAGTTCCGGCGCCCACGCACCATCGGGGAGGACCGTCGCGACGAGCACGGCGATCACGGTGCCCACGACGGCGGTGCCGACGCTCGTGCCGACCTCTTGCGCGGTGTCGTTGAGCGCGGCGCCCATCGAGGTGCGGTTCTCGGGCATGGCGCCGACGAGGGCGACGGCGCAGATCGTCATGATTGTCCGCAGCCCCACGGTCATGATCACCATCGCACCCGCGATCGCGACGTAGTCCTGCGAGACCGCCCACGCCATCGCGCCGAGCCCGGCGGCGAGGAATGCGGCGCCGATGAGGCACGCGATGCGATGTCCGAAGCGGCTCACGAGCCACTCGGTCAGCGGAGTCGCGAAGATCATCGTCAGAATGAGCGGCAGGTTCGCCAGGCCCGCCTGCAGAGGCGTCCACCCCCAGGCGTACTGGAAGTGCAGGATGAGCGCGAACATCACGGCGGCCATCGCGATCGCGGTGCCGAACTGGGCGATCGCGGCGCCGCGGACGACGCCTCCGCGGAACACGCGCAGATCGAGCATCGGAGCCGCCGCGCGGTGCTCGTGGACCAGGAAGAGCGTGAGGGATGCCGCGGCGCCGCCGATGACGCCGAGGGTGACGGGCGACCACCACCCGAACTGCACACCGCTCGTGAGCGCGTAGCAGGCGAGACCGATCGTCAGGATGCTGAGCACGGCGCCCGGAAGGTCGAGCCGGTCGTGCGTCAGGCCCTCGGGAGAGTCGGCGGGCACGCCGAAGTGCACGCCGAGGGCGGCGATGAGGGCGATCGGGGCGTTGATGAGCAGCAGCCACTGCCACGGCAGATGCGCGAGCATCGTGCCGCCGAGCAGCGGCCCGAGGACGAAGCCCGACATCCCGACGACCATCATCAGGGTGATTCCCCGCATGCGCAGCTTCTCGTCGTCGAACAGCCGGAACGCGAGGGAGTTGGTGATCGGGGCCATCGCGGCGGCGGCGATGCCGAGCACGGCGCGCAGGCCGATCAGCTCGCCGATCGAGCTGACGGCGAGCACCGCGAGGCTGACGAGCCCGAACATCGCGAGCCCCACCTGCAGCACGCGGCGTCGTCCGAAGCGGTCGGCGATCGCCCCCGCTGTGAACAGCAGGCCACCGAAGGTCAACGAGTAGGCGCCGCTGACCCACTGCAGCGCGGTCGTCTCCCCGCCGAGATCGCGGCCGATCGTCGGCAGCGCGATCGACAGCAGGGTGTTGTCGATCATCTCCACGAAGAACGCGAGGCAGAGCGCCGCGAGGGGGATCCACGCGGCGCCGAGCGATGCGTAGGTCCCGGAGGTGACGGTCGGGGAGGAGGTGTGGGGTGATGCGCTCATGAGGTCTTCCTTTCTCGTCGGGCGTCTCATCGTGCGGGCGGAGGCGTCCGCGGTGTCATGTCGAAATCTCGAACGCTGTTCGATAATAGAACACCGTTCGATAATCTGGAACACTGTTCGATATTCCGCAAGCGACGCTCCGCGTGTGATGGGATGAGACCGTGACCGAAGCAACGACGACGGATGCCGCGCGCGGCGGCGACCGCCCCCGCCGGAGTGCGCGCAGCGCGCGCACGCGCGAGCGCGCCTCGCACTCGCTCGACTCGGTTCTCTCCGAGGCGGTGGCGATCCTCGACGAACAGGGCGCTCAGGGCCTCACGATCCGCGCGCTCGCCGCGCGCCTGGGCGGGGGCCCCGCCAGCATCTACTGGTACGTCTCCGGCCGCGACGAACTGCTCGACCTCGCCGCCGACGCGGTGCTCGCGGGCGTTCTCGCCGCGGTCGCCGACGTGCACACCGACGATCCCATCGACGACATGCGCACGATCGCCGTCGCCCTGTTCGACGCGATCGTCGACCGCCCCTGGCTCGGCGCCTACGCCCTGCGCAACACCGGCGCGCAACCGCACGGGCTCGCGCTCTACGAGCGCATCGGCGAGCAGACGCAGCGGCTCGAGCTCACGGCGCGCCAGCGCTTCCACGCGACATCGGCCGTCGTGGGGTTCGTCCTCGGGACGGCGGTGGACATGGGGCAGGAGCCCCCGGCGGAGGTCGTCACGGGAGAGATCAGCCGCAGCGAGTACCTGACCCGCGCGGCCGATCAGTGGCGTGCGATGGATGAGGCATCCTTCCCCTTCATCCACGAGATCGTCGACGAGTTCGCCGGGCACGACGACGCCGACCAGTTCCGCGCCGGCCTCGATCTGCTGCTGGACGGCCTGCGCCGCCAAGCGGGCTGACGCGGCGTCGTCGTGCCGTGCGGCTCAGGCCGCGAACGCGTCGGCGATCGCCTCACGGGCGAGTCGGATGCCGATGCGTCCGGCACTCGCGCGGCGTGAGGCGGTGAAGATCTCGCGCGCCGGCTCTCCCGGCAGCGTCGTGAGGGTGACAGGCGGGGTGACACCGGTCCAGAGCAGGTCGGGGAGGAGCCCGACCGCGTGGCCCGCGGCGATGAGTGAGACGTGGGCACCGAGGTCGGCGAGCTCGTACCGCACGTCGGGTTCGAACCCGGCCGAGCGACACTGCTGCACCGCCCACTCGCGCGCCGCGGTCCCCGCCGGCTCCATGACCCACGGGCGGTCCGCCACGTCGCGGAGCGATCCTCCCGGCCCGCGCGTCGCGAGCCGCATGGGGTCGGCGCCGAGCACGTGCCGCACGAGGTCGGGGCGGTGCGCGCGCGTGAGGCCCGGGTACTGCTCGGCGATCGCGAGATCGAACCCGCGCGCCGACAGCTCGAACAGACCCTCCTCGGGCGGCACCTCGGCGAGCTCGACGCGGAGCGTCGGCGCCCGCTCTGCCAGCAACGACAGCGCGGCGGGCACGATCGTCCGCGCCGCGGTCTGGAGGACGGCGATCCGCACGGGGGCGATGCCCGGCTGCAGCTCGTCGAGCTCGCCGCGGATCTCCTCGTCGGCGTCGAGCGCCCGGGCCGCGTGCGCGGCGAGGGCGGCGCCGTGCTCGGTCAGCCGCACGCGGCGCCCGTCGGGCGCGAGAAGCGGGACCCCCGCTTCTCGCTCGAGCTGCGCGAGCTGCTGCGAGATCGTCGAGGGGCTGTAGGAGAGGGCTTCGGCGACGGCCGAGAGCGTGCCGCGCAGCGCCAGTTCGTGCAGCAGGCGCAGGCGGCGCAGCTCGAACACGCGGGCCTCACCGGCATCCGTCTCGCGCTCTCCGAAATCATCGACAGAATCGAACGGTATAGATCGGAGATGATCGCTTTTCTCGAATCATAGTCGTGCCGCATCCTGATCGGATGAACGAGGTGCACTCTGGTCAGATGACCGACGACTCCCTGCCCGCCGACGGTGCGACCGAGCCGACCGAGCTGACCGAGCTGAACGAGGCGACCGCGCTCGTCGACCGTGCCGTCGCTCTCGCCGAGCGCTGGGTCGCCGAGTCCGCCGACGTTCCCGTCGACCCCGCTACCGAGCGTCTCGCCGGCGTCCTCAAGGACCCGAACGGGCTCCCCTTCACGATCGGCTTCGTCGACGGCGTCATGCGTCCCGAGTCGCTGACGGCCGCGGCATCCAACCTGCAGCGCGTCGCCCCGCTGGTTCCCGACTTCCTGCCGTGGTACCTGCGCGCCGCCGTCCGCACGGGAGGCGCCGTCGCGCCCGTGCTCCCGAGCCCCGTCGTGCCGATCGCGCGGCGGGTGCTGCGCGAGATGGTCGGGCACCTCGTGGTCGACGCCCGCCCCGACAAGCTCGGCCCGGCGCTCGCGACCATTCGCGAATCGGGTGCGCGCCTCAATCTCAACCTCCTCGGCGAGGCGGTGCTCGGCGAGCACGAGGCGCTGCGCCGCCTCGACGGCATCCACGACCTCATCCGTCGCCCCGACGTCGACTACGTCTCGGTGAAGGTCTCGGCGATCGCGAGCCACATTTCGATGTGGGCGTTCGATGAGACGGTCGACACCGTCGTCGAGCGTCTGCTGCCGCTGTACCTCACGGCCGCGACCGATCGCACCTTCATCAACCTCGACATGGAGGAGTACCGCGACCTCGACCTCACGATCGCGGTCTTCACCCGCATCCTCGAAGACCCGCGCCTGAGGGACCTCGAAGCCGGCATCGTGCTGCAGGCGTACCTCCCCGACGCGCTCCCGGCGCTCCAGCAACTCACCGCGTGGGCGACGGAGCGGGTGGATGCCGGCGGCGCCCCCATCAAGATCCGGCTCGTCAAGGGCGCGAACCTCGCGATGGAGCGGGTGGATGCCGTGATGCACGGCTGGGACCTCGCGACGCACGGCTCCAAGCTCGACTCGGATGCCTCCTACCTCCGCTGTCTCGACGAGGCGCTGCGCCCCGAACACACGCGGGCCGTCCGCATCGGTGTCGCGGGCCACAACCTCTTCGACATCGCCTACGCGTGGCTACTGGCGGGGGAGCGGGGCGTCCGCGACGCGGTCGAGTTCGAGATGCTCCTCGGCATGGCGCAGGGGCAGGTCGAGGCCGTCACCCGCGAGGTGGGACACGTCTTGTTGTACGTGCCGGTCGTCCGCCCCGACGAGTTCGACGTCGCGATCAGCTACCTCGTGCGGCGCCTGGAAGAGAACGCGTCGAGCGACAACTTCCTCTCCGCCGTCTTCGAGCTGCACACCGACCCCGCGATGTTCGCGCGCGAGCGCGACCGGTTCATCGCCTCGACGCGCCGCGCCGCCGACCCCGCGCTGCCGGTCGGCCCGAACCGCCGCCAGGACCGCGGCACCGAGGACGCTCAGGGCGGCGACGCCGCGAGCCGCCTGCGCACGTCGCCGGCCGACGAGGCCGACCTGACCCAGGCCGTGCTCGGCATCGCCCGCGCCGCCTCGCGCGACGAGGACGACATCGATCTCGGCGCCGAGCAGGTCTTCGCCGACGGGTACGTCGAGACCGCCGTCTTCGCGCGCCGCGAGTCGGGCGCGCCCGCGCGCGGCGCTGCGGGCTTCGTGAACACGCCCGACTCCGACCCGGCGCTGCCCGCGAACCGCGCCTGGTCGGCGGACGTCCTCGCCCGCGTCGAAACCTCGACCACCGGCGACGAGACGATCGCCGCGGCTCGCCTCGACAGCGAAGAAGCGCTGGAGGAGACCGTCGCGCGCGTCCGCACGGCCGCGGATGCCTGGGGTGCGATGCCGGCCGCCGACCGCGCCCGCGTGCTCGAAGCCGCCGCCCGCGCGCTCGAGGCCCGCCGCGGCGAGCTGATCGAGGTCGCAGCCTCGGAGACCGGCAAGGTCTTCGCCGAGGCGGACGTCGAGATCAGCGAGGCCGTCGACTTCGCGAACTACTACGCGGCGACCGCGAAGGAGCTCGACCGCGTGCCGGGCGCCGTGTTCGTGCCCGCGACGCTCACAGTGGTCACCCCGCCCTGGAACTTCCCCATCGCGATCCCGGCGGGCGGTGTGCTCGCCGCGCTCGCCGCGGGCTCCGGCGTCGTCTTCAAGCCGGCTCCGCAGGCGCGGCGCTGCGCCGCGGTCGTCGCCGAGGCGATCTGGTCGGCGTTCGATGAGGCGGGCGTCTCGCGCGACGTGCTCGCGCTCGTCGACATCGATGAGGGCGGGCTCGGGCAGCAGCTCATCTCGCACGACGCGGTCGACCGGGTCATCCTCACCGGCTCGTGGGAGACCGCGGCGCTGTTCCGTTCGTGGCGTCCCGAACTGCCGCTGCTCGCCGAGACGAGCGGCAAGAACGCGATGATCGTCATGCCCTCGGCCGACCTCGACCTCGCCGCATCCGACCTCGTGAAGAGCGCCTTCGGGCACGCGGGGCAGAAATGCTCGGCCGCCTCGCTCGCGATCCTCGTCGGACCGGTCGCGCGCTCCGAGCGTTTCGCCCGCCAGCTCGTCGATGCGACCGAGTCGCTGCGCGTGGGCCCGCCGTCCGACCCGCGCAGCGAAGTCGGGCCGGTCGTCGAGGTCCCGCACGGCAAACTCGCGTGGGCGCTCACGACGCTCGAAGACGGCGAGCAGTGGCTCGTCGAGCCGCGTGAGGTATCGGACGCGCCGGCGGAGTACGCCGGGAGGCTGTGGAGGCCCGGCATCCGCGTCGGCGTGCGGGCGGGCTCGCGCACGCACCTCGAGGAGTTCTTCGGCCCCATGATGGGCGTCATGCACGCCTCGTCGCTCGCCGAGGCGATCGAGCTGCAGAACGCCGTCGCGTACGGCCTGACGGCGGGCCTCTACACGCAGGACCCCGGCGACCTCGCGACGTGGCTGGACGGCGTCGAAGCCGGAAACCTCTACGTCAACCGGGGCATCACGGGCGCGATCGTCCAGCGGCAGCCGTTCGGCGGGTGGAAGCGCTCGTCGGTCGGGGCGGGGACGAAGGCCGGCGGCCCGAACTACCTCGTCGGTCTCGGCTCGTGGCGGGCGACGTCGGGCGGCGCCCCGTCGTCGACGCTGCACCTGCGTGGGCTCGACTCGCGGATCGGCGCGTTCATCGAGGCGGCGCAGCCGTCGCTCGGCTACGAGGAGTTCGAGTGGCTCCGCCGTGCCGCACTCTCGGACGCCCTCGCGTGGGACCGCGAGTTCGGTCAGGTGCGCGACGTGTCGCAGCTCGGCGTCGAGCGGAACCTCTTCCGCTACCGCCCCGTCGAGGTCGCTGTGCGCGCTACGAAGGATGCCGCGTGGCAGGCCGTCCTCCGCGTTGCGGTCGCGGGCGTCCGCGCCGGCGGTGCGTTCACCCTGAGTGCGCCCGTCGGCCTCCCCGCCGGTGTCCGCCGCGCGCTCGGCGACCTCGACGTGCCGGTGTTCGTCGAAACCGACGGCGAGTGGATCGACCGCGTACGTGCGGGCCAGGCAGACGGGGGAGCGGGACGCGCGCGGCTCGTCGGCGGCACCGAGTCGGTCGGCGCGCTGCAGGCCGCGCTCGCCAAGGCATCCGGCGGCGACCCTGACCTGGCCGTCTACGCGGGCGACGTCACGACCGCGGGGCGTTTGGAGCTTCTGCCGTTCCTCCGCGAGCAGTCGATCACCATCACCGCGCACCGCTTCGGCAACCCGGATCCATGGTCGGAGGCCGTGATCTGAGGGTGGACGGAGTCCATCAATCCACGCCCGGTCAGCGCGGAAGAGAAACAAGTTATCTTTCTGGAACCTGAAGGCGCGACCGGCCACGATGATGAGTGGCGCATCTGGGGAGCGCCGACGGAGACCGGTTCCAGTGAGCGGCACACGCCGCGGGTCGGACCGTCAATGACACACCGGGGGGAGTGTCGCTCTGGAGTTGGGGGACACTCGGCTCCAGAGCTCCCGCCTGCCTGCCGCGAGGTCAGGACTCGGGCGGATCGACGAAGTCGCGAGCCTCGCCCGCCGCCGGGGCCGCGGCTTCGCCATCCACGGGCGTCATGAACTCGTTGACCAGCGCACGCACTCCGAGGGCGAACAGCGTCCACTCCCCGGCCGGGACATCGTCCCCGTCGTGCGCCCGCACGCGCGGATGCTCGATGCCCTCGAGGGCCCGCACGGCGAAGCCCTCGCCCATCGCCGCCATCGCCTCGGTGAAGTCGGTGATCGTGAGGGGAGATTTCATGCGCAGCCCGTAGGACTCCATGAGGAAGGCGTAGAACTCCGCGAACGCGGCGATCGACTCGCGATGCCGCTCGTTGCTCGCCTCGCGCAGCTCCGGCCAGGTCTGGGCGGTCGTACGCAGGGCGAGCCAGATGAGGAACTGCTGTGCGTCGAGGGCGTCGGCGGGGTCGTCGGTGTCGACGGCGGTGGTGCGCACGTGCGCCTCGGCGGCGGCGCGGATGACGTCGTCGCCGCTGGCTCCCGACGTGATGAGCTCCTCGACGGCGACGCGCGCGTAATCGGTCGGCCTGCTCAGCCGCAGGCGCACCATCGCCACCGCGAGATCGCGCTGGTAGTCGTTCTGGTCTGCCCAGAGCCGGTAGGCGGCACCCGTCGTGAGCCCCGCTCGCCGGAGCACGTCCTGCAGGCGGATGTGCTGCACCCCCGCCGACACGCCCCGTTCGAGCAGCATCTGCATCCCGACGCGCAACAGCAGCGCGCGGGTCTCGTCCCCAGAACGACGCACCATGGAAAAGAAATCTACTCACTTGGGCCGACATCGGCCAGGCGGGGTGTCACCGAGCCCGCGTCGGCCGGTCTGACACAATGGATGCCGGCGTGCCCGTGACCGGGCCTCTGGACAGCGTCCGCCGCTCTCTGACACTCGCAGCTACGAGGAGCGAAATGTCCACTTCCCTGGGTACCGGCACACCCGCGGCGTCATCCGCCGCAGCGTCTTCCCCCGCCCGCATCGCGCAACACCGTCGGTACCTCATGTGCCGACCGGAGCACTTCACGGTGAGCTACCGCATCAATCCGTGGATGGAGCCGGCGAAGCCGACCGACACCGCCAAGGCCGTCGCGCAGTGGCAGACCCTGTACGACACGTATGTGGCGCTCGGGCACGAGGTCGAACTCATCGACCCCGTCGAGGGCCTGCCCGACATGGTCTACACCGCCAACGGCGGGTTCATCATCGACGGGCGCGCCCTGGGCGTGCGCTTCCGGGTGGACGAGCGCCGCGGCGAGGAGCGCCCCTTCATGGACTGGTTCGGCGCGCACGGGTTCGAGGTCGTCGAGCCCGTCGAGGTGCAGGAGGGCGAGGGCGACTTCCTGCTGGTCGGCGACACGATCCTCGCCGGCACCGGCTTCCGCTCGGTCGGTGACAGCCACCGCGAGGTCGCCGAGGTCTTCGGCCGCGAGGTGATCTCGCTCCGCCTCATCGACCCGCGCTTCTACCACCTCGACACCGCGATCTCCGTCCTCGACCCCGTCGAGGGTCCCGGCGGCGTCGAGAGGGCGAACATCGCCTACCTCCCGGCCGCGTTCGACGCGCCGTCGCTCGCCGTGCTCCGCGAGCGCTACCCCGACGCGATCGAGGTGTCGGATGCCGACGGTGCCGTGTTCGGGCTGAACTCGGCATCCGACGGGTACAACGTCTTCATCTCGCCGCGCGCGACGGGCTTCGAGCAGCAGCTGCGCGCCCGCGGCTACAACCCGGTGCTCATCGACCTGTCCGAGCTGCTGCTCGGCGGTGGGGGCATCAAGTGCTGCACGCTCGAACTGCGAGGAAAGCGATGACCACCCCCATGACGACGACCGACGCGCTGACCGGCGAGTTCATCGCCGCCGAAGAGGCGCACGTCGCGCACAACTACCACCCGCTCCCCGTCGTCGTCGCGCGCGGCGAGGGCGCGTGGGTCACCGATGTCGAGGGCAAGCGCTACCTCGACCTGCTGTCGGCCTACTCGGCGCTGAACTTCGGGCACCGGCATCCCGCGCTCGTGGCGGCCGCCGTCGAGCAGCTCGGCCGCGTCACGCTCACGAGCCGCGCCTTCCACAACGACCGGCTGGGAGCCTTCGCGGGCGCCCTCGCGGAGCTCTGCGGCAAGGAGCTCGTCCTCCCCATGAACACGGGGGCCGAGGCCGTCGAGACCGGCATCAAGGTCGCCCGTGCGTGGGCGTACCGCGTCAAGGGCGTCGCCGACGGCCAGGCGAAGATCATCGTCGCTGACGGCAACTTCCACGGCCGCACGACCACGATCGTGAGCTTCAGCGACGACGCCTCCGCGCGCGACGGATTCGGGCCGTTCACGCCCGGCTTCGTGTCGGTGCCGTACGGCGACGCCTCGGCGATCGCCGCCGCGATCGACGAGAGCACCGCCGCCGTCCTCGTCGAGCCCATCCAGGGCGAGGCGGGCGTCGTGATCCCGCCCGAGGGGTATCTGCGCGAGATCCGACGCCTCTGCGACGAGAACAACGTCCTCTTCGTCGCCGACGAGATCCAGTCGGGCCTCGCCCGGGTCGGCACGACGTTCGCGTGCGACCGCGAAGGCGTCGTTCCCGACATGTACCTGCTCGGCAAGGCGCTCGGCGGAGGCATCCTGCCCCTGTCTGCGGTGGTGGCGGATGCCGATGTGCTCGGCGTCATCCAGCCGGGCGAGCACGGCTCGACCTTCGGGGGAAATCCGCTGGCCGCGGCCGTCGGGCTGCAGGTCGTCGAGATGCTCGCGTCGGGCGAGTTCCAGACTCGCGCGCAGGCGCTCGGCGAGCACCTCGCCGCCGCGCTCGAGCCGCTCGTCGGGAACGGCGTCACGGCGGTGCGCATCGCGGGCCTGTGGGCCGGCGTCGACATCGACCCGGCGTTCGGCACGGGCCGCGAGGTCGCCGAGAAGCTGCTGCACCGGGGCGTCCTCGTCAAGGACACGCACGGCCAGACGATCCGCATCGCCCCGCCGCTCGTGGTCCGCGCGACCGAGCTCGACTGGGCGGTCGAGCAGCTGCGCCTGGTGCTCGCCACCTGACGCGGCCGGAGCAGAGGGCGGAGCGGGATGCCGGGGGTCAGGCGACCTGCACCTCGACGCTCGGCCAGCCGGTCGCGCCGTCGGGCGCGGGCGGCGCGGTGGCCTCGGTCTGCGGCTCTCCGTCGGCGCCGATCGCGCGCGCGGTGATCGTGTGGCGGCCCGCCGGCGCGTCCCACGGCAGCGTCCACTGCACCCAGGTGTCGTCCGAGATCGCGGTGGCGAGCGAGGCATCCCGCCACGGACCGTCATCGACCCGCACCTGCACGCCGCGCACGCCGACGTGCTGCTGCCACGCGACCCCCGCGATCACGGTGTCGCCCGCAGCGACCGAGGTGCCGCGGCGGGGGACGTCGATGCGGCTCGCGAGCTTCACGGGCCCGCGCTCCGACCAGCCGCGCGGCGTCCAGTAGCCCTCGGCGTCGGAGAAGCGCGTCACCTCGAGGTCGACGACCCACTTCGTCGCGGAGACGTAGCCGTAGAGGCCCGGCACGACCATCCGCACGGGGAAGCCGTGCTCGGGAGGGAGCGGTTCGCCGTTCATCCCGACGGCGAGGATCGCATTCCGCTCATCGGTGAGGGTCTCCAGCGGCGTGCCGGCGGTGAAGCCGTCGCTCGACGTCGACAGCACCATGTCGGCGCCGGGCTGCACGCCGGCCCGCGCCAGCAGGTGTCGGATCGGGTACCCGAGCCAGAGGGCCGTGCCGATCAGGTCGCCGCCGACCTCGTTCGACACGCACGTCAGCGTCGTGACGCTCTCTTCCAGCGGCAGGGCGAGCAGCTCGTCCCAGCCGATCTCGACCTCGCGATCGACGAGGCCGTGGATGCGCAGCCGCCACGACGCGGGGTCGATCTGCGGCACGGCGAGCGCCGTGTCGATGCGGTAGAAGTCGGCGTTCGGGGTGATCACCGGCGCGAGGCCGGAGATGCCCAGCTCGGCAGACGCGGGCACCGCCGCGCGAACGGATGCCGGAGGCAGGGTGATCGCCGAGCGCACGGCCGCGACCGTGCGCGCCCCCGCCTGCAACGCCCACCCGCCGACGGCGGCGAGCGCGCCGACGACGGTCGCCCCTCCCGCCCACACGAGGAACGTGCGCCGCGACGGTCCGGAGCTCGGCAGGTCGCCGTGTAAGAGTTCGGCCTCGTCGTCGTGGGCGCGTTCGGCTCGGGCGGACAGGACGCCGAGGGCCATCAGGGTGGCGGCCGCTCCGAGCGCCGCCGGAACCGCCGACAGCGCCGACGCATCGGCCCGCGAGACGGATGCCGCGACGCCCGCGAGCCCGGCCACGACCACCACGGTCTGCGCCGCGGCGCGCGAGCGGCGCGCGAGGAGTCCCACGGCCGCACCCAGGAGCAGCAGCGCGATCGCAACGCCGACGATGAGTGCGGCCTTGTCACCCGTGCCGAAGAGCCCGATCGCGAGGTCCTTGCCCCAGGGCGGCGCGATGTCGATGAGCGCCGATCCCACGGCGGCGACGGGGCTCGCGCCGAACAGCGCGCCGGCGAGCTCACCGACCCCCGCGCCGAACACGACGGAGGCGACGCCGGCCAGAGCCGCGGGGACCGCGCCCCGCGATCCCGTCGGCTCGTCGCGCATCGCGCGGGAGGCATCCGGCGTCTCCATCCGCCGATCATAGGTCGGCGCCGCCCCCGGTGGGGCGGACCGGGCGACGCCGGCGCGGATGCACAGCCGCTGTCGAGGCTCAGGCCCTGTTCTGTCAAGGCTCAGGCCCTGTGATCTTCGCGAAACATGCGCGGGGATAGGCTCGGGGCATGGGTGATCTCTTCGACGGCTACGGCTCGACCCTCGCGCCGCGCAAGACGGTCTCGGGAGTGCCGGCGTTCGACGAGATGTTCGAGCACCCGGCCGACGCCGGCATCGCCACGCCCTCCCGCGCCGCCTACCGCGAGCTCTATCAGGCGCTCGCGCAGCTGACGCAGGAGGAGCTGCGCGGACGCACCGAGTCGCTCGCGAGCTCGTATCTCGCGCAGGGCGTGACGTTCGACTTCGCCGGCGAGGAGCGTCCGTTCCCCCTGGATGCCGTGCCGCGCGTGATCGACTACGGCGAGTGGTCGACGGTCGAGAAGGGCGTGCAGCAGCGCGTCAAGGCGCTCGAGGCGTTCCTCGACGACGCGTACGGCCACCAGTACTGCGTCCGCGACGGCGTGCTGCCCGCGGCGCTCATCGCCAGCTCGCAGTACTTCTACCGCCAGGCGGCAGGCATCCACGCCGCCAACGGCGTGCGCATCCAGGTCGCCGGCATCGACCTGATCCGCGACGAGCACGGCGAGATGCGGGTCCTCGAAGACAACGTGCGCGTGCCCTCGGGTGTGAGCTACGTCATCTCCAACCGGCGCGTGATGGCGCAGACCCTGCCGGAGCTCTTCCACTCGATGCGTGTGCAGCCGGTGGGCGACTACCCGAACAAGCTCCTCCAGGCGCTCCGGAACGCCGCTCCTCCCGGCGTCGACGACCCGAACGTCGTCGTCCTCACCCCCGGCGTCTACAACTCGGCCTACTTCGAGCACACGCTGCTCGCCCGCCTCATGGGCATCGAACTCGTCGAGGGCCGTGACCTGCAGTGCATGGGCGGCAAGGTGTTCATGCGGACGACGCGCGGACCCAAGCGCGTCGACGTCATCTACCGCCGCGTCGATGACGACTTCCTCGACCCGCTGCAGTTCCGCGCCGACTCGATGCTCGGCGCCCCGGGGCTCATGCTCGCCGCGCGGCTCGGCAACGTCACGATCGCGAACGCCGTCGGCAACGGTGTCGCCGACGACAAGCTGCTCTACACCTACGTGCCCGACCTCATCCGGTACTACCTGTCCGAAGAGCCGATCCTGAAGAACGTCGACACGTGGCGCCTCGAAGAGCCCGCCGCGCTCGAAGAGGTGCTCGACCGGCTCGACGAGCTCGTCGTGAAGCCCGTCGACGGATCGGGCGGCAAGGGCCTCGTCGTGGGCCCGGATGCCTCACCGGCAGAGCTCGAGACCCTCCGCAAGAAGCTCATCGCCGACCCCCGCGGCTGGATCGCGCAGCCGGTCGTGATGCTCTCGACCATCCCGACGCTCGTCGAGGACGGCATGCGCCCGCGCCACGCGGACCTGCGCCCCTTCGCCGTCAACAACGGCGACGAGGTGTGGGTGCTGCCGGGAGGGTTGACGCGCGTCGCGCTCCCCGAGGGGCAGCTCGTCGTGAACTCGTCGCAGGGCGGCGGGTCGAAGGACACCTGGATCGTCGGCGGCGACGCGCCGCAGCGCGGCCCCCGCGGTCCCGAGGGGCTCGCCGGACTGGTCGCCGACCAGGCATCCGTCACCGCGTCGATCCCCGTCATCTACGACCCGCAGGACGTGCAAGCCCACTCCCCGCAGGACCGCCCGCGCACCCGCACGGAGCAGCAACAACAGCAGCAGCAACAGCAGCAGCAGACGGATGCCGGGGAGGTGGCGTCGTGCTGAGCCGCATCGCCGAGAGCCTGTTCTGGATCGGGCGGTACATCGAGCGCAGCGACGGCACCGCGCGCATCCTTGACGTCCACCTGCAGCTGCTCCTCGAAGACCCGTGGATCGACGAAGACACCGCCTGCCGCTCGCTCATGGGCGTCATGGGGTCGCTTCCGCCCGCCGACGTCGCCGCCGTGACGCGCGGCGACGTGTTGACGAGCCTCGCCGTCGACCGCGCCAACCCGTCGAGCATCGCCTACGCCGTGCAGGCGGCGCGCGAGAACGCCCGCCGGGCCCGCGAGATCGTCTCGACGGAGCTGTGGGAGACGCTCAACACGACGTACTCCCGGATGCCGCGACGCATCAACAACGAGAAAGCGCACGAGTTCTTCCAGTGGGTGCGTGAGCGCTCGGCGCTCGCCGTCGGCATCACCGACTCGTCGACGAGCCGCGACGAGGCGTGGCAGTTCCTGACGCTCGGGCGCGCCATCGAGCGCACCGACATGACGGCGCGGCTGCTTGCGACGAGGTCGCTGACCGAGGCATCCGGCCCGTCGTGGACGACCATCCTGCGCTCGTGCGGCGCCTACGAGGCATACCTCCGCACCTACCGCGGCATGCCGAGCGCCGCCAACGCGGCCGAGTTCCTGCTGCTCGACCGGCTCTTCCCGCGGTCGATCATCCACTCGATCACCGTCGCCGAGACGTGCATGAGCGCGATCGACCCCGTGGCCGACCGCGTCGGGCACTCGAACAGCGTGCTGCGCGCGCTCGGGCGCATCCGCAACGACCTCGAGTACCGGCCGATCGACGAGATCCTCGCCGAACTCCCCGACCACATGGAGCAGGTGCAGAAGGTGACCCGCCAGGCATCCGAGGCGATCCGCGCGCGGTTCTTCCCCACCCACGCCGAGCCGAGCTGGATCGGAGAGACCTCATGATGCGGCTGCGGATCGAGCACGCGACCGGGTTCTCGTACCAGGGTGACGTCGGCGCGTCGTACAACGAGGCGCGCATGCTGCCGAGCTCCACCGACGCCCAGTTCGTCCTGAGCGCGCAGCTCGACATCGAGCCGTCGACGAGCGTCAACTACTACACGGACTACTTCGGCACCCGCGTCGCCGCGTTCGACGTGCTCGCGCCGCACCACGCGCTCGACATCACCGCGCGTTCACTGGTCGAGGTGCGGCCCCGGCCCATCGACTTCACCGAGATCGGCTGGAAGCGTCTGCACCGCGAGGCCGCACGGTCGATCCAGACGGTCGAGATGCTCGGCCAGTCCGCCCGCACCGAGCCGCACCCGGAGGTCGCCGAGATCGCCCGCTCGATCGTCGCGCACCACGACGACCCGGGCCGCGCCGCCCTCGCCATCGCGACGGCGATCGGGGATGCCGTGGAGTACATGCCCGGCATCACCGGCGTCCACTCGACCGGCGCCGAGGCGTGGGTCGAGCGCAAGGGCGTGTGCCAGGACATCGCGCACATCACCCTCGGGGCGCTGCGCGAGGTCGGGATTCCCGCGCGCTACGTGTCCGGGTACCTGCACCCCAGCCCGCACCCGGAGGTCGGCGTGCCGGTGACGGGCGAGTCGCACGCGTGGGTCGAGTGGTTCACGGGGGAGTGGCAGGGCTTCGACCCCACCAACAACGTCGAGATCGGCGACCGGCACGTGCTCGTCGGTCGGGGGCGCGACTACAACGACGTCCCGCCGCTGCGCGGCGTGTACGCCGGCCCGTTCAAGAGCGAGCTGCACGTGAAGGTGACGATCACTCGCGAGGCGTGATCCTCGCAGCCGTCGGTCCCTGAGTGCCGCGCGCTCACCCGGCGAGGAACGTCCGCACGTCGGCGATCTCCTCGGGCGAGATGCCGTGGCCGAGGCCCGGGTACGTCCGCGCCGTGAGGGTCGTGTGCTCCGGCATCCATGCGGCGGTGCGGGCGACAGCGTCGGCGGCGATGACGCGGTCGTCCTCGCCGCGGCCCCAGAACGCGGCGGGGCGGCTGGCGGCGAGCGTCTCGTCGGCGGGTTGCGGTGCGCCGAGCACGAAGCCGCCGAGGACGACGGTCGCGGCCATGCGCTCGGGCCGCGTGCGCAGAAGCTGCGTCGCCATGAGGCCGCCCTGCGAGAAGCCGACCGGGATGATCGGGGTGTCCGCGTCGAGCGCGCCGTCGATCCAGTCCCACAGGGTCTCCGTCGCCTCGTCGACCGCGGACGGGTCGGGGCGACCGGGAGTCGTGATCGGGAACCAGGCGTTCCCGCCGTGCGGCAGGCGCTGGGGTGCGCGCACCGAATACCACGGGGAGTCCGGGGCGAGCAGCGGCGCGAGCCGGGCGAGGTCGTTCTCGTCGGCGCCGTACCCGTGCAGCAGGATCAGGCTGGGGGCGGATGCCGCGGCATCCGGGGCCGAGGCCGCACCCGCGACGCGAGCCGGACCCGCGCCGCGAGCTGGACCCGTGCGATACGAGAGGCTCATCGCTCGATCAGCTCGTCGAGGTCCGTGCCGCCGACGGCGACGGTGACCTGCGTGTCCCACGGGTCGGCGGTGACGACGGAGGTGCCGTTGTCGCTGAAGGCGAGGCCGTGGGCGCGCAGGCGCGCGGTCAGGGCGTCGAGGTCGGCGCGGGCGGGGACGGTCAGGGCGAGGTCGCCGAGGCCGAGGCGGGTCGCGCGCGGACCGGCGCCCTGGGAGTGCCAGGTGTTCATGCCGACGTGGTGGTGGTAGCCGCCGGCCGACGCGAAGAGCGCGCCGGGGTAGCTCGTGACGGTCGCCTCGAACCCGAGCGTGTCGACGTAGAAGTCGCGCGCGACGCCGAGGTCGCCGACCTGCAGGTGGACGTGGCCGACGCGGCCGGCGAGGGCGGGCCCGGCATCCAGCGCTTCTTGCGTGAGGTGATCGCGGAGGTACTGGTTCGGGTCGAGATAGATCGTGCCCATGTCGATCTCGGCGCCGATGTGGTTCCACGTCGACCGGGCGCGGTCGGTGTACAACTCGATCCCGTTCTCCTCCGGGTCGGTGAAGTAGAACGCCTCGCTCACCTTGTGGTCGCTCGAGCCGGTGAAGCGGGTGCGCCCGTCCTGCGCGGCGCGATAAACGGTCGCGGCGAGGCTCGCCTGATCGTCGAAGAGGAAGGCCGTGTGGTAGAGCCCGGCCTCGCGCGGGTCGACGGAGGGGAGGTCGGGCGTGTGGACGAGCCGCATCATGGGCACGCCGCCCCGCCCGAGCACGCGGTGCACCTCGCGGCCGCGGGCGCGCTCCTCGATCGGCGCGAGCGCGAACGCCTCGCCGTAGTAGCGCGACATCAGGTCGAGGTCGCGGACCCGCAGGGTCACGGCATCCATCGCCGTGTCGGCGCTGAGGAGGCGGTCGTCGGTCATGGCGGTGGGCGGCGTGGTCATGGGTGGCTCCGGGGTTCGGGTGGGCGGCTCGGCTGGGCGGCTCGGGTCTCGGGTGGGGCGGGTGTGGGGCGGGGTGCGCGTTCACAACTCAGGAAGAATGCGGGGGCGGCGCACGGGCGGCCACGGAATTCCGCGGGTCGTCATCGGCCCAGCCGCCGATCTTCCTGAGTTGTGAACGCCTCTGCGTGTCGAGCGGTCAGCGGGCGACGGCGAAGCCGCCGGTCCAGCCGATCTTCTCGCTTGCGGCGAGGGTGAGCTGCAGGAAGCCGAGGGACTCGAGCTCGTGCGCACGGGTGAGCGCGCCGGCGTCGATCGCGCCGACGCCGCCCGCGGTGATCGCCTCGGCGAGCTGGGTCTTCGCGGCCGCGTCGTCGCCCGCGATCAGGACGGTGGTCTGGAGGCCGCCGACCTGCTTCGAGGCGAGGGTCGCGGCGAACGTCGTGTTGAAGGCCTTGAGGACCTTCGCGGCGGGTAGCTTCGCCTGGAGCTCTGCGGCGGCGGACGAGCCCACCGGCACGACGAGCGCATCGAAGGTCTCGAAGTTCAGCGGGTTGGTGATGTCGACGACCGTCTTGCCGTCGAACTGCGAACCGTAGGCGGCGACGATCGCGTCGAGTGCGGGGTAGGGGACGGCGAGCACGACGATGTCGCCGTTCAGGGGAGCGGTACCGGTCTCGTCCTGCGAGATGTAGTCGACGGTGCTGCCGCCGGCTGCCAGGACGCCGCCGATCGCGTTCGCCATGTTGCCGGTGCCGATGATCGTGATGTGAGCCATGATGCGCTCTGCCTTTCTGTGCGGCTCGGGCTGTCGGAGTCGTTTGCTTGTAGGTACAACAATCACTGTATACACTTTGGTTGTAGATGCAACTTTCGGGCGTAGAATGTTCCTATGACGTCGCTGAATCCGGAGCCGGCCCCGGCTCTGACCCACCCCGAACGGGTCGCCGTGGCGCGCCTGCATGCCCTCCTGGAGCTTCTGCCGACGGCGCTCGACAAGCAGCTCGCACCCGTCGGGCTCACCTCCTTCGAGTACACGCTGCTCGAGGCGCTCGCCGAGGCGGATGCCGGGCGCCTGCGCCTCTCGGCGCTCGCATCGCGGTCGAACGCGACGCTCCCGCGCCTGTCGCGCGTCGTCACGGGGCTCGAGCGCAAGGGCTATGTCCTGCGCGCGCCGTGCGAGCAGGACGGCCGTGCGACGAACGCCGTCCTGACCGACGCGGGCCGGGCCGCGCGCGCCGGGGCAGCTCCCCTGTATGCGGATGCCGTGCGCCACATGATCCTCGACGGGCTCGACGACGACGGCGTCGACGACCTCGCCCGCCTCACCTACGCCGTGCTCGACCGACTCGACCCCGACCGCCGGCTCGCGATCACGTCGGAGGGGAAAGCTCCCGCCTGCGCCGCCGATCCGTCCGCGGAGACGCCTCCCGCCTGCGCCGCCGATCCGGCGCCGGTCGCGGACGGGACGTGCGCCGCCGACCCGGCGCCCGCGGAGCTCTCGGTACGCTGACATCGTGACGGCGACGTGGCGGAGCACCCAGAAGGCGAACCGCCGCGCGCGCCTCCTCGACGAGGCGGCGGCCCTCTTCGCCGCGCGGGGGTTCGCCGCCGTCACGACCGCCGAGATCGGTGAGGCCGTCGGCATGAGCGGCCCCGCCCTCTACAAGCACTTCTCGAGCAAGGACGCGATCCTCACCGAGCTCCTCGTCGACGCGAGCGAACGCCTGCTGGCGGGATGCCGCGAGATCCTCGCCGCGCGGGGGTTCGGTGGCGGGCGGGGGCTCGACGCGGATGCCGCGGCATCCGTCCTCGCCGACCTCATCGTCTTCCACATCGGCTTCGCGACGGCCGCCCCCGACATCATCCGCATCCAGGATCGCGAGCTTGCCGGGCTCGGCGCCGAGGCCAGCCACCGCGTGCGGAGCCTGCAGCGGTCCTACGTCGACGCGTGGGACGAGGTGCTCGCCGCGGCGCAGCCGGGCCTCTCCGACGCGGAACGTCAGACACGCCTGCTCGGTGTCTTCGGGCTCCTCAACTCGACGCCCCACAGCGCGGCGGCGAGCGGTGCGGATGCCGCCGGCATCCTCGCCGGCATGGCGCAGCGCGCGCTCGGGGGCTGAGCTCGACCCCCGCGAGACCCGCGGTACGCGACGAGACCCGGGTTCGTAACCAAGGGTTTCGTCGCGTGGAGGCGGTCTCGCGGGCAGGCGACGAGTGCCGAGAGCCCGCCCCGGGGCAGGCGACGAGTGCCGAGAACCCGCCCCGGGACAGGCGACAAGTGCCCGGCTCCCGCCCCGGGTCAGGCGCCCGGCAGGCAGAGCATGAGGGTCTTGCGGGATGCCTCGGCCACGACGACGCCGTCCTGGTTGCGCATCGTGTGGGCGAACTCGACGATGCCCTGGCCCGGTCGCGACGACGACAGGCGCTTCCCGGCGATGAGGGTCTCGGCGTAGAGCGTATCTCCGACGCGCACGGGAGCGGGGAAGCGCACCGCGTCGAAGCCCAGGTTCGCCACGATCGTCCCCTGGGTCAGCTGCGCCACCGAGAGCCCGACCATCGTCGACAGGGTGAACATCGAGTTCACGAGGCGCTCGCCGAACTCCGTCTGCGCCGACCACGCGGCATCGAGGTGAAGCGACTGGGTGTTCATCGTGAGCGTCGTGAAGAGGACGTTGTCGGCCTCGGTCACCGTCCGCCCGGGAGCGTGCGCGTAGACGGCGCCCTCGACGAACTCCTCGAAGTAGAGCCCGCGCTGGACGATCCTCGGCGTGGAGGCCTGCGTCTGCTCGCTCATGCGTCCTCCCCCTCGATCGTCGCGACGACACCGCCGCGGCTCACCTGGTCGCCGACCGCGACCCCGAGTCGCACGATACCGGCGACCGCGGCACGCAGCACGTGCTCCATCTTCATCGCCTCGACCGCGACCACGGGGTCGCCCACCTCGACGGCCGCGCCGTCGGCGACGGCCACCATCACGACGGTGCCGGGGAGGGGCGAGACGACGGTGGGCGAGGCATCCGCCGCGGCATCCGCGCCGTGCTCGGCGACGGCCTCGCTGACGCGCACGGCGTCGCCGTCGGCGCTCAGCCACAGGATGCCGCCGGGCTCCGCCGCGACCGGGAACGTCCGGACGAGGCCGCCCACCCCGACCGAAGCCGTGCCCACCCCGACCGAAGCCGTACCCGGGTCGGCGCGGACGGATGCCGGCACCGCGTCGCCGTCGCCCACGGCGACGCGCAGCGGATCGGCCCACACCCGCACGCGCGCGGTCTGCGTGCCGCTGACGAGGTCGTACACGCTCGGTGCCCTGTCACCGAGGCGCCAGCCGTCGGCGCGCACCCACGGACCCGTCGCGGGCGCGCGACTCGCGCCCGCCCGCGCCTCGTCGGCGTGTGCCGAGGCATCCAGCGCCTGCCGCACGAGCGCGGCTTCGGCGAAGGTCCGGTCGGAGACCTCGGGGAACGGCAGATCGTCGAAGACGCGCGCGATGAGGCCCGTGTCGAGATCGCCTGCGGCGACGTCCGGCCGCTGAAGGAGCAGGCGCAGGAACGCGAGGTTCGTCTCGAACCCGAAGATCGCGGTGTCCTCGATCGCCCGCACGAGCCGGCGCCGCGCCGCGTCGCGGTCGGGGCCCCACGCGATGATCTTCGCGAGCATGGGATCGTAGTCGGTCGAGACGTCCAGGCCGTCCTCGAGCGCGGTGTCGACGCGGATGCCCTCGCCCGGCGGGTGTACGACGCGCAGCACGCGCCCGCCGGTCGGAAGGAATCCCGTGCGCGGGTCCTCCGCGTAGACGCGCACTTCGATCGCGTGGCCGTCGAGCGTCACGTCGTCCTGCGTGAACGCGAGGTGCTCGCCTGCCGCGATCCGCAACTGCTGCTCGACGAGGTCGAGACCCGTGACCATCTCGGTCACCGGGTGCTCCACCTGCAGGCGCGTGTTCATCTCCATGAAGAAGAACTGGTCGGGCTCATCGCCCGGCACGATGAACTCCACCGTCCCGGCGCCGACGTACCCGACGCTGCGTGCCGTCTCGCACGCCGCCTCGCCGATCCGCGCGCGGGTTTCAGCATCCAGCAGGGGAGACGGTGCCTCTTCCACGACCTTCTGGTGCCGGCGCTGCAGCGAGCACTCGCGCTCGCCGAGATGGACGACGTTGCCGTGCGCATCGGCGAGGATCTGCACCTCGATGTGCCGGGGCGAGGTGACATAGCGCTCGAGGAACAGTGTGTCGTCGCCGAAGGATGCCGCAGCCTCGCGCCGCGCTGCCGCGACCGCCGCGGCAAGGCCCGAGGCTTCCTCGACGACGTGCATGCCCTTCCCGCCACCGCCCGCGGAAGGTTTGATCAGCACGGGGTAGCCGACGCCCTCTGCACCCGCGATGAGCTCGTCGTCGCTGAGTCCCGGGCGCGCGAGTCCGGGAACGGTCGGCACGGATCGCTGTTCGACGGTCTGCTTGGCCGAGATCTTGTCGCCCATGACCTCGATCGCCTCGGGAGACGGTCCGATGAACACGATCCCCGCGTCGGCGCACGCCCGAGCGAACGCGGCATTCTCGGCGAGGAACCCGAACCCCGGGTGGATCGCCTGCGCGCCCGTCTGGCGGGCGGCATCGAGGACGCGGTCGATCGAGAGGTAGCTCTCGCCCGCGGCGGCGGGCCCGAGCCGTACGGCCGCGTCGGCGAGGCGCACATGCCGCGCGCCCGCGTCCGCGTCGCTGTAGACGGCGACGGAGCGGATGCCGAGCGCGCGCAGGGTCCGGATGATCCGGACGGCGATCTCGCCGCGATTGGCGATGAGGACGGTGTCGAAGGTCGCCATGACGCTCACATCCGGAAGACGCCGTAACGGGCGTCGGGCATCGGGGCGCGGGAGACGACGTCGAGGGCGAGCCCGAGCACGTCGCGGGTCTGCGCCGGCTCGATCACCCCGTCGTCCCACAGGCGCGCGGTCGAGTAGTAGGGGCTGCCCTGCTCGTCGTAGCGGGCGCGGATGGGGGCCTCGAACGCCGCCTTGTCGTCGTCGCTCCACGGGGTGCCCGCGGCATCCAACTGCTCCGCGCGGACGGTGGAGAGGACGGATGCCGCCTGCGGCCCGCCCATCACCGAGACGCGCGCGCCGGGCCAGAGCCAGAGGAATCGCGGGGAATATGCCCGCCCGCACATCGAGTAGGTGCCGGCGCCGAACGAGCCGCCGACGACGACCGTGAGCTTCGGCACTCGCGCGCAGGCGACCGCGTTCACCATCTTCGCGCCGTGCTTCGCGATGCCGCCGTGCTCGTACTCGCGGCCCACCATGAAGCCGGTGATGTTCTGGAGGAACAGCAGCGGGATGCCGCGCTGATCGCACAGCTCGATGAAGTGCGCGCCTTTCAGTGCCGACTCGGCGAACAGGACGCCGTTGTTCGCGAGGATGCCGACGGGATGGCCGTGGATCTGCGCGAAGCCGGTGACGAGCGTGTCGCCATACTCCCGCTTGAACTCGTCGAACCGGCTGCCGTCGACGAGCCGGGTGATGACCTCGCGCGCGTCGTAGGGCGTCGTGAGGTCGACGGGGACGACGTCGTAGAGCGTCTCGGGGTCATGTCGAGGTGCGTCGGCCGGGCCGAGGTCGTAGGGGAGGGGTGCGGGCTGCGGGAGGGTCGCGACGATGTCGCGGACGATCTGCAGGGCGTGCGCGTCGTTCTCGGCGAGATGGTCGGTGACACCGGAGATGCGCGAATGGGTGACACCGCCGCCGAGCTCCTCGGCCGTGACGACCTCGCCGGTCGCCGCCTTCACGAGGGGCGGACCGCCCAGGAAGATCGTGCCCTGGTCGCGTACGATGACCGTCTCGTCGCTCATGGCGGGGACGTACGCGCCGCCCGCGGTCGATGACCCCATGACCGACGCGATCTGCGCGATGCCGTCGCGCGACATCCGCGCCTGGTTGTAGAAGATGCGCCCGAAGTGGTCGCGGTCGGGGAACACCTCGTCCTGCAGGGGCAGGAACGCCCCGCCCGAGTCGACGAGATAGATGCAGGGCAGACGGTTCTCGGCGGCGACCTCCTGCGCGCGCAGGTGCTTCTTGACCGTCATCGGATAGTAGGTGCCACCCTTGACGGTCGCGTCGTTCGCGACGACCATCACGTGCCGTCCGTGCACGAGGCCGATGCCCGCGACGACGCCTGCGGACGGCGCGTCGCCGTCGTAGAGCCCGTCGGCGGCGAGCGGTGCGAGCTCGAGGAACGGGCTGCCGCGGTCGAGGAGCGTGTCGATGCGATCGCGCGCGAGGAGCTTCCCGCGAGAGACGTGGCGCAGGCGGGATGCCTCGGGCCCGCCCGCCGCGGCCCGCGCGCGGCGTGCGCGGAGCTCGTCCACGAGGTCGCGGTAGCTCGGCGCCGGACTGGCGGACGCATTCGCGGAGGGATTCGTCGTCATCGACATGGCATCCTCTTTCGGTTATCGACTGATAACTGAACTCAGGGTAGCGCGCGGCGGCTCTCCCGTCCACCCTCGAAGGGATGCCGGCTCCCGCGCCGATCTCGGGTGAGAATGGAGGGGATGAGCACGAGCCCCGAACAACCCGCGTCCTACTGGTACGTCGACGACGACGCGCGCTCGACCTCGGTGATGGAGGCGATGCGCTCCTACCGCGCCGCCGAGGTCGCGATGCGTCGCCGCACCCAGCAGACGATGGACATGGGGGAGAACGAGCTGCTCGTCCTCCGCTTCCTGGCACGCGCGCGCCTCCGCGACGAGCTGGTCACGCCCGTGACGCTCAGTCGCTACCTCGGCATCACGTCGGCCTCGACGACGGCGCTGCTCGACCGGCTCGAGAAGTCCGGCCACATCGTCCGCACGCCGAACCCCCGCGACCGTCGCAGCGTCGTGATCACTTCGAGCGAGAAGTCGGACGACGAGGTGCGTCACACGCTCGCCGCGATGCACGACCGCATGATGTCCGTCGTCCGCGACTTGACCCCCGACCAGCGCGCGACGGTGATCGGATTCCTCGACGCGATGCGCGAGGCGGTCGACCTCATCGACGGGTAGCGTCGGGCAGGCCGCGGCGAGGCCCGTCAGGACGCGAGGTCGCGGCGGGCGAGCGGGGCAGCGGCGACGTCGTCGGATGCCGCGGTGATGGCGTCGAGAAAGGCCACGACCGCGCGGCGGCCGTCGTCGCCGAGGGCGTCGACCGCGGATTCGATGCGCGACTCATAGGCATCCACGAGATCGGCGACCTCGTCGAACGCGCGGTCGGTCGGTGCGATGAGGATGCTGCGTCGATCCGTCGGATGGCTGACGCGCTGGACGCTGCCCTGGCGCTCGAGGCGGTCGAGCAGCGCGGTCGTGGAGGCCGAGCTGATGTCGAGATGACGGGAGATCTCGCTGGGCTTCACATCGAAGCCTTCGCGTCGTCGCAGGAGGAGGAACTGCAGTGCGCGCAATTCGTTGTCGCCCAGAGACGCGATTGTCCGTACGCGCTGGTGCATCTGAGCATCGGAGGCCCGGAAACGCGCCAGGGCGTGCAGAACGCTCGCAGGGTCGCTCGATGTCGTCATGTCCTCACCCATGGTCTTCCGGTCAACCCAATATATCTCCCTTGGTGCGTAGCTCGAAAAATATCTCGCTTGACTAACTACTTTCCTTCGGAATAACCTTTCTCGTGACCGAACCGGCCATAGAGCGAGGAATCATCATGGGACGTCTGTACTACGGCAACAGCATCGACGCGATCGAGGTCGATGACCGCGAGCTCGCCCACCTGAAGATGGTGACGACGACCAAGCTCCGCCGGTCCGAGGGCTTCAGCGTCTCGTTCTCGTCGGCACGGGCCGGGCGGTCGACCGTGTGGGTCCACTGCGCGATCCCTCTCCGATTCGACTTCGACAGCGCCGAGCCCATCCGCCTCGACCCCGCCTACGTCAATGAGCTCGCGCAGGCGGCGGCATCGGCCATGGGCATCGTCATCGACCTCGACGCCGCGGTAGCCGCGACCAAGCCCGAACTGGCGGTCGTCGCGTGACGAGCGTGCTGCCCACGAGGGCCGCGGCGTCCCACGTCACGTGGGCGGCCGTCGAGCCGGGCTTCCACGTCGCGTCGCGGGACGGCGAGTACGTCGGCTACGCGGAACGCACCGTCGACGGCCACTTCGTCGGCTTCGACGGGCGATCGACGCCGGTCGGCCGCTACATCTCTCTGGCCGAGGCCCAGCGCGCCGTCGAATCGGCCCCGGCCAACGAGGATCAGCCGGTGCTCTCCCGTCGCGCCCAGGGTGCGTTCCAGGCGGCGGCCGCGCTCAGCGGCATCGTCGCGATCGGCACGTTCGCCGCGGCGGTGTTCACCCTGCCGATGCTCTGAGGATGACCCGCTGAATCGGCATCCGCTGATCCGGTCGGGCGCGTCCGGTCAGGCCGCCATCGCTTCCTCGGTGCGTCCCTGCAGGTATCCGCACAACTCCGCGAGACCCGCGAGGTCGGCGGCGAGAGCCGCTACCTTTGCGGCATCGAGGTCCATCGCCTCCGACCGCGGTTCGAACGTGACAAGCCACCGCGGTCCCAGGTCGTCGACGACGGCCTGGATGTACGTCACCGTCGACGCGTTGTTGAGCGATACGACCACCATCCCCGATTCGGGACCCGGCGTGAAGTCCTTTTCGAGGACCGTGATCGACGACGAGTAGGCGGGGTGCGCGGCCAGATAGTCGTCGATCCATCCCTGCACCGTGGCCTTGCTGCGGTAAGGCATCTCTCCCCAAATCATCGGGCGCCGAACGGCGCCCTCCCATTATGCCTTGCGGCGCCCGCACGCCCGGCGGCCCTATGCGGGGCCGCACGCTCGGCGGCCGCGTGCTCAGTGACGCCCGTGCGGGTCGATGACGACGATGGAACCGTCGTCGCGGACCGATGCGGCATCCTGCACGGCGCCGAGCGCGGGTGTTGCGACGACGGCGACCAGCGCAGCGGCCGCGACGAGCGGGAGGACAGCGGCGGAGCGGCTCGGCGCGGACGGATGCCGCTGCTCCATCGCGACGAGCGCGGCGGTCGCGACCAGCAGCGCGACTGCTGCCGCCGCGCCGATCACGCTCGAGCGCGCCGGCTGCAGCGCGACGGTGGTGGCGACCGCGAGGATCGCGGTGATCACCGCAGCGGTCGCCGCGCGCGGCGCGATCAGCGTCCCGCGCGCGAGGCTGACGGCGCCCCAGACGAGCGCGGCGACCCCGAGCGCGACGAGGACGATGCCGCTTGAGAGCGACAGCGCCGTCGACGCGCGGACCGCGCTCGCGCCGCCCATCCCGGCGAGGACGAGGCCGCCGCCCCAGGCGAGCGGAGTCGCCCACGACCGACGCCATGCGGCTCGGGCCGTGGACGACGCCACCTCGTCCGTCACGCGCCGACCGCGCGGACGGCGGCGTCGGAGCGTTCCGCCCCCAGGCCGACCGCGAGCAGAACGATCGCGCTCCCGAGGTGGAGGAAGTGGTCCGGCACGTTCAGCGCGAGGAAGTTCGCGCTCGTCCCGACGAGGAAGAATCCCACGATGCCCAGCAGCAGGTATGCGGCCCCGACCACGATGTTCACGATCTTGGCGGCGCGCACGCTCGTCAGGCCGGCGATCAGAAGTGCGCCGCCGATCAGGAGGTGCGCGATGTTGTGGAGCGGGTTGACCGCGAAGATCCCGAGGAGGAGCCCTCCCTCGGTCGCGAGGAAGCCTACCCCGCCGGTCACCGCGAATCCGAGCAGTCCGACGAGGACGTACACGGCTCCGAAGATCGTGGCGACCAGTCGATTGGGTGATGTGCGCATGATGCTCTCCTCAGTCCTGACCCGGCGGATGCCGGATATGAAGACTGTTCGGCGCGGTCCGCCGATCGGATGGGTCGCGGCGATCGGGTGATCGTCGACCGGCGCGACCGCGCGACCGGCGACCGAGCGTCAGGCCATGCGGCGGCGCTCGTCCCGTGCGATCTCGGGAACGGACACCTCGGGGAGGCTGATCGGTGTGGTGCCGGCGACCTCGTCGCTGAACTCCTCGGGTGCGACCACCGTGAGGGGGCGCGTCTCGTCGAGCGAGAGGGCGAAGCGGCGCGACTCGCTGCGGTGCAGGCGGCCCGAGACCACGAGCCACACGAATCCGATCGCACACGCGAGGAACGCGGCTCCGGCGCCGAGCCAGATCGCGGCGCGGGGGCCGTAGGCATCCGCCACCCATCCGACGATGGGGGCTCCGAGGGGCGTCCCGCCCATGAGGATCGCCATGTAGAGCGCGAGGACGCGGCCGCGCAGGGCCGGATCGGTGGTCGTCTGCACGTAGCCGTTCGCCGTGGTCATCGTCGTCACGACCGCGAAGCCGGTGAACATGAGCGTGACGGCATACAGCCAGTAGGAGGGCATGAGGGCCGATACGGCGCCGGCGAGGGCGAACAGGCCGGTCCCGACGATGACCAGGCGGATGCGCGCGCGGTCGCGCCGTGCGGCGAGCAGGGCGCCGGCGAGCGAGCCGATGGCGAGGATCGACGAGAGGAGTCCGTAGCCGTCGGCATCCTTTCCGAACTCGAGCGCCATCGTCGACGCGAAGATCGGGAAGTTCATGCCGAACGCGCCGAGCAGGAACACCATCGCGAACGTGACCATGAGGTCGGGACGCCCGCGCACGTAGCGGAACCCGTCGGCGAGTCGGTTCGAGCCCGTCGCCTTCGCGCGCGGGACGAGCTCGTCGGTGCGGATCAGGCGGAGCGCGACGATCATCGCGAGGAAGGTGACGGCGTTCAGGAGGAACACCCATCCCGTGCCGACCGCGACGATCACGATGCCCGCGACGGCGGGGCCGATCATGCGGGCGGTGTTGAAGGATGCCGCGTTCAGCGCGACGGCATTCGACGCGTTCTCGCGGGCGACGAGGTCGGAGACGAAGGCCTGCCGCGTCGGGTTGTCGAACGCGGCGACCATGCCGAGCACGAACGCGAACGCGTACATGAGGGGGAGCGTCATGACGCCGGTGAGGACGAGCACGCCGATCACGGCGCCGATCGACATGAGGAGCGACTGCGTGACGAGCAGCAGCCGTCGCCGATCGAAGCGGTCGGCGACCCACCCGGTGACGCCGACGAGCAGGAGCGGCGGCGCGAACTGCAGCGCCATCGTGATGCCCATGGCGCCGGCGTCGTTGTCGGTCAGCTGGGTGAGGACGACCCAGCTGAGGGCCGTCGCTTGCATCCACTGGCCGACGTTCGAGACGAGGGCGCCGATGAACCAGACGCGGTAGTTGAAGACGGAGAAGGAACGGAACATGGCGCTCATCTGGCGGCCACCTCCCGCATGATCGCGGCGGCGTCGTGCAGCGTCTCGCGCTGGGCCGGCGTGAGAGCGGCGAGGGATGCCTCGAGCCACTCGTCGCGGCGACGCACGGTCTCGTCGACGACGGTGCGGCCGGCGTCGGTGAGGGCGATGTTGACCTTGCGGCGGTCGTCCTCGTCGGGGGTGCGGCTGAGGTAGCCGCCCTCTTCGAGGCAGTTGACGGTGCGGTTCATCGACGGTGCGGAGACGCGCTCGCGGTCGGCGAGCTCGCCGAGGGTGTGCGGGCCGTGCACGGAGAGGGCGGCGAGTACGGCGAACTGGCCGTCGCTCATCGAGTCGACGGAGCGCTGCGAACGGAGGCGCCGCGCGAGACGGAAGGTCGCCATGCGCAGGTCGGATGCCTCGGTGGCGAGGTTGGGGGAGGTGTCGGCGCGCTCAGGAGTGGGGCTGGGGGGTGTGACAGTGGGACTCATTCTTTTCGTTAGCTTAGCTCATTAGCCTTGCTAAGTAAAGGGCGGGGCGGGAGTGAGGAGTGGTGAAAATAGAAGAAAAATACGATCTGGCTCTGGAGCTGGTGGCGGTGCGGGTTGCGCAGCGTCAGGCGGCGCGCTCGGGTCGGGGGCGCGCCGGCGATGTGGGTGATTCGATCCCGTTGCGTGAGGTGATGGCGGAGCTCGCCGCGGCGATGCGGATCGGGGAGCGGACGATCTCCTCGTGGCTTGGTGACGGCGCCGCGCTCGTAGGCGCCTACCCGGCCACGCTAGAGGCGCTCCGGGAGGGGCGGATCGATGAGCGGCACGCGTCGGCGATCATCGACGCCGGTGCCCCATTGGATGCCGGGAACCGTGGCGTGTTCGAGGAGCTGATCCTGCCGGTCGCCGAGGTCGACACGGCGGCGGCGGTGCGGGAGCACGCCCGGGTGATCGCGGCGCGACTGCAGCCGGAGATCGTCGAGGCGCGGCATCGCGAGGCGCTCGCAGCCCGGCAGGTGAAGACCTACCCTCTGCACGACGGGCTCACCCGACTGCTGCTCGATGGTCCGGCGGCGCTGATCCAGGGTGTGTTCGAGCGTGTCACCGACCTGGCCGCCGCCCTCGCCGGCGACGACAGCGCCGGCGACGGCGAGGGGGACGAGGCCTGCGGCCGAGACGGGCAGCACAGGGGCGACTCAGACGCCGACGGCGACGCCGGCGGGCCGGATGCCGGCGGGCCGGATGCCTGCACGCCCGACGAGCGCACGCTCGACCAGCGGCGCGCGGACGTGGCTCTCGATCTCCTGCTGACCGGTGCTCCGACCGGCCACAATGACGCGGACGACGACGGGAGCGCGTTAGGCGCGATCCGTGCGACGGTGCGGGTCACCGTCCCGATCCTGACCGTCATGGGCGAGAGCGACGAACCGGCGCTCCTCGACGGGCATGGGCCCATCGATGCAGACACCGCTCGCGTCCTGGCCGCGGGCGCGTCGTGCTGGGAGAGGGTGATGATCCACCCCCTCACCGAAGAGCCCCTCCGGCTCGACACCTACCGCCCGAGCGCGAGGCTTCGCCGCCTGCTCGATGCGCGGGATCAGTGCTGCCGGTGGCCAGGATGCCGCCGCCCCGCCGTCGGGAGCGAAGCCGACCACACCGTCGCGTTCTCCGACGGCGGGAAGACCCACGCGGGGAACCTGGCGATCCTGTGCAAGAAGCATCACCGCCTCAAGCACGCCTCGCCATGGACGATCACGCACCTCGGCGGCGAGGTGCTCGAGTTCACGTCCCCGACCCGGCGGCGCTATCGCAACAATGCACCACCGGTGATCCAGGCCGCCACGAACAGGGTGAAGGACCCGCCCTGGCGGCGGCTCCTCGACGCCGCCTACGACTCGGTCGGAGCCCCCGCGCCCTTCTGATCGGACGCGCCCGCCTCGGACGCGCCCGCACCCGCGCCGCGGGCACCCGGCTGACCACGGGTCCTCGCCGCGCCCTCCGCATCTCCCTCGCGCCGCGAGCGTCCCAACGGGATCGTCGCGACGAGACCGATGACCAGGAATCCCGCCGCCGTGAACGCCGCGAGGCGGGTGCCGTCCGAGAACGCCTGCTTCGCGTCGGCGCCGATCTCCGCCGTCTGCGGGTTGTCGGCGAGCCCGGAGATCGCCGCACCGGCGCTGTCGACCACGGTCGACACCACCTGGTCGCGCTGCGCCTCGGGAAGACCCCGATCCTCCAGCGACGACGACAGGATCCCCGCCGTGCTCGAGAAGAGCACCGTCCCGAGGATCGCGATGCCGAGCGCCGAGCCGACCTGCCGAGCCGTCGACTGCGTCCCCGACCCCTGTCCCGACAGCTCGACCGGCACGTCCTGCAGGACGACTCCCGTCAGCTGCGCGGTCGCAAGCCCCACGCCGAACCCGTAGACGAACAGCGCCGGCAGGAGCCAGCCCCAGGCATCCCCCGCTCCGGCATCCCACCCGACGACGACACCGACCCCGGCGACGCCGATGATCTCCGCGACGAGGCCGATCCGCACGACGAGCACCGGGCTCACCTTCCCGCTCGTCGCGCCGGCGAAGCCGCTCGCCACGAACGATCCGATCGCGAGCGCCAGCAGCACGAGACCGGTCTGCAGCGCGCTGAATCCGAGGACGAACTGCAGCCACAGCGGCAGCGACAGGATGATCCCGAACTCCCCGAGCGCCACGACGAGCGCCGCCACGTTGCCGCTGCGGAACGTCGCGATCGAGAACAGCCGGGGGTCGAGCAGCGTCTGCTTGCCCGCCTTCGCGCGGCTGCGCGACCACGCGATGAACGCGACGAGCGAGAGCGCCGCGAGGAGGAACGCGATCGGCACGGGCGATACGTCGAACGGCCACGTCCAGTCCCCGATCGTGAACGGGTCGTTCACCGCCCACCAGCCGAGGGTCCGCCCCTCGATGAGCCCGAAGACGAGCGAACCGAACAGGATCACCGACAGCACCGCGCCGACCCCGTCGATCCGGCCGTACGACTCCGCGCGCGATTCGTTCACCGCCCACAGCACCCCGATGATGATGAGGATGCCGAGCGGCACGTTGATCCCGAACGCCCACCGCCACGAGAAGGCGGTCGTCAGCCACCCGCCGAGGAGGGGCCCGACCGCGGCCATGCCTCCGATCGTCGAGCCCCACACCGCGAACGCGATGCCGCGCTCTCGACCCCGGAACGTCGCGTTGAGCAGCGACAGGGTGCTCGGCAGCATCATCGCCCCGCCGACGCCCTGCACGAGCCGCGCACCGATCAGCAGGTCGGCGCTCGGCGCGAACGCAGCGCCGACGGATGCCGCGGCGAACAGCACCACGCCGATGAGCAGGAGTCGTCGCCGCCCGAACCGGTCGGCGAGGCTTCCGAACAGCAGCAGTAGTGAGGCGAAGACGAGGGTGTACGCCTCTTGCACCCACTGGACCTCGGTCGACGACAGTCCGAGCTCGTCGACGATGGCGGGAACCGCGACGTTGACGATCGTCGAGTCCACGATGATGAGCGCCACGGCGAGGCTGATGAAGACCAGCCCGAACCAGCGCAGCGATGTTTTGTCCCTCACGAAACGCTAGATTAGCTAGCAATCTTCCCGTCCGGAAGTGGATGCTCGAGCTCGTCGCCACGGCATCCGTTCCTCTAAGCTCGCGAGCATGGCAGAGGCGACCGAACGCACCTACACGGACGCTCGCGGCGTCGAGATCGTCTTCGACCACTACGCCGCCGCCACCGAGCCGAGAGCCGTCGTCCAGCTCCTCCACGGCATCGGCGAGCACGCGCGTCGCTACGGCAACCTCATCGACGCGCTCACCGCCGACGGGTACGTCGTCTACGCCGACGATCACCGCGGCCACGGGCGCACGGGCGAGCGCCAGCACGGCGGGGACCCCGACAAGATCGGGCACCTCGGCGTCGGCGGCCTGCGGGCCACGGTCGACGCGCTCTGGCAGTTCACCCAGCTGATCCGTGCCGAGAACCCCGACCTGCCGCTGATCATCCTCGGCCACTCGTGGGGGTCGTTCATGACCCAGCGTTTGTTCGACAAGCACACCGACAGCTACGACGCCGTCGTGCTCAGCGGCTCCGCCTACCGCATGCTCGGCTACATGAACGTCGGCAACCTCAACAAGCGGTGGGAGTCGAAGACCTCCAACGGCACGGAGTGGATGGCGAGCGACCCCGCCGTCGGCGAGGCGTTTCTCGCCGACCCGTACGGCACGACCGAACCCATGCAGCGGCTGTTCAGCCTGCCCGACCAGATGCGCATCCTCGGCCGCCCCGCGAGGGACATCCGCCCCCAGCGCCCGGTGCTGCTGATGGTCGGCGAGGACGACTCGCTCGGCGGACCGCGAAGCATCAACAAGCTCGCCGACGTGTACCGCACCCGCTCCGGGCTCGACGACGTCACCGTCATCGTCTATCCGGGCGCGCGCCACGAGATCTTCAACGAGCCGATCCAGGGAGACGTGCGCGACGACCTGCTCGCGTGGCTCGACAAGCGGATTCCCGTCCGTGACTGAGCGCGCCGGCACACTCGCGACCCGGTACGCGGACCACTGGGCGCGGCCGCTGCGGTGGATCATCGCCCTGACGGTCGTCGGCGCGCTCGCAGGGCTCCTGCCGATGCTCGCTTCGACGGACTCCTTCGACGTCGTCATGCCGATCGTTCTGGCGTTCGGTGCGGCGGGGGGCATCGCCGGAGGGCTGCGCTTCTTCTTCCTGCCCTGGGGAGATGTGGGAGACCCGCGGCTCGGCGGAGATTTCGACGACACCCCCATCTGGGCGGGATACCGCGGGGTGCTGCGCGATTACCTCTGGGCCCTCGCCCTCTGGCTCGTCGGCACCCTCGGCGTGAGCATCGCGGTCGCCGTCATCGCGAAGGACGCGTCCGCGATCGTGTTCCTCCCGCTGCTTTTCGGCTTCGTATGGTCGATGGCGTACGGCCTCGCCGCCCTCGCGGTCGGCCTGCTCGCGATACCGATCGTGACGCTCGTTCGCGCACGGGCGGCGCGGCGCGCGGGCCGCGCGATCAACCCGTGGTGGTACTTCATGACCCTCTATCTCGTTGTCATGCTCACCGCCGTGGCGTCGTACGTCATCCTGCTCTCCCTGGCCCCGCAGCTCATCGGGGTCACCGGCGAGAGCGTCGTCGAGGTCCTGTTCTGGTCCGACACCGCGGATTTCACGCTGGGGCAGACCGTGGCGCTGTGGGCCACCCGCGTGCTCGCGGTGGTCATGCTGGGTCTGATGATCGTCGCGGGCGTGATCGGTGAGCGCCGCCTGCGCGAGGTGATGGCGATGACCGACGAGGCGGCTCGGTAGGCGCACCGTGTACTGACCTAGGCTGAAGACATGCACGGTGAGTACAAGGTCCCCGGGGGCAAGCTCGTCGTCGTCGACCTCGAGGTCGAGAACGGCCGCATCGCCGACTTCCGCCTGGCGGGCGATTTCTTCCTCGAACCCGACGACGCTCTGGCAGACATCGATGCCGCGGTGACCGGGCTGCCGGTGGAATCGGATGCCGCGGCCATCGCCGCCGCCGTCCGCGCCGCGCTCCCCGAGGGGGCGCAGCTACTCGGCTTCACCCCCGAATCGGTCGGCACCGCCGTCCGCCGCGCGCTCGTCACCGCCCCCGGGTGGAAGGACTTCACGTGGGAGATCGTCCACGAGAAGGCGGTCTCACCGCGCATGAACCTCGCCCTCGACGAGGTGCTCACCGCGCGCGTCGGCGCGGGGCTCCGGAACCCCACGCTCCGCATCTGGGAGTGGGACGAGTCGGCCGTCGTCATCGGATCCTTCCAGTCCTACCGCAACGAGGTCGACCCCGAGGGCGCCGCCCGCCACGGCTACGACGTGGTCCGCCGCATCTCGGGCGGCGGCGCCATGATGATGGGCGCCGATTCGATCGTGACGTACTCGCTGTACGTTCCGGCATCCCTCGTCGCCGGCATGACCTTCGCCGACTCGTACGCGTTCCTCGACGACTGGGTGCTGCAGGCGCTGCGCGCCCTGGGCGTCGACGCGACCTACCAGCCGCTCAACGACATCGCCTCGCCGAAGGGCAAGATCGGCGGCGCCGCGCAGAAGCGGCTCGCGGGCGGCGGCGTGCTGCACCACGCGACGATGTCGTACGACATGGACGGTCAGGTCATGACCGAGGTGCTGCGCATCGGTCGCGAGAAGCTGAGCGACAAGGGCACGACCTCGGCCGCGAAGCGCGTCGACCCGCTCCGCGCCCAGACCGGCCTTCCGCGCGAGGCGATCATCGAGAAGCTGAAGCAGACCTTCACGAGCCTCTACGGCGCCCAGCCCGGACGGATCACCGACGAGGAATACGCCGAGGCCGAGGTGCTGGTCGCCTCGAAGTTCGCCACCGACGCGTGGCTGCACCGCGTGCCGTGACCGACGCCCCGCCCGCGCCCGGGGCGGTCGAGATCGTCCACGGCGACAATCTCGCGGTCGCGCGCCGTCTGCCCGACGCCTCGTTCACCCTCATCTACCTCGATCCGCCGTTCAACACCGGCCGGTCGCGCAGGAGGGCGGTCGAGCGCGCGGTCATAACTCCGGAGAATCGCGCGATCGACCCCGGCCAGGACCCCGATCCGGCGGCGCGCGACGCGGATCTCCGGAGTTCTGAACGCGCGCCGGTGAAGACCGGCTTCCGCGGCACGAGCTACGCGCGCCTGCGCGGCGACCTCCGCGCGTACGACGACCGGTGGGGCGACTACTGGGACTTCCTCGAGCCGCGCCTGCGTGAGGCGTGGCGCCTGCTCGCCGACGACGGCACGCTCTACCTCCACCTCGATTACCGAGAGGCCCACTACGCCAAGGTGCTGCTCGACTCCCTTTTCGGGCGCGACTGCTTCCTCAACGAACTCGTCTGGGCCTACGACTACGGCGCGAAGTCTCGCCGCCGCTGGCCGACCAAGCACGACACGATCCTCGTGTACGTGAAGGATCCGGATGCCTACTGGTTCGACTCCGAGGCCGTCGACCGCGAGCCCTACATGGCGCCCGGGCTCGTCACGCCCGAAAAGGCGGCGCGGGGGAAGCTGCCGACCGACGTCTGGTGGCACACGATCGTACCGACCGGCGGGCGAGAGAAGACCGGCTATCCGACCCAGAAACCCGAGGGGATCCTCCGCCGCATCGTCCAGGCATCCAGCCGCCCGGGCGACCGCGTCCTCGACCTGTTCGCCGGCAGCGGCACGACCGGCGCGGTCGCGTCGGCGCTCGGGCGCCACGCGATGCTCGTCGACGACAACCCCGACGCGATCGAGGTCATGCGGCGGCGGATGCCGGACGCGATCGTCCGCTGACCAGCCCATCGCACCCCTCGCGCTGGGCGCCGAGCTTTGCCAGCATGGCCGCATGACCGCTTCGCAGTCCGCACCATCGCACACCTCCGCCCTCGACGACACCGTCGCCCAGCTCACGCGAGAGGAGAAGGCCTCGCTCACTAGCGGTGCGGATTTCTGGCACACCCAAGCGATCGAGCGCGTCGGCATCCCGTCGCTCATGATGACCGACGGTCCGCACGGCCTGCGTAAGCAGGAGGGCGCGGGCGACGCGCTCGGCCTCGGCGCGAGCGTGCCCTCGACCTGCTTCCCGCCCGCGGTGGGCATCGGATCCGCCTTCGACCCCGACCTCACCGCCCGCGTCGGCGCCGCGATCGCGCACGAGGCGATCGTGCAGGACGTGTCGGTCGTGCTCGGCCCCGGCATCAACATCAAGCGCTCGCCGCTGTGCGGGCGCAACTTCGAGTACTACTCCGAAGACCCGCTCGTCGCCGGGGTCGTGGGGGCGGGGTTCATCCGCGGTCTCCAGGCGGAGGGGGTGGGCGGCTGCGTCAAGCACTTCGCCGCGAACAACCAGGAGACCGACCGCATGCGCGTGAGCGCCGACATCGACGAGCGGCCGCTGCGCGAGATCTACCTGCGCGCCTTCCAGCAGGTGATCGAGCTGTCGCATCCCTGGACCGTCATGTGCTCGTACAACCGGATCAACGGCGTCTACTCGTCGGAGAATCCCTGGCTGTTGACGACGGTGCTCCGCGACGAGTGGGGCTTCGACGGATTGGTGATGTCGGACTGGGGTGCGGTCGACAACCGCGTCGCGGGCCTTCCCGCCGGCCTCGACCTCGAGATGCCCTCGTCGGGTGGGGCGAGCCCGGCGCTCATCGTCGCGGCGGTGGAGCGGGGTGAGATCGCCGAATCGGCGCTGGATGCCGCCGCGCGCCGCGCCGTCCAGCTGACGCGCCGCGCGGCGGAACGTCCCGCCGCGGGCGGGGAGATCGACGTCGACGCCCATCATGCGCTCGCCCGTGAGGCGGCCGGCCGCTCGATCGTGCTGCTGAAGAACGAGGGCGATCTGCTGCCGCTCGACCCGAAGGATGCCGCGGCATCCTTCGCCGTCATCGGTGCGTTCGCGAAGCATCCGTGCTACCAGGGCGCAGGTTCCAGCCTCATCAACCCCACACGGCTCGACACCGCGTGGGACGCCATCTCGGAGGCCGCCGCGGGCACCGTCACCTACGCGCCCGGATTCGTGCTCGCGGGCGCCGACAGCGCGAACGGCGACCCCGACACCCTGCGCGAAGAGGCGGTCGCCGCCGCCGGTACCGCGGACGTTGCGATCGTATTCGCGGGACTGCCGGCCGCGGCGGAATCGGAGGGCTACGACCGCACCGACATCGACCTTCCGGCAGACCAGCTCGCCGTGATCGAGGCGGTCGCCGCCGCGAACCCCCGCACCGTCGTCGTCCTCTCCAACGGCGGCGTCGTGCTCCTGCCCTTCCGCGGCGCCGTCCCCGCGATCGTCGAGGGCTGGCTCCTCGGCCAGGCGGGGGGCTCCGCGACCGCCGACGTCCTCTTCTGAGCCGTGAACCCGTCGGGAAAGCTGACCGAGACGATTCCGCTGCGCATCCAGGACACCCCCTCGTACGGCAACTTCCCCGGTGAGGCCGGGCACGTCCGCTACGGCGAGGGCATCTTCGTCGGTTACCGCGGCTACGACCTGAAGCAGCTCGAGGTCGCGTATCCGTTCGGCCACGGACTGTCGTACACGACGTTCCGCTACGGCGACGCGCACGCGGAGGTGACGGATGCCGGCGACATCGTCGTCACGGTCCCGGTGAGCAACGGGGGCAATCGTCCGGGCCGCGAGATCGTGCAGGTCTACACGTCGCTCCCGGGCTCGGCGATCGAGCGCGCGGTGCGGGCACTCTCGGGCTTCGCGACCGTCGAGATCGCGCCCGGTGACGAGGCGCAGGTCGAGATCACGCTTCACCGGAACGACCTGACCGCGTGGGACGTCCGCCAGGGCCGCTGGGTGCTCGAGGGCGGCGACTACACGATCGAGGTCGGGGCATCGAGCCGCGACATCCGCGCGACGACGACCGTGACGGTCGCCGGCGATGACACCTCCGTGCCGCTGACGCTCCACTCCTCGGTCACCGACGTGCTCGCCGACCCCGTCGCGGGGCCGCCGACGCGGAAGGCGATGGGCTCGTTCCTCTCCGGTGACGAGGCATCCGACGCGGCCACGCTGAAGGCGATGGAGGGCTTCCCCGTCGGCCGCATCGTCGGCTTCACCGGCCCCGAGGTGACCGTTGAGAGCCTTCAGACGCTCCTCGACGAGGCCAACGCGGCCGCCCGCCCCGCGACGAAGTCGTAGAAGGTCAGCGCGAGGCGGAGAGGGCCGAGTTCGAGCGGCCGGTAGTCGCGCGTCGGACGGAGCCGCCGCCACAGTTGCGGCTCGAGGGCGCGCAGATATTGTCGCGCGCGTCGCGCGTGGGCGGTGTTCGACGCGATGCGGATCGTCCGCGCGCCCTCCAGCCACGGCAGTGACAGCGTCAGGTTCTCGTGCGTCGAGGTCGCGTGCGGCTCGATCGCGATGTCTGCGGGGCGGATGCCGAGGCGCTCCGCGCCGAAGCGTGCCATGACCTCGGCCTCCGGCGCCGACCCGCGCACGGCGCCGCCGGAGAAGACGTAGAGCGCTCCCGGCGGCGCGGAGCGCACGGCGATGCGCGTCCGCCACGCCTGCAGTGCGTTCGGGCGCCCGTCCTCGCGGGAGCGGAATCCGAGGACGAGGACGACGTCCCGCCCGTCCCGTGGCCCTGTGGTCGCCCCGGTGGTCGCGTCGGCTGGGGTCGGGTAGTCGGCGCGCGACGCGCGGAACGCCTGCGCCTCACCGAAACCCAGGAGTGCCGCGCCGAGGCCGGCCGCCGCGAACCACGGCATCCCCCGCCGCAGACGCGCGGACGCGCGGCGCGTCACGAACGCAGGAACGCCAGCAGCGCCTCGTTCACCTCGGCGCCGTGCGTGCGCAGGAGCCCGTGCGGTGCGCCCTCGATCTCGACGTAGGTGAGCGGGGTCGCGTCGGGCACGAGGTCCTTGAACCGCCGCGCCGTCGCATCGATGGGCAGGATGTTGTCGGCCGTCCCGTGCACGATCAGGGTCGGGACGGTGATGGAGGGGATGTCGCCGCGGAAGTCGGTCGGCCAGGTGAGGGGAGCGGCGGCGATCGCGGCGTTCCCCGCCTGGTTCGCGACCTGCACGCTCGCGTCGACGGCTTCCTGCGAGATGCGCTCGCCGAGGAGGTCGTCGAGGTTGTAGAAGTCGCGGAAGAACCCGGTGAGGAACGCGTACCGGTCCTCCGCGACCGCCGCGGCCGTGCCGTCGAAGAACGCCTGATCGCCGGCTCCGTCGGGATTGTCGGAGGTGATGAGCAGGTAGGGCTCGAGCGAGCCGAAGAACGCGACCTTCGCGATGCGGCCCGCGCCGTAGCGGGAGGTAGCGGGCGATCTCGCCCGTTCCCATCGAGAACCCCACCAGCACGGCATCCTCGAGTTCGAGCTCATCGATGAGCGCGTGGAGGTCCGCCGCGAACGTGTCGTAGTCCGAACCCGACGCCGTCTTCGAGGAGGCGCCGAACCCGCGCCGGTCGTACGCGATCACGCGGTAGCCCGCCGCGAGGAGCGCGCGCGCCTGCAGGTCCCACGATTCGCCGTTCAGCGGGAACCCGTGGATGAGGACGACCGGCTGACCGTCCGAGGGGCCCTGATCGGTGTAGAAGATCTCGACGTCGGTCGAGTTCTCGGTCGCGACGGTGACGTAGGCCATGGTCAGTGCTCCCTCGGGGGTGTGCGGGTGATGGTGTGCGGGCGATCGTGTACGGGCAGTGGTGAGACAGCCGGGCGGATGCCGGCGACTGGATTCGACGCTACGGGCGACGCCGCGAGGATGCCAGGGGGTTGCGTCATCTGACGCGCCGCGCCCATGGTCCTGTCAGGCGTCGCGTCGTGCCCCGTCGGAGGGGTGCACGGTGAAGATGTGCGGCGCCGTGAAACCGGCGTCGGCGAACGCGGTCTCGATCGCGCTCGTCGCCGCCGGGACGAGCTCGTGATCGATGAGGGCGATCGCGGCGCCCCCGAATCCGCCGCCGGTCATCCGTGCCCCGACGGCCCCCGCGGCGCGGGCGGTGGTGACGGCGAGGTCGAGTTCGGGCGTCGAGATCCCGAAGTCGTCGCGCATCGACGCGTGCGATGCGTCGAGGAGGGGCCCGACCGCACGGGGGCCGTCGCCCTGCAGCGTCCGCACGGCATCCAGCACCCGCTGATCCTCGGTGACGACGTGGCGGACGCGGCGGAAGGTGACGTCGTCCATCAGCTCTTCGGCGCGGGGGAGGTCGTCGACGGATACGTCACGCAGCGCGGGAACGCCGAGGAGCGCCGCGCCCCGCTCGCACGCCTCGCGGCGCTCGCGGTACCCGCCGGTGGAGTGCGCGTGACTCACCCGCGTGTCGATGACGAGCACCTCGAGGCCCGCCGCGGCGAACCCGAGGGGGATGATCTCGGCATCCAGCGTGCGGCAGTCGAGGAAGATGCCGGCATCCGCCCGCCCGCGCATCGCGGCGGTCTGGTCCATGATGCCGGTGGGTGCGCCGACGGCGTCGTTCTCGGCGCGGCGCCCGATGCGGGCGAGCGCGACCGAGTCGAGGCCGAGATCCCAGACGTCGTTCAGGGCCGCGGCGGTCGCGCCCTCGATCGCGGCGGACGATGAGAGCCCCGCTCCGACGGGCACGTCGGAGGAGAAGAGGAGGTCGACACCGGTGACGGATGCCGGGTCGGTCTGCGTCTCGTCGAGGAGCGCCCAGGCGACGCCGAGGGGGTAGCGTGCCCACTCCGTGATCTCGTCGCGGCGGGCGGGGAAGAGCGCGTCGAGCTCGGCGAGCGGCAGCTCCACCGGGTCCGGCGCGAACGAGGACCGCACGCGGATGACGCCGTCGCGACCGGTGGTGAGGTCGACGCGGGTGCGGTGTTCGATCGCGAAGGGGAACACGAACCCGTCGTTGTAGTCGGTGTGCTCACCGATGAGGTTGACGCGCCCCGGCGCCGACCAGGTGCCGGCGGTGGGGACTGCGGGGGAGGGCGACGTCGCGGTCACAGGGTCACTCCTTCGATGGCCGCGCGGAGGCGCTCGGCCGCGGTCTCGGGGACGAGATCGCCGATCCAGGCGCCCATGGCGGCCTCCGACCCGGCGAGGAACTTGAGCCTGTCGGCGGCGCGGCGCGGGCTCGTGAGCTCCAGCCGCAGCCGCACGGTGTCACGGCCGACGCGCACGGGCGCCTGGTGCCAGGCAGCGATGTACGGCGTCGGGGTGTCGTACAGGGCATCCACTCCTCGCAGCAGGCGCAGGTAGAACGGGGCCAGCTCGTCGCGTTCGGCGTCTGTGAGACCCGCGAGGTCGGGGACGTGCCGGTGAGGGAGGACATGCACCTCGATCGGCCAACGGGCCGCGAACGGCACGAACGCGGTGAAGTGCTCACCGCGCAGCACGACCCGCGGACCCCGCTGCTCGAACTCGAGGATGCGCTGAAACAGGTCGGGCGGGGTGCTGTCGATCTGCTCGAGCAGGCGCTGCGTACGCGGGGTGATGTACGGGTACGTGTAGATCTGCCCGTGCGGGTGCTGCAGCGTCACCCCGATCGCCTCGCCGCGGTTCTCGAACGGAAAGACCTGCCGGATGCCGGGGACCTCCGACAGCACCCGGGTGCGGTCGGCCCACGCCTCGATCACGGTGCGGGCGCGGGTGACCGACTGCGTGCCGAACGACCCGGTGCGCTCGTGGGAGAAGCAGACGACTTCGCAGCGCCCGACGCTCGGCCGGGCGAGACCGAGAGCCGTGTCGCCGGTGTCGTCGTCGCGGGCATCGGCCGGGTCGCCGAGCGCCGGACCGAAGGAGGGGGAGCGGTTCTCGAAGACCGCGACGTCGTAGAGCGACGGGATCTCCGACGGGTTCGACGGCGTCTGCGGGGCGAGCGGGTCGAGCTCGGCGGGAGGCAGGAACGCCCGGCCCTGCCGCGCCGCGGCGATCGAGATCCAATCCCCGGTGAGCACGTCGCGCCGCATCGTCGCGGTCTCGGGCCGCGCATCGAGCACGCGCGTATCGGCGGCACGCTCAGGTCCGAGCGTCGTGTCCGGGTCGTCGTAGTAGATCAGCTCGCGGCCGTCGGCGAGGTGCGTCACGCGCTTGACGACACCGGCACCGAGCCGCGCGGATGGCGTCGTCTCGGCGGTCGGGTCGGCGGCATCCGACGGAAACAACGGAGGCTTGTTCACGTCAACATCGTAGATTCTCGCCGTGTTATCGTCAACACAGAGCAGTTCTCCTGAGTTGTGAACGGAGCGACCGATGAACCGACGGGTCTCGATGGCCGACGTCGCCGCCGCCGCCGGCGTCTCCGGCCAGACCGTCTCACGGGTCGTCAACGACAGCCCGCGGGTCGACCCCGTCACGCGCGCCCGCGTCGCGGCGGCGATGGAGCGCCTGGGTTACCGCCCGCACCGCGCCGCGCGGGCCCTCCGCACGGGCCGGAGCGACACGATCGGGCTGCTCGTGTCGACGCTCGCCACCGTCGGCAATTCGCGCATGCTGCAGGCGATCGCGGCGGCGGCATCCCTGCGCGGGTTCGCGCTCACGGTCGTGACGGCGGAAGGCCCGGATGCCGTGGCCGACGGCTTCGCGCGTCTGCGCGAACAGGGGGTCGACGGCGCGATCATCCTCAACGAGGCGACGCGCGCGGCTCGCGAAGTCGCGGTGCCGGGTGGGCTCGCGGTGGTCGTCGTCGACTCGCCGCCCGACGGTCGGTACGCGATCGTCCAGACCGACCACGCGGCGGGAGCGCGCGCCGCGACCGCGCACCTGCTCTCCCTCGGCCGGGGAGCGGTGTGGCATCTCGCCGGCCCGGACGGGTCGTATGCGGCGTCCGAGCGCGAGCGCGGGTGGCGGGAGGCCCTCGCGGATGCCGGGATGAGCGCCCCCGATCCGCTCCCCGGCGACTGGACGGCGGCCTCCGGATACGCGGCGGCGCTCTCCCTGCCGCCCGATGCCCGCGCCCTCTTCGTCGCGAACGACCAGATGGCGCTCGGGGCCCTCCGTGCGCTCGCCGCGCAGGGCCGTGCGGTTCCCGACGACGTCGCCGTCGTGGGCTTCGACGATGTCGCCGACGCGGCCGACTACCGCCCGCCGCTCACCACGGTCCGTCAGGACTTCGACGCGCTGGGGGCTGCGGCCGTGGCTGCGCTCGTCGCGCGGATCGCCGGCGAGGCCGCGTCACCGGTGATCCTGACGCCCACCCTGGTCCGCCGCGCGAGTGCGTAGCGGAGGTCAGAGCGCTGCGCGCCGGGCCTCCCAGCCAGTCCGCACCATCTCGTCGACGGTGTAGCGGTTCTGCCACTCCAGGTCACGGGCGGCGAGCTCGCCGGTCGCGACGATCCGGTCGGGGTCGCCCGCGCGCCGCGGCCCGATCTCCGCGGTGAAGGGGATGCCGGTGACCCGCGCCATGGCATCCATGATCTGCTTCACGCTCAGGCCGTTCTGCGAACCGAGGTTGTACGCCGGCTCGACGGGCTCGCCCGCCGCGAGGCGCTGCGCCGCGACGACGTGGGCGGCGGCGATGTCACCGACGTGCACGTAGTCGCGCACGTTCGTGCCGTCGGCGGTGTCGTAGTCGTCGCCGTTGATGCGCGGCGTCTCCCCGGCCAGCAGTTTCTCGAACACGATCGGGAAGAGGTTGTGCGGACTCGTGTCGTAGACGCTCTCGTCCGCGGAGCCCACGACGTTGAAGTAGCGCAGCGACGTGTGGCGGAGGGGGTGGGCGGAGGATGCCGTGGCGACGCCCTGATCGCGCAGCAGCCACTCGCCGATGAGCTTCGACTCGCCGTACGGCGACGCGGGGCGCTTGGGCAGGTCCTCCGTGACGAGGGGGAAGTCGGGGGTGCCGTAGACCGCGGCGGAGGAAGAAAAGACGATGTTGTGCACGCCGGCATCCGCCATCGCCTGCAGCACCACCCGTGTGCCCTCGACATTCTGCTCATAGGTATGCAGCGGCCGCTCGACCGAGACCCCCGCGTACTTGAAGCCGGCGACGTGGATGACGCCCTCCACGTCGTGCTCGCGCATCGTGGCGACCAGGAGCTCGCGATCGAGAATCGTGCCGCGCACGAACGGCACGCCGTCGGGCACGAACGACGCGTGGCCGCTCGAGAGATCGTCGACGACGATCGGGTCGATCCCCGCCGCCGCAAGTGCGCGCACGACGTGCGCTCCGATGTACCCGGCGCCGCCGGTGACCAGCCAACTCATGTGTCCATCCTGCCCGATGGGGGCCGGCCGCCCTGCCGGGGCGCCTCGTAGGATCGCCACATGACCGATCGCCGGAGCACGCGCCGCGTCGTCATCGGGCGGATCGCCGCGGATGCCGACACCCGAGTCTTCACGGCATCCCTCTCGCTCACCGATCTCGCCGGGTCGGCGGAGGCGAGCCTGCTCGACCCCGTCAGGTGGTTGCGTGTCGCCGGTGCGCGACTCGCCGCCGCAGCGCCGTAAGCCCGTACGCCGCCATGAGCGCGAGCCACAGGATCGCGCTGTAGACGCCGATCCGCTCGAAGCCTCCGCGCCCGAGCCCGAGGTTCACCACCCCGCTGGCGCCCTGAAGCACGAGGCCCACGGGTGCCGCGAGCCCGAGCACCAGGCTCGCGATGCCGAACCCGCGCCGCGCGGCGGATCGGCGGCTCAGCTCCCACACGCCGAACACGATCGCGTGTACGGCTGTACCCAGGATGCCGAACAGCGCGCCGAGCGAGTGGACGACCATCTGCACCTGGTCGTTCGTGAGGTCTTCGGCGAACGAGCCCGGTGCGAAACCGACCATTGCGACGCCGACACCCTGCAGGAGCGCGAACGCCATCGTGACGACGCGGCGCGCCCCGGTGAAGAGCGTCCCGAGGGCGAGGAGCCCGACGAGGGTCGCCGCGCCGACGACGAAGAATCCGGTGTTCATCACGCCGTACGCGGGGGAACAGACGAACCGGTCGCCGGTCTCGCCACATACGGCGGCGGGCGGGACTCCGAGGTCGGAGACGTAGTTGTCGCGGTAGCTGTAGCCCGGCGCGGGCCACGCGGCGGCGGTCACCGCCTCGAAGACGAAGTAGGAGAGGGCGCCGACGCCGAGGATCCAGAAGCAGACCCGACGCCAGGCGTCGGCCGCGGTGCCGGTCACGCGCGCGTCACTGATCCCCGAGTGCCTGGGCGACCACGGCGCGCGCCTCGGCCTGCACCTCGGCGAGGTGCTCGGGGCCGCGGAGCGACTCGGCGTACAGCTTGTAGACGTCCTCCGTGCCGGACGGGCGCGCGGCGAACCAGGCGTGCTCGGTCTGCACCTTCAGGCCGCCGATCGGTGCGCCGTTGCCGGGGGCGTGCGAGAGCTTCGCCGTGATGGGCTCACCGGCCAGGTCGGTCGCGGTCACGGCATCCGGCGACAGCTGCGCGAGCTGCGCCTTCTGCGCCGGCGTCGCGGGCGCATCGACGCGCTGGTAGGCCGACGCGCCGAACTCGGTCTCGAGCTCCGCATAGCGCTGCGACGGGGACTTGCCCGTGACCGCGAGGATCTCCGAGGCGAGCAGGCACAGCAGGATGCCGTCCTTGTCGGTCGTCCAGACGGTGCCGTCGAACCGGAGGAAGGACGCACCCGCCGACTCCTCGCCGCCGAAGGCGACCGACCCGTCGAGCAGACCTGGCACGAACCACTTGAACCCGACCGGCACTTCGAGGAGCGTCCGCCCGAGGGCCGCCGCCACCTTGTCGATGATCATCGAGGAGACGAGGGTCTTGCCGACCGCGGCATCCGCCGACCACTGCGGCCGGTGGCCGTACAGGTAGTCGATCGCGACGGCGAGGTAGTGGTTCGGGTTCATGAGACCCGCGTCGGGCGTCACGATGCCGTGCCGGTCGGCGTCGGCGTCGTTGCCGGTGAGGATGTCGTAGTCATGCCGGTGGGCGATGAGGGATGCCATCGCCGAGGGCGACGACGGGTCCATGCGGATCTTCTCGTCCCAGTCGAGCGTCATGAAGCGCCACGTCGGGTCGACCTCGGGGTTCACGACCGTGAGGTCGAGCCCGTACCGCTCGCCGATCAGCGCCCAGTACTCGACCGACGCACCGCCGAGCGGGTCGGCACCGATGCGGACGCCCGCCTTCCGGATCGCCGCGACGTCGATGATGCTCCCGAGCGCCGCGACGTAGTGCTCGCGGAAGTCGTAGGTGCCGAGCGTTTCGGTGTCGATGTCGGCGAAGCGCGTGCGGTGCACGCCGCCGAGGCCTGCGGCGATGAGGGCGTTGGCGCGGTCGGCGATCCACCCGGTCGCGTCGGTGTCGGCGGGGCCGCCGTGCGGAGGGTTGTACTTGAACCCGCCGTCGCGCGGCGGGTTGTGCGACGGCGTCACGACGATGCCGTCGGCGCGCCCCGGATCGTGGTTGCCGTGGTCGGCGTTGTACGTCAGGATCGCGTGGCTGAGCGCGGGGGTGGGTACCCACGAATCGCGGGAGTCGACGCGCACATCGACGCCGTTCGCGACGAGCACCTCGATCGCCGTCCGCTCCGCGGGACGGGAGAGGCCGTGCGTGTCGCGCCCGAGGAAGAGGGGGCCGGAGATCCCCTGCGACGTGCGGTAGTCGACGATGGCCTGCGTCGTCGCGAGGATGTGGTCCTCGTTGAAGCTCGTCGACAGGCTCGAGCCGCGGTGGCCACTCGTGCCGAAGACGACCCGCTGCGCGGGGATCGACACGTCGGGCTTCCGGTCGTAGTAGGCGGCGATCAGCTCATCGATGTCGATGAGGTCGGATGCTTCGGCGGGCTGTCCTGCGCGGCTCATGGCTTCAGTCTGGCACTGACGCGGCTCGCGGGCACGACCGAACCTCGCGGGCGCGGCCGGTTCAGCGCCGGGTGAACACCGAGTTCGCCGGCGAGCCGCCGATCTCGGACACGAGGGTGAGGGTGTCGCCCTCGCACGTGTAGGCCGAATCGGCGACGGGGGCGCTCGCGACCTGGTCGCTGAGCTCACCGGCATCCGTCGGGGCACCGTCGATCGTGGCGGAGACCTCCAGTCCGTCCGCCGACACGGTGTCGCTCGTCAGTCGGTCGGCGGTCGCCGTGTACGTGCCCGAGGTCGACCCGCCGACCGTGACGACGATCGGGGTGCCGGCGACCTCGGCGGTGAGCTCGAGCGCGGGAGCCCACGAGAAGGCGCCGTCGGCGCCGAGGGTGAGCTCCGCCGACCCCTTCGGGGTGAAGCTCACGCCGGCGCCCGAGAGGGCGGCATTGACGTCGCCGTAGAAGCGGTCGAGGCTCGCCTGGTCCATGACCCACGTGCCGGGGAGGCAGTCGGCGGCGGCGGGCGGGGCCGAGGTGGGAGCCTCCGAGGGAGTCGCCGATCCGCTCGCGCTCGCCGAGCCGGTCGCGCTGGGCTTCGTCGTCCCCGACGCCGAACCGCTCGGGCTCGGCGACGCCTCGGGCGCGCACGCGGCGAGGGTGAGCGCGAGGAGGGCGGCGGAGGTCACAGCGAGCGCGGAGGCGAGGCGGCCGGTCATGCGCTCCACAGTACGGGATGCCCTGACTAGGCTGAGCGGGTGACCCCCGAGCCTGTGGATGCCGCGGCATCCGTCCCGACCCGCCGCGCCTACAGCTACCTCGGGCCCGCCGGAACCTTCACGGAGGCCGCGCTCAGCCAGGTGCCCGAGGCGCGCGACCAGATCTGGCGACCGGTGCGCAACGTCGGCGAGGCGCTCTCGGACGTCGTCGAGGGGCGGTCGGATGCCGCGATGATCGCGATCGAGAACTCCGTCGACGGCGGGGTCTCGACGGCGCAGGACGCCCTCGCGACCATGCCGGGCCTGCGGATCGTGGGGGAGTACCTCGTGCCCGTCGACTTCGTGCTCGTCGCGCGGCCCGGCGTGCGCATCGAGGACGTGAAGCTCGTCGCCGCGCACCCCGTCGCCTACGCCCAGTGCCTGCACTGGCTGACCGAGCACCTGCCCGAGCACGCGCACCTGCCCGCGGCATCCAACGTGGCGTCGGCCGTCGGGATCGTCGACGGTGTGAGCGATGCGGATGCCGCGATCGCACCCCCCGGCATCCTCGAGCACTACGACCTGGAGCTTCTCGCCGAGAAGATCGGCGACAACGCGAACGCCGTGACCCGTTTCGTGCTCGTGAGCCGCACCGTGCCGGCGCCCGCGCCGACCGGCGCCGACAAGACGTCGCTCATCGTCGAGCTGCCCGAGGAGTACCCGGGCGCGCTGCTGGAGCTGCTCGAGCAGTTCGCGACGCGCGGCATCAACCTGTCGCTCCTCGCCTCGCGCCCCGTCGGCGACGCCCTCGGCCGCTATCGGTTCGTCATCGACGCCGACGGGCACATCGAGGACGAGCGGATGGCCGACGCGCTCCTGGGCCTGCGGCGTTTCAGCCCGAAGGTCATCTACCTCGGGTCGTACCCGCGCGCCGACCGGCAGATCGTGCACTACCCGGAGCGGTACTCCGACGAGGTGTTCATCGAGGCGCGGGATTGGCTGCGCGGCCTCATCTCCGGCGCGCCGCAGGACTGACGCCCCGCGTCCCTCCGGTCGTCGAGCGAGCGGAGCGCGTCGAAACGCCCTAACCCGCCAGGAGCTCCAGCGTCTGCACGCGGCCGTCGGCGGAATCCAGCGGCTCCGACGCGTACGCCCCCGCGACCGGCGAGATCATGATCTCGCCGACGCCGTGACGCGCGGCGAACGCGACCAGACGGGCGCGGGTCTCCGCGGGCTCGCCGACGAACCAGCGCTCGCGCATCGCCCCGAGCACCGGCGCGGCGAGGTGGTCGCTCGCCTCGGCATCCCGCGCCTCTTCCACCGCCTCAAGGGCCGTGAGCGGCCGGCCGGTGCGCAGCCGCGCCATCATCCGCGCCTGCGGAAGCATGCGCTCCTCCGCCTCGTCGAGCGTCGGCGCGACGACGGCGTTCGCTGTCAGGAAGGTGCGGGGCGCGTCGAGGTGCGCCGACGGCTGGAAGTTCTGGCGGTAGAGATCGAGCGCGCGGTCGAGGCCCTCGCCGGAGAAGTGGTTCGCGAAAACGTACGGCAGGCCGAACGCCGCGGCGAGCTGCGCCGAGTAGTCCGACGATCCGAGCAGCCAGAGCTCGGGGCGTCCCTCGGCCGACGGGGTCGCATGCACGCGATACTCGTCGTTCCCCTCGGGGCGTCCCCCGATGCGGTACCCGGCCCCCTCGGGGGACGTGAGCGCAAGGATGTCGCGGACGTGGTCGGGGAACCGGTCGACCTCGCTCGTCGTCCCCGACATCCGGAGGAGCTGCGTGATCACCGGGTCGCTGCCGGGCGCGCGCCCGATGCCGAGGTCGATGCGGCCGGGGGCGATCGCCTCGAGCGCCGCGAACTGCTCCGCGACGATGAGCGGCGAGTGGTTCGGCAGCATGACGCCGCCCGACCCGACGCGAATCCGTTCGGTGCGGCTCGCGGCCGCAGCGGCCAGCACGGGCGGCGTCGTGGATGCGACGGCGGGCATGTTGTGGTGCTCCGCGAACCAGTAGCGGGTGTAGCCGAGCGCATCGGCGCGCTGAGCGAGGGCGAGCGAGGCGGCGATCGCCTGGGCGCTGGTCTGCCCGGTGCGGACGGAGACGAGGTCGAGGACGGAGAGTGCGGGGGTCATCACCGATTCCAACCCGCGCGCCTCCCCAGGAATTCCGCCGGCCTCGGCCGGATCACCCCCGCTCACCCGGCCTTCACCCGGCCTTCACCCGGCGCGCTTGACCGCTTCGTAGGCGTCGAGGGCGGCTCGGCGGGTCTCGGCGAGGTCGACGATCGGCTCGCGATCGGCGGAGTCCGGCGCCCACTCCGACACGTAGAGTCCCTGCGGGTCGAACTTCTGCGCCTGCAGCTCGGGGTTGAAGATCCGGAAGTACGGCGCCGCGTCTGCGCCCGATCCGGCTACCCACTGCCAGTTGAACGGGTTGCTGGCCTCGTCGGCATCCACGAGCGTGTCCCAGAACCATTCCTCGCCGCGCCGCCAGTCGATGAGGAGGTTCTTGATGAGGAAGGATGCCGTCACCATCCGCACCCGGTTGTGCATGTAGCCCGAGCTCCAGAGCTCTCGCATCCCGGCGTCGACGAGCGGGACGCCGGTCTCGCCCTTCTGCCAGGCGCGGAGCATCGCGGGCTTCAGGCGCGGCCACGGGAACGCGTCGAACGCGCTGCGGAGATTCTTCGTCGCGAGGTCGGGGAAGTGGAAGAGCGTGTGCCACGCGAACTCGCGCCAGCCGAGCTCGGAGAGGAAGCCGCCGACCCTCTCCTCTGACGCCACGGCGGCGTGCCAGACCTCGAAGGGACTGAGCTCGCCCCAGCGCAGACGAGGGGAGAGGAGCGAGGTGGCGCCGGCGGACGGCTCGTCGCGGGCGCGGTCGTAGCCTGCGGCATCCTCGCGCAGGAACTCGCGCAGTCGTGCCTTCGCGGCGACCTCGCCCGGCGTCCACCGTTCGCGCAGGCCGCCGGCCCAGTCGGGATCGGTCGGCAGCAGGCGCCATGTGTCGAGGTCGTCGGATGCCGGAAGGCTCCGCGGCCGCGCCAGTTCGCGCGGCTCGGACACCGGGTTCCGCGGCGCGGGGAGCTGTCGGCACGCCTTCCAGAACGGGGTGAAAACGCCGTACGGCGTGCCCGCGCCGGTGCGGACGGTCCACGGCTCGAACAGGACCGACGCCTGGAACGACGACACCTCGACGCCGTCCCGACGCAGCGACTCCTTGAGCCCGGCGTCGACATCGCGCTCGGCGCCGCCGTAGCGGCGGTTCCAGAAGACCGCTCCCGCGCCCGTGTCACGGACGAGAGCCGGAAGGACATCGGCGGCGGCGCCGCGGCGGAGGACGAACCCCCCGCCCTTCTCACGGAGTCTCTCGCCGAGCTCGGTGAGCGAATGATGCAGCCACCACTTCGCGGCGCCCCCGAGCGGGCGGATGCCGGGGGACTGTTCGTCGAGGATGTACACGCCGATCACCGGTTCGTCGCGGTCGGCGGCGGCTCGGAGCGCCGGGTGGTCGGCGAGGCGCAGGTCATCGCGGAACCAGACGATCGAGGGGGAGCTCATGCTCTCATCGTGCCGGGGCGGCGCACGCGCCCGCACCCCCTTGACGGCGGTGCGTCAGAGGTTCGGCGACGTGTGGCCCGACGGTACCGCGAGCTGCAGGGCGCGCGGCGCGAGCCTCACGTTCACGGCCGTCGCCTCGCCGAACTCGTCGCCGTCGAGCTGCACCGGCTGGGGCTCGCCGGTCGCGACCTGCACCGCGGGGCCCTTCGCGTAGCGCACCGAGTTGTCCTTCGTGCGCAGGCGCAGGATGCTCCGCCCCGCGCGGAAGCGTCGGAGCACGCTGTTGTCCCACGCGACGCGCCGCCACACGGCGAGCCAGCCGAACGCGGTCTTCGGCTGGAAGATGACGATGTCGAGGTCGCCGTCGGCGACGGATGCCTCGGGAATCAGCTCGAGCCCCGCCGGCAGCGACCCGCAATTCGCGAACAGAACGCTCTGCACGTTCGCGCGGTGCATGCGGTGCCCCTCCACCTGGTACATGAGCGTGAACGGCTTCGCCTTCACGAGCGATCGCGCCGCCCCGTCGACGTACGCGACCCAGCCGACCTTCTTCTTGAGGTCCCCCGAGGTGTTCGCGATCATCGCGGCATCCAGCCCCATGCCGCCCATGACGACGAAGGCGCGCTCCTCACGCTCGCCGTCGGGCCGGGTGAACTCGGCGAACCCGACGTCGATGCCGTGCACGTCGCCCGCGAAGGTCGCCGCGACCATGATCGCGACGTCGTCGAGGGGGAGGTGCAGGTTCCGGGCGAGGAGGTTACCGGTGCCGCTCGGGAGGATCGTCAGCGGCACAGGGGAGTCGACCATCGCCTCGCTCACTGCGCGGACGGTGCCGTCGCCGCCGGCGACGAGGACCGCTTCCGCTCCGGCATCCAACGCCTCGCGCGTCACGCCGTCGCCGAGGTCCTCCACGGTCGTCTCGTAGAAGCGGGGCTCACCCCAGCCCGCCTCGGCGGCGTGCTCCGTGACGAGGGCGCGCAGTGCGTCGGCGTCGACCTTGATCGGGTTGTAGATCAGTGCCGCGTGACGCACCGCGCCCGGCGCGGTGTCGTCCGTGTCGGAGCGGGGCATGCGGCCACCCTACCGGGAACGGAACGGTAAGAACTCCGGATTTTTCCGCCGTTGACGGTGGCGCGCGGGCACGCTACGGGGGGATGCTCGAGGCATGGACACACCGGACTGGGTCGAGAACGAGGAGCTCGTCGCCTGGGTCGCATCGATGGCGCGCCTGTGCACGCCGAAGGCGATTCACTGGTGCGACGGCTCCGACGAGGAGTACGCCGCGTTGTGCGAGGAGCTGGTTGAGGCGGGGACGTTCATCCGCCTGAACGAGCAGAAGCGGCCTCGGAGCTTCCTCGCGCGCAGCGATCCCGGCGACGTGGCGCGCATCGAGGAGCGGACGTTCATCTGCTCACGCAGCGAGGAGGACGCCGGGCCCACCAACAACTGGATGGACCCGCGGGAGATGGCCGCGACCCTCAAGGGCCTGTTCCAGGGGTGCATGGAAGGGCGGACGATGTACGTCGTCCCCTTCAGCATGGGTCCGCTCGGTTCGCCGATCGCCCAGATCGGCGTGCAGGTCACCGACTCGCCCTACGCCGTCGTGAGCATGAAGATCATGACGCGGATGGGTCGCCCCGCACTCGACGTGCTCGGCGCGGACGGCGAGTTCATCCCCTGCGTGCATTCCGTCGGCGCGCCGCTCGCGCCGGGCCAGGAGGACGTGCCGTGGCCGTGCAACGACGAGAAGTACATCGTGCACTTCCCCGAGACGCGGGAGATCTGGTCGTACGGGTCGGGCTATGGCGGCAACGCGCTCCTCGGAAAGAAGTGCCTCGCTTTGCGCATCGCGTCCGTGATGGCGCGCGATGAGGGGTGGCTCGCCGAGCACATGCTGATCCTCGGCGTGACCGACCCCGAGGGTGAGAAGACCTACGTCGCGGCGGCGTTCCCGAGCGCGTGCGGCAAGACGAACTTCGCGATGCTCGTGCCGCCGCCGGCGTTCACGGATGCCGGATGGAAGGTCACGACCGTCGGCGACGACATCGCCTGGATCAAGCCGGGCGAGGACGGGCGGCTCTACGCGATCAACCCCGAGGCCGGGTATTTCGGCGTCGCTCCGGGGACGTCCTACGAGACGAACCCGAACGCGATGGAATCGTTCCGCTCCGACACGATCTTCACGAACGTCGCCCTCACCGACGACGGCGACGTGTGGTGGGAGGGGATGACGAAGGAGAAGCCCGCGCACCTCATCGACTGGCAGGGGAACGACTGGACGCCCGAGTCGGGCACCAAGGCGGCGCACCCGAACTCGCGGTTCACCTCGCCCGCGACCCTCAACCCCGCCCTCGACGAGTCGTGGGACGACCCGCAGGGCGTGCTGGTGCGCGCGTTCGTCTTCGGCGGGCGCCGTGCGGGGACGATCCCGCTCGTCGTGCAGAGCTTCAACTGGGCCTACGGCGTGTACATGGCCGCCACGATGGGTTCGGAGACGACCGCCGCTGCGGCGGGCGCGCAGGGCGTCGTCCGCCGTGACCCGTTCGCGATGCTGCCGTTCGCGGGCTACCACATGGGCGACTACATCAACCACTGGCTCGGGTTCGGGCGCAAGCTCCGCAACCCTCCCCGCATCTTCCAGGTCAACTGGTTCCGCCGCGACGAGGAGGGCAACTTCCTCTGGCCCGGGTTCGGCGAGAACATGCGCGTGCTGCAGTGGATGGTCGCCCGCTCCCGGGGGCGGGCGCTCGGGCTCGAGAGCCCCATCGGGTGGATGCCGCGGTACGAGGACATCGATTGGACCGGTCTCGACTTCTCCGAGGAGGAGTTCTTCCAGTGCATGGCGATCAACCGGCGCGACTGGTCGGACGAGCTGCTCGACGTCGAGGCCCTCTTCATGAAGCTGTACAACCGGCTGCCGAAGGAGATGGAAGGGGTGCGCTCGCTGACCACGAGCGCGCTGTGGCGCTCGCCGACGCACTGGGAGATGAACGCCGACCCGACGTGAGGCGGATGGCCGGGCGTCTACGCCGGATCGACCGCCCGCGATCGTCGGCATCCACCTAACTAGGATTGACCCGTGATCGATCTGGCACTGCTCCGCGACAACCCTGACCTCGTCAAGCGCTCGCAGGTGGCACGCGGCGAGTCGCCCGACACCGTCGACGAGGCCGTCGCCGCCGACCGCGCCCGCCGTGCGGCTCTCACGGCGTACGAAGAGCTCCGCGCCGAGCAGAACGCGCACGGCAAGAAGGTCGCGCAGGCGCCGAAGGACGAGAAGCCGGCGCTCGTCGCGCAGGCGAAGGACCTCAGCGACCGCGTCAAGGCCGCGCAGCTCGCCGTCACCGAGGCGGAAGAGACAGCGGATGCCGCGCTCTCGCGCATCGAGAACATCGTCATCGACGGGGTTCCCGCCGGCGGTGAGGAGGCGTTCGTCACGCTCCGCACCCACGGGCAGACCCCGACGTTCGATTTCGAGCCGCTCGACCATCTCGCCCTCGGCGAGAAGCTCGACGCCATCGACATGGAGCGCGGCACGAAGGTGTCGGGCTCGCGTTTCTACTTCCTCACCGGCATCGGCGCACGCCTCGAGTACGCCCTGATGTCGCTCGCGCTCCAGCGCGCGGTCGACGCCGGGTTCATCCCGATGATCCCGCCGACGCTCGTCCGCCCCGAGGTCATGCGCGGCACCGGATTCCTCGGCCAGCACGCCGACGAGATCTACCGCCTCGAGGCAGACGATCTCTACCTCGTCGGAACGAGCGAGGTGCCCCTCGCCGGATACCACATGGGCGAGATCATCGACCTCGCCGCCGGCGCCAAGCGCTACGCCGGCTGGTCGACCTGCTACCGGCGCGAGGCGGGGTCGTACGGCAAGGACACTCGCGGCATCATCCGCGTGCACCAGTTCAACAAGCTCGAGATGTTCGTCTACACGACGCCCGAGGATGCCGAGGCCGAGCACCTGCGCCTCGTCGCCCTGCAGGAGCAGATGCTGCAGGACCTCGGACTCAGCTACCGCGTCATCGACGTCGCCGCCGGCGACCTCGGCTCATCCGCGGCGCGCAAGTACGACATCGAGGCGTGGGTTCCCACGCAGGATGCCTACCGCGAGCTCACCTCGACCTCGAACTGCACGACCTACCAGGCACGTCGTCTCGACGTGCGTTACCGTCCTGCACCCGACGCCAAGACCGCGCCCGTCGCGACCCTCAACGGCACGCTCGCGACGACCCGCTGGATCGTCGCGCTCCTCGAGACGCACCAGCGAGCCGACGGCTCGGTCGTCATCCCCGAGGTGCTGCGGCCGTACCTGGGAGGGCTCGAGGTCGCGGAGCCGGTCGCGTGACCTCCGACGAGTTCCCCGAATCGCTTCCCGAGACCGGATCGGTCGAGGTCGTCCCGCAGCGCGAGGCGGCGGCGATCGTCGAGGAGATCGCGGAGGATGCCGGTGATCCGGCCGTCGGAGTCGGGCCGCTCCTCATCGCGCTCGACGTCGACGGCACCGTGCTCCTCGAGGACGAGACGCTCAGCCCCGGGGTCGTCGAGGCCGTCGCCCACGCGCACCGCGCGGGGCACGAGGTCATGCTCGCCACCGGCCGGTCGTGGGAGAGCACCCGAGGCATCCAACACGTCCTCGCCCTCGCGCCCGAGTACGCGGTCTGCTCCAACGGCGCCGTCATCATGAAGCGTGTCGGGGGAGACCTCGGCGAAGAGAGCGTCTACGAACGTTTCCACGTCGAGACCTTCGACCCGACCGAGGTGCTGGGGCTGCTCCGCGACCACCTTCCGCACGGCCGCTACCTCGTCGAACTCGCCGACGGACAGCGGCTCTACACCGAGCCGATGGACGACTGGAACCTCGTCCACGCCCGCCGTGTCACCTTCGAGGGACTCTCGGCGCAGCCCGTCTGCCGCGTCGTCGTCGTCTCGCCGGAGGAGACCGATCAGGACTTCCTGGCGCTCGTCGGGCGCATCGGCCTCAGCGAGGTCTCGTACGCCGTCGGGTGGTCGGCGTGGCTCGACATCGCGCCGGAGGGCGTCGACAAGTCGACCGCTCTCGAGCGCGTGCGCACCTGGCTGGGCGTTCCGCCCGAGCGCGTTCTCGTCATGGGCGACGGTCGCAACGACGTCGGCATGTTCCGGTGGGCGAGGGAGAACGGCGGACGCGCGATCGCGATGGGGCAGGGCCCCGACGAGGTCCGCGGCGAGGCGGGCGAGGTCACGGCATCCGTGCACGCCGGCGGCGTCGCCGACGTGTTGCGCGCTCTGTAGCTCCATCCACGAACCCATTCCTGGCGCGCCATACAGGGTGTGCTCAGGCGTCGGCGGGATGATGGAGCGTCCTCGACTAGACTCGACGCCACCGCAGGGAGGGTTGTCCGAGCGGCCGATGGACCTGGTCTTGAAAACCAGTGGGCAGCAATGTCCCGTGGGTTCGAATCCCACACCCTCCGCTTTGCCGGATGTGGCGAAACCGCATCCGGGGCTTTTCGAAAGGATTCCCGTGGGCGCACGCACCGATCGCGCACGGCGGCAACCCGTCGCGCGTCACGGCGTTCTTTCGTCTCCGAACCCGTTCGTCCAGGTCCTGACGGTGCTGGGTGCGATGGTCGTCGTCGTGGTGCTCAGCGTCACTGCTGTCGGAGCGTTCTACGTATGGGATGCCGCGCGTGCCGTCGAGGACAATGCGGTCGCGCTCGACGGCGACGACGCCTCCACCCTCCCGCCGTCGATCGGCGAGATCGAGGGCGGCGTCAACATGCTCATCATCGGTACGGACTCGTGCGAGGGCGCGAACGCCGCACTGTCGGGGGCATGTCAGGCGAAGACCACCGAAGGCGAGCGCAACGACGTCACGATGCTCGTGCACATCAGTGACGAGCCGCGCCGCGTCACCGTCGTCTCGTTCCCGCGCGACATGATCGTCCCGATCCCCGCGTGCACGGGGGAGGACGGGCGGCAGTACTCCGCGATGAGCGCGCAGATGCTCAACGCGTCGTACATGTACGGTGGCATGAACTGCACCGTTCTGACGGTCGAGAAGCTCACGGGCATCGACATCCAGTTCGCCGGAGCGATCCGCTGGACCGGCGTCATCAACATGTCGGATGCCATCGGGGGTGTCGAAGTGTGCGTCGCCGACGACATCAGTGACACCCACACGGGCCTCAACCTGACTGCCGGCACCCACACGCTCGAGGGGGCCGAGGCGCTGCAGTTCCTGCGCATCCGGCACGGGATCGGCGATGGGTCGGACCTCGGTCGCATCTCGAACCAGCAGCAGTTCATGAGCTCGATGGTGCGCAAGCTCCAGTCCGACGGTGTGCTCAGCAATCCTGCGACGCTCTTCAACCTCGCCACCACCGCCGTCACGCAGGTCAACGAGAAGCAGCTCATCCTCAGCCAGTCCCTCGCGAACCCGCAGCGCATGGTCCAGATCGCGATGGCTGTGAAGAGCGTGCCGTACGAGGACATCGTGTTCGTTCAGTACCCCACCGCCTACGCCGACGGCGGCGATCGCGTCGTCCCGCTCACGGCGGATGGTGACGTGCTGTTCGAGGCGCTTGCCAACAACCAGCCGCTGCAGCTCACGGGCTCGACGAGCGACGGGTACGGAACCGAGGTGGTCGGCCAGGCCGAGCATCCGGGCGTCGGGACTCCCGCGCCGACCCCCACGGCGGACGCGGGCGCCACGGAAGCGCCGGCCGACCCGGCCACCACACCCGAGCCGACGTCCACGTCTGTCGCCCTGCCCTCGACGATCCCCGGTCAGACGGCCAAGGACGTCACCTGCACGCAGAAGCAGCGCTGACCCGCGGCGGGGGGCGCCGGGTGGGGCGCCTGGCCGCCCGTCGCGCCTGGCCGCCTGTCGCGCCTGGCCGCCCATCGGGCCCGACGCGCCTGCCCCGCCGCGCCTGCCCGTGACACGAGACGTCTGTGTTGAGACGGCACGTCGCGCGTCCCGTCTCAGCAAGAACGTCCCGTCTCGCGGGTGTGAGGCATCCTGGTGCCGCTGTCGGTTCGGTGCGCGGGGCGCGAGCGGCTATGATTGCCGGGTGCCTCCGTGCGGTTTCGTCGCCGGATGCCGGGAGACGTCGCATAGTCAGGCCTAGTGCACCACCCTGCTAAGGTGGAGTCCCCTTACGGGGACCGAGGGTTCAAATCCCTCCGTCTCCGCTCTGAGATCCAGCCTCGAAACCCGCGGAATTCCGCGGGTTTTCTGCTTGTCGGGCGAGGCGACGAGGGCGCTTCTGCCACGTTTCTGCCACGAAGTGTCACCGAAGTCCTGAGACATGACAATGGACTACATGGCGCGGAGGCCCCACGCTGACCCTCGCCCATTGGTTGTTCGCTCCCGACGCGGTGGTTGGACGCGATCCCCCCTCGACGGCCAACGATTGTTCTGAGTGTCAGACCATCTGGGTATCGTGGCATCGGCTCGCGTTCACAAAGGGATACGCGCTGAGCCAGGCCTGAAAGGAACAGCCGTGCGGCCGATATCGACGCAGGATGACAAGCGAATGCTCGCAAGCGAACTACTCGCTGTCCAGGCGGCCAAGACGTTTGTCGTGCTCCGCGATCGAAACGCGTGGCACGGCACCACCAGCCGTATGTACAAGGGTCAGGTCTCGGTGACAGCAGACCTGGCTACCGCTCGGAGCGTCGCGGTCAAGTCCCGCGTAGTGGTGTAGCGCGGCGTCCTTCGATTTGAGGGGTTAGGCGCTGAGTTCGAGGACGGTGTCGGTCACCTCCTCGATGTCGGAGTCGGCGATGAGGGTGAGCCTGCTCTTGGTGAGGATCTCGAGCCCGAGGTAGCGGCGGCCTTCGGCCCATTCGTCGGTGATCTCGGCGAGGACGGCGCCGACGAGGCGGATGATCGCGTCGCGGTTGGGGAAGATGCCGACCGAGTCGGTGCGGCGGCGGATCTCCCTGTTGAGGCGCTCGTTGGGGTTGTTCGACCAGATCTGCTGCCAGAGCCCCTCTGGGAACCCGGTGAACGCGAGGATGTCCTCCCTCGCGGCGTCGAGGTGCTCGTGCGCGTCGGGGAGCTTCCCGTCGACGTAGTCCAGGAGCCGGTCGAACTGGGCGTTGACGGCATCGGCGTCGGGCTGGTCGTAGACCGAGTGCAGCATCGCCTTCGCCGCCGGCCACATGGTCTTCGGCGTCACCGACATCAGGTTCGCGGCGTAATGGGTGCGGCAGCGCTGCCAGACAGCGCCGGGCAGGTTCGCAGCAATCGCCTCGACCAGTCCGGCGTGGGCGTCGCTGGTGACGAGGCGGACCCCGCCCAGGCCGCGGGCGACGAGGTCGGCGAAGAAGCTGTTCCAGGCCGCCCCGGTCTCGCTGGTCGCCACCCGCAGGCCGAGGACCTCGTGGCGCACGTCGGCGTTGACGCCGGTCGCGACCAGCACGACCGCATTGATCACCCGGCCGCCCTCGCGGACCTTCATCGTGAGCGCGTCGGCGGCGACGAACGTGAACGGGCCGACGTCGCCGAGCGGGCGGTGCCGGAACTGGTCGACGTGCTCGTCGAGGTCGGCGGCCATCCGTGAAACCTGCGACTTCGACAGCGAGTGGATCCCGAGAGTCTTCACCAGTTTGTCCATCCGGCGGGTGCTCACTCCGGCGAGATAGCAATCCGCGACAACGGTGATCAGCGCGGTCTCGGCCCGTTTGCGGCGCTCCAGCAGCCATTCCGGGAAGTACGTCCCTTGCCGGAGCTTCGGGATCTGAACATCGATCGTCCCGACGCGGGTGTCCAGGTCCCGGTGCCGGTAGCCGTTGCGTTGCGCGGTGCGGTCGGGTGAGGGCTTGCCCCATTCCGCGCCGACGACGGCGTCCGCGTCAGCGGACAGCAGCGCGTTGATCATGGTCTGCAGCAGACTGCGCATCAGATCCGGCGACGCGTCGGACAGGGCTTCAGCGAGCACGCTCGCAGGGTCGATAATATGAGGTGCGGTCATCGTGATGATGCCTTTCGAGTGAGATGTGAGAGTTTCCTCGAAGGATCACACGGTGACCGCGCTCACGTCATAGCGACGAGGCGGGCCACCGCGGGCTACACCACGATACGGGGCACTACTATGGCCCGCCGATTCCTCACCGACGCAGACGTGGACTCGAAGACCCGTGCTGCGGGCCTGCTCGTGCTCCTCTACGGCATCCAGCTCACCCGCATCATCACCCTCACCCGCGATCAGGTCGACGCGACATCCCCGCCCGTGAAGCTCACTATCGGGGCGGAACCTATCGAGCTCCCCAAGATCCTCGGAGACGCGATCGTCGACCTCGTCGACGCGTCGATGCGCTACCCCGAAGGATGGCTATTCCCCGGCAGAAACCCGGGACTCCACCTCACCCCAGGGCTGATCAGCCGCCGACTCCGCGCCGAAGGGCTCCGCTCCGAAAGCGCGCGGACAACCGCTCTCATCGAACTCACCCGGCAGATGCACCCGCGGATCGTGTCCGACTTGCTCGGCATAACGCCTGCGTCGGCCGCCGCGTGGTCGCGCCTCGCCAGTGGGGACTGGTCCGACTACCCAAAGCTCCGCGCAGTGTCCGACTGACAACGAAGCTCACCCCAGCAGCGCCTTCGCCGCGTCGGCGAGCGTGCCGGTGGTCGGCTGGTAGTAGGCCCATTTCCCGCGCTGCTCGCGGGTGACCAGGCCTGCTTCGACGAGCAGCTTCATGTGGTGAGAGACCGTCGGCTGCGACAGGCCCACGGGCTCGGTGAGGTCGCAGACGCACATCTCGCCTGCGCTGCTGCCGACAATCATCGAGAGCAGCTTCACCCGCGTCGGGTCGCCGAGGGCCTTGAAGACCTTCGCGAGGTCGTGGGCGGTGCCGTCGTCCATCGCCTGGCCGGGGGTGCAGCAGGCACTAGTGGTAGAGGCGATGGTGACGGGCAGTGCGTTCATGGCTCTATTCTGCCCGACATATTGACATCTGTCGATATGAGCGTCAGGATCGTCTTGTCTCACATCGAAGAACGTCAATGCATGGAGGTCGCAGTGAACCCTGTCGTCGTCATCGGTGCCGGTCCGCAGGGACTGGCCGCCGCAGCCCACCTGATCGAGCGGGGGCTCGCCCCAATCGTCCTGGAGTCCGGCGACACGGCTGCCTCCTCGGTGGCCGAGTGGGGCCACGTGCGCCTGTTCTCTCCGTGGACTGAGCTCACGGACGCGGCGTCGAGACGCCTGCTGGAGCCCACCGGATGGTCGGCCCCGACTCAGGGCTACCCGACGGGTGCGCAGTGGATCGAGCAGTACCTCGCGCCCCTCGCAGAGGCCCTCGGCGACCGCGTGCGCTACGGAGCGCGAGTGGTCGGCGTAGGCCGCAAGGGCCGCGACCTCTCCGTCGACGCGGGCCGCGCCGAGCAGCCCTTCGTCGTCCACGTCGAGCGCGCGGACGGCACCGAGGAGCGGATCGAAGCGAGTGCCGTGGTCGACGCCTCGGGCACCTGGCGGACGCCCAGTCCCGCCGGAGCCGACGGGCTCCCTGCCCTCGGCGAGAGCGCAGCGACAGGCGCAGGCCTCCTGGAGCACCGCATGCCCGCGATCGAGGACGCCAGTGCCCTGGCGGGCCAGCACGTCGTGGTGGTCGGCAACGGGCACTCCGCGGCGACGACGATCGGGATCCTGTCGCGGGTGGCCAAGCGCGAGCCGGGGACGCGGATCACGTGGGTGCTGCGCCGCGGCGCGGTCGGCAACACCTTCGGCGGCGGCAGCGCCGACGAGCTGCCCGAGCGCGGGGCTCTGGGCCAGCGCGCGAAGAAGGCCGTCGAGGACGGGCTCGTCGATCTCGTGACCGGGTTCCGCACCGAGCAGGTCGTCGTCGACGGCGGCCAGGCGGTGCTGGTGGCAGAGGACGGCCGCTGCCTCGAGCCTGCCGCTCGGGTCTTCGTCACCACCGGCTTCCGTCCCGACCTGTCCTTCCTCTCCGAGATCCGTCTCGACCTCGACATGCGCCTGCAGGCCCCATCGAAGATCGCCGCGGAGGTCGACCCGAACGTGCACTCCTGCGGTTCCGTCCGGGCCACCGGCGCGGCCGACCTCGAGCAGCCCGAGCCGGGGTTCTACATCGTGGGAGCGAAGTCCTACGGGCGTGCGCCGACGTTCCTCGCCCTGACCGGCTTCGAGCAGGTGCGCAGCGTCGTCGCCGCGATCGCCGGGGACAGCGAAGCCGCCGAGCGCGTGGAGCTCGCCCTGCCAGACACCGGCGTGTGCGGCGGCTCCGGCCTCTTCGACGCGCCCGACGAGTCCGCCAGCGCGGGATCGTGCTGCGCTCCAGCCTCGCAGCTCATCCAGCTCGGCGTGGGTTCGGCATCGTAGGTTCACTGCCTATTCGGCTCATGTCAGTGTAGGCTGTATAGTCAGTGTGTGCTGACTATTGCTTCTCGTCTTGACGTCATGAACCGGCTCGGCCGGGCGATGGCGGACCCGACGCGCTCTCGGATCCTGATGACCCTGCTCGTGGGCCCGAGCTACCCGGCCGTGCTCTCGCGCGAGCTGGAGCTGACGCGCTCGAACGTGTCGAACCACCTGACATGCCTGCGCGACTGCGGGATCGTGGTCGCGGAGCCCGAGGGGCGGCAGACGCGTTACGAGATCGCCGACCCGCACCTGGCGGCGGCGCTGACCGCTTTGGTGGACGTGACGCTGGCCGTCGACGAGCACGCGCCGTGCGTCGACGCCGAGTGCGCCGTGCCCGGTTGCTGCGGGACGGGAGCGGGCGAGTGAGCGCGGCGTGCGGCTACGAGCACGACGAGCCTGCGGCCACTGTCGCCGAAGAGGCTGAGGAGGCGGAGCGCCCTTGGTGGCGGGACCGCGGGATCATGGTCCCGGTATTCTCCGGCGTCGCCTTCCTGACCGGTCTCGTCCTGGAGTGGTCCGGGATGGAGATCCCGGCGCTGGTGGCGTTCTGGGTCGGCCTGCTGCTGGGTGCGTCGACGTTCACGCCGGGCGCGATCCGGAAGCTGTTCACGGGCAAGCTGAGCATCAGTCTGCTGATGACGATCAGCGCGATCGGTGCGGTCATCCTCGGCTACGTCGAAGAAGCCGCGGCACTGGCGTTCCTCTACTCGATCGCCGAGGCCCTGGAGGACAAGGCGATGGACCGCGCCCGCGGCGGGCTCCGGGCGCTGCTCAAGCTCGTCCCCGAGACCGCGACCATCCGGCGCGACGGGGCCTCGGTCGAGGTCGCCGCGAAGGACCTCGCCGTCGGCCAGCTGATGCTGGTGCGCCCGGGCGAGCGGATCGCGACCGACGGGATCGTCCGCACGGGCCGCTCCAGCCTGGACACCTCCGCGATCACCGGGGAGTCGATCCCGGTGGAGGTCGAGCCTGGGGACTCAGTGTCGGCCGGCGCGATCAACACCGCGGGAGCGCTGGAGGTCGAGACGACCGCGGCGGGCACCGACAACTCGCTGACCACCATCGTCGAGCTCGTGGAGCAGGCACAGGCGGAGAAGGGGGACCGCGCTCGTCTCGCGGACCGCATCGCCCGCCCGCTCGTGCCGGGTGTGCTGATCCTCGCCGTCCTGGTCGCCGTGATCGGTTCGCTCTTCGGTGACCCGGAGCTGTGGATTACCCGCGCCCTCGTGGTGCTCGTGGCGGCGTCGCCGTGCGCGCTGGCGATCTCGGTGCCTCTCACTGTTGTCGCTGCGATTGGTGCGGCGAGCAAGTTCGGCGTGATCATCAAGTCGGGTGCCGCGTTCGAGCGGTTCGGCGTGATCCGCCACGTTGCCGTCGACAAGACCGGCACCCTCACCCGCAACGAGCCCGCCGTCGCCGCCGTCCTCACCGTGGACGGTGTGAGCGAGGCGGAGGCGCTGGCGTGGACGGCCGCCCTGGAGCAGCGCAGCACCCACCCGCTCGCGGCCGCGATCACCGCCGCAGCGCCGGATGCGCCTGCGGCGGAGGGCGTGACCGAGCAGGCCGGGCACGGCATCGAGGGCGAGCTCGATGGCGCGCGGATCACCGTCGGCAGTCCCCGCTGGCTGCACGCCGGCACGCTCGACGACCGGGTCGCGGGGCTGGAGGAGCAGGGCATGACAGTCGTGATCGTCCACCGCGGCGGCGTCCCGGTCGCCGCGATCGGCGTCCGCGACGAGCTGCGCCCCGAGGTCCCTGAAGTGGTCCGCACCCTCGCGACCCAGGGCATCGGGGTGACCATGCTCACCGGCGACAACGCCCGCACCGCCCGCGCCCTCGCTGCGCATGCAGGGATCGATGACGTCCGCGCCGAGCTGCGCCCGGAGGACAAGGCCGCCGCGATCGCAGAGCTCGGTGCGAAGGGGCCGGTCGCGATGATCGGCGACGGCATCAACGACGCCCCTGCGCTGGCCGCCGCGGACATCGGGATCGCGATGGGCGCGACGGGCTCCGACGCCGCGATCGAGTCGGCCGACGTGGCCTTCACCGGTCACGATCTGCGGCTTCTCCCGCGCGCGTTCGCCCATGCCCGTCGGGGGCGGCACATCATCAACCAGAACATCATCTTGTCGCTGCTGATCATCACCGTGCTGCTCCCGCTGGCCCTGTTCGGCGTCCTGGGCCTCGCCGCCGTGGTCCTGGTGCACGAGATCGCCGAGGTCGTCGTCATCCTCAACGGCCTGCGCGCCGCCGGGACTCGGAAGGAGCCGAGCGCATGAAGGTCGAACTCCTGCACATCGTCGACTGCCCGAACACGGACATCGCCGAAACCAACGCACGCGCAGCGCTGGACGCTCTCGGGCTCGGGGGCGTTCCTGTAGAGCTGGTGACGATCCGAACGGAGGCCGAGGCGGCGAACACCCAGTTCGGAGGCTCGCCCACGATCCTCCTCGACGGCGTCGACCTGTTCCCGACGACCCCGGCTCGCTCGCTGGCGTGCCGGGTCTACGCGACAGGAAGCGGGTACGCCGGAGCGCCCACGCAGGAGCAGATCGAAGCAGCGCTGCGAGGCGCATCCCGGTAGAGCGAGAACGACCGGTGACGCGATCACTGGGTCACACCTCACGGCAAAGCGGTGTTCGCCGTAAAGTTCGCGGACCCGGAAACACACCGGAGGGGCAGGGCCATTGGCCTCTGCCCCTCCGGTGCTCGCAGCTCGTCAGGCGAGTAGTTCGGCGAGGAGAGTCTCGACGCGGGCCTTGATGTCGTCGCGGATCGGGCGCACCGACTCGATGCCCTGCCCCGCCGGGTCCTCGAGCTTCCAGTCCTCGTACCGCTTGCCCGGGAAGAACGGGCACGCGTCGCCGCAACCCATGGTGATCACGACGTCGGAGTCCTGCACCGCTTCGGTGGTGAGCACCTTCGGCTGCTCGGCGGTGATGTCGATGCCTTCCTCGCGCATCGCCTCGACCGCGACGGGGTTGATCTGGTCGGCGGGCATGGACCCGGCGGAGCGGACCTCGACGCGGTCGCCCGCGAGCTCGCGGAGATAACCGGCGGCCATCTGGGAGCGGCCGGCGTTGTGGACGCAGACGAAGAGGACGGAGGGCTTCTGGTCGGTCATTGTTGTTCGCTTCTTTCAGTCGGTGAGGGTGGCGAGGAGGTCGCGGACGCGGCCCTCGATGTCGTGGCGGATCGCGTCGACCCCTTCCGGGGAAGCGAGAGCCGGGTCGCCGACGGCCCAGTCCTCGTACCGGACCCCGGGGATGATCGGGCAGACGTCCCCGCAGCCCATGGTGACCACCACGTCGGCCGCGCGCACAGCGTCGTCGGTGAGGGGCTTCGGGAACGCATCCCCGGCGTCTTGCTCGCCTTCGATCTCTACGAGCAGCGACCTCACGTGCGGATGCACGTCGACCGCCGGCGTCGACCCAGCGGACCGCGCGACGACCTTGCCACCTGCGAGCTGGTTGACGATCGCGGCGGCGAGCTGCGAGCGGCCCGCGTTCTGCACGCAGACGAACAGCACCTGCGGCACCCCGGCCGAGCGGTCCCGCGTCAGGTCGGCGAGGCGCTGCCGGGCGAACCGTTCGGTCAGCGGGATCATGTGCGCCGTCAGCTTCGCCGAACGCACCAGGCCGGCGTAGGACTCGCGCACGATCGCGATCACGAGATCCCGGTTCAGCCCGGTCAGCTCGTCGGCGAGCTCATTGGCGAGGCGGGTCACGCGGGCGTCCATCTGCTGCAGGGCCTCGGCCCGTGCTGCGGTGTCCTCGGGCTCGTCGGTGACGGCCGCGGCGGGAGCGAACGCGTCGAGCAGGGCCGCGACGGCGCGCTGCTTGCCCGGGGCGATGCGGTAGTAGACCCAGGTGCCGCGCCGCTCGGACAGCAGCATCCCGGTCTCCTTCAACACCTTCAAGTGGTGCGAAACGGTCGGCTGCGACACCTCGGCGAGGTCCGCGAGGTCGCACACGCAGGACTCGCCGCGCGGGTCGGTCGCGATCGCGGAGAGCATCCGCAGCCGCAGCGGGTCAGCGAGCGCTTTCAGTGCCCCGGCCACGGTCGTGGCGGCCTCGGTGCCGATCGCGTGCGCCGTGGACGGTGCGCACGCGTCGGCGTCAGAGATGACGGTCGTGTCGGTCATGACGTCCTCGATTCGGTGGCGTAGGGATCGGTGTGGAACCAGGCCTTCGCGGCCCAGAGTGAGACGTAGACCAGGCCCACGAGCACGGGCACTTCGATGAGCGGGCCGACGACCCCGGCCAAGGCCTGGCCGGATGCCGCGCCGAAGGTGCCGATCGCGACCGCGATGGCGAGCTCGAAGTTGTTGCCCGCGGCGGTGAACGCGAGCGTCGTGGAGCGCGCGTAGCCCAGACCGAGTGCCTTGCCCAGCAGGATGCCGGCGAACCACATCAGTGCGAAGTAGACCAGCAGCGGCAGCGCGATCCTGGCGACGTCCATCGGGTGGGAGGTGACCTGTTCGCCCTGCAGGGCGAACAGCAGCACGATCGTGAACAGCAGCCCATAGAGCGCCCACGGCCCGATCCTCGGGAGGAACTTCTCCTCGTACCAGTCGCGCCCCTTGCGCTTCTCGCCGATGAACCGGGACGCGAAGCCCGCGACGAGCGGGATGCCGAGGAACACGAGCACGTTCAAGGCGATCTGCCAGACCGAGATCTCCAGACCCTGCGCGTCCAGGCCCAGCCAGCCCGGCAGCACGGTCAGGTAGAACCAGCCCAGCACCGAGAACATCACGACCTGGAAGACCGAGTTGATCGCGACCAGCACCGCGGTCGCCTCCCGGTCACCGCACGCGAGATCGTTCCAGATCACGACCATCGCGATGCAGCGGGCGAGACCCACGATGATCAGCCCGGTCCGGTACTCCGGCAGGTCCGGCAGGAAGATCCACGCGAGCGCGAACATCACCGCAGGCCCCACCAGCCAGTTCAGCAGCAGCGAGGAGACAAGAAGCTTCTTGTCTCCGGTCACGGCGGCGATCTTGTCGTAGCGGACCTTCGCGAGCACCGGGTACATCATCACCAGCAGGCCCAGCCCGATCGGGATCGAGATCCCGCCGACCTCCATCGCGGACAGCGCGTCCGAGAGCGCGGGCACGAAACGGCCGAGCAGGAGGCCGACGACCATCGCGAGGCCGATCCAGAGCGGAAGCCACTTGTCGAGGGTGGAGAGCCGCTTCGGGGCGGTCCGGGTCAAGGTGTCGGTCATGCGAGCAGCTCCTCGATCTTCGCGATGTAGACGGGCTTCGGGTGCGCGCCGATCAGCACGTCCACGCGTTCCCCGTCCCGGTAGAACCCGAGGGTCGGGATCGAGGTCACCCCTGCCGCGGCCACGGTCTCGGGGTTCTGGTCGGCGTCGACCTTCACGATCTTCACCCGGCCCGCGTACTCGACGGCGAGCTGGTCCAGGATCGGGGCGATCGCCCTGCACGGGCCGCACCAGGTCGCCCAGATGTCGACCACGACGGGCAGCCCGGACTCGATCACCTCAGCCCGGAAAGTAGCGTCGGTGACAGGGGTGACGGTGCTCATGCGGAGACCTCCAAAGCAAGCTCGGAAACGGTGGCGGGTGCGAGGTTCGACAGGTAGTGCTGGGCGTCCTGCGCGGCCGCGCAGCCGGTGCCCGCGGCGGTGATCGCCTGCCGGTACGTGTGATCGACGAGATCCCCGGCCGCGAACACCCCGGCCAGGTTCGTCCGCGTCGACGGGTGCGCGACCCGCACATACCCGTCCGCGTCGGTGTCGACCTGCCCGGTCACGAGCTCGGAACGCGGGTCGTGCCCGATCGCGACGAACACCCCCGTCGCGTCGAGCGTGCGCTCGGCCCCGGTGACGGTGTCGCGCAGCGTGAGCCCGGTGACCTGCTCATCGCCGAGGATCGCAGCGACCTCACTGTTCCAGGCGACCTCGATCTTCGGGTCCTCCAGCACGCGCTGCGCCATGATCCTCGACGCGCGGAACTCGTCCCGGCGGTGCACGACGGTCACCTTCGACGCGAACCGGGTGAGAAACAGGGCCTCCTCCATCGCGGAGTCCCCGCCGCCGACCACGACGATCTCCTGCTCGCGGAAGAAGAACCCGTCGCACGTCGCGCACCAGGACACTCCGTGCCCCGACAGCCGCTCTTCTTCGGAGAGGCCGAGCTTGCGGTACGCGGAACCCATCGTGAGGACCACCGCCCGCGCCCGGTACGTCGCCCCGGCACCGGTCTCGATGGTCTTCACGTCGCCGTCGAGCTCGAGGCGGATCGCGTCGTCGTAGACGATCCGAGCGCCGAATCGCTCGGCCTGCGCCCGCATCGACTCCATCAGCTCCGGTCCCTGCACGCCATCGACGAAGCCCGGGAAGTTCTCCACCTCCGTCGTCGTCATCAACGCACCGCCCGCGGTCACCGAGCCCGCGATCACGACCGGCGCGAGACCCGCACGCGCCGCGTAGACCGCCGCCGTGTATCCGGCGGGACCGGACCCGACGATGACCAGTTCGACTTCTTGATTCGACATGCTTCTATATTGACATCTATCGAATCAATCCGCGAGTTCGCGATGGCTTTGTCACCGGATGTTCACCTACCGGCTCAGGCAGGGGCCGCCAACACCCTTCGCGCGTGACCTCCGCATCATCGATGAAAAAGGCGCGAAAAGTGCACTCTTCAACAATCGGACCTACCAGTAAGGGGAGGCCGCTGTCTGCGACGCTTCGAGACTTCAACGACAAGGTGGTGAAGGGTGCGATCTCCGTCGGGGGCAAGGCGACCGACTACCTTGAGGATCGCCCGAAGGTCGCGAGCGCCGTTGCTCACAGCAGGAAGACCGTTGCGAAGGGCGCTAGGAAGGTTGGAGCCGCAGCGGCGAGGGTGAGCGATGCGGTGCCCGATGGTGTCGCGGATTGGGCTGGGGCGGCGCTCGATTCCGCAAAGACAACGGCCGCGCGTGCTTCGCGCGCGGGCCTGTCGGCAAAGCGAGTGGTCGATCTCCACAAGCGCAAGGGGCACGAGGTCGAGGATCTGGCGGATGTACGACGTCTGGATCTGAAGCAGGTAGACAAGGTCGGCCGCCACGGTACGGACCTCTACTATCCAGGTATCGCGGCGCTCTCAGGCGCGGGCACCGGACTCGTAATCTCGGGTGGTCAGCTGGTCACCGTGGCGCGTCCGCGGGCGCGGGAGCCGCACCCTCTGCCGGAGCGGTCGTTGGTGCGGTTGCCGCCGATGCGGCCGCCGTCCTCACGCTCGCCACGCGAGCCGTCGGACACGTCGCCCTGCTGTATGGCTACGACCCCGAAGACCCGAACGAGAAAATCTTTGCTCTATCGGTTGTGAATACCGGGACCGCCGTTTCTGCGACCGCCAAGACTGCAGCCCTGGCGGATGTCTCTCGGCTCACCCAGGCCCTCGTGCGTGGCAAGACGTGGGACGCACTCAACAAGAGCGTGATCTCCAAAGTCAGTGGACAGTTCGCGAAGGCATTCGGGGTTCGTCTCACGAAGAAGAGTTTGGGCAAGTTCGTCCCGGTCGTGGGCATCCTGCTCGGTGGTACATTCAACTGGGCGACGTTGGAGGGAATCTTCGACGCGGCGGACGTCGCGTACAGGCGCCGATTCCTCGCCGAGAAGTATCCACAGTTGATCGCAGAAGCCCCGATCGATATGCGAGTCGTTGAAGATGAGGAACATGACGTGGACGACGAGCGCATTAGCGTGCTCGAGGAGCTAGCAGATGCCGGGGGACCAGATCTGCTCGGCCGTGAGGGACCGCGGGCGTAGGTGGCGCCACCGCTGCCACGTTTTTGCCACAAATTGAACTCAACTCACCTGATCGAGGGGCCTATCGCGACATCAGATTCCGCGCATTCATGCGATTTCGATCAGCCCAATTGCCATCGGCGCGATTTCAAATCCCTCCGTCTCCGCTCTAAAAAAGCCTGATCAGGGGCTATTGCTTTCCGCTTCTGCCACGAGATCTGCCATTCCTGCCACGGTCCCGGCGGAGTCCGCGTTCGGCAGATCGCCAACCAGGGCTCGCACCGTTGAGCAGTCTGCTGATTCCGAGCTCGGCCCTATCGTCGTTTCGCGCGTTCAGGCGCAAGACCGAGAGTGCGAATCCCTCCGTCTCCTGTGCGATCCGAGCAATGGAGCGTTCGCCAAACGTCGGCGAGTCGAGAGCGCGGGTAGGCTCCCCGAGTCGGTCCTGCAGTACCGGTCGCGTACGGGGGACGCATTCAACGCAGGATGCCGCGCTCGCGCGCGCGCGAGACCGCGGCCGTGCGGGATGAGACCCCGAGCTTCGTGAAGATGTGGGCGAGATGCGACTTCACGGTTGTGTCGCTCACGAACAGTTCCGCGGCTATATCGGAGTTCGAGCGTCCTGCGGCGACGAGCTCGAGCACCTGGAGCTCTCGCGCGCTCATGCTGGCTTGCGGCGCGCGCATCCTGTCCATCAGTCGCGTCGCGATGACGGGTGCGAGCGCGCTCTCTCCCGCCGCGGCTGCGCGGACGGCAGTGATGAGCTCGTGAGGGGGAGCGTCCTTGAGCAGGTATCCGCTGGCGCCCGCTTCGACGGCGCCCAGGATGTCGCGGTCCGAGTCGTAGTTAGTGAGCACGAGCACGTACGGAGCGGCATCGAGCGCGCGGATGCGGCGCGTGGCATCTGCTCCGCCGGAATTCGCGGATGCCCCGAACTGCAGGTCCATCAGCACGACGTCGGGACTCATCCGCTCGGCAGCTGCAACCGCTTCATCGGGCGTCGCCGCCTCCGCGACGACGTCGATGTCGTCCTCGGGTGCGAACAGCGCGATGATGCCGGTTCGGACGATGGGGTGATCGTCGGCGATGACGATGCGGATCATGCCGCCTCCTCGAGGGTGAGATCGATCGTCAGCGCGGTGCCCTCGCCTGGTGCGGAGGTCACGGTGAGCGTGCCGCCCAGCTGATCGACACGCTCTCGGGTGGCCCGAAGTCCGAACGAGTCGGATCGACCGGTCGGCGCGCCCGGGGACTGGGCGGGGTCGAACCCCCGGCCGTCGTCGGCGATCGTGAACTGCAGCCGGTCGCCACCGACGGTCAGAGTGATCGTCGCGCTGTCGGCGTCGGCGTGCTGAATGACGTTGGCGATCGCTCCCTGCGCGATGCGCAGCAGCGCCGTCTGCACGTGCATCGGAAGGTCGACGGCATCCGACACCCGCACTTCCACCGGCAACCCCTGCGCGGCCCACTGCGTCGACGCGAGGCGGCGAAGCGCTCCGCCGAGACCGCGTCCGTCGAGGTCGGGTGGGGTGAGCTCACGGATGAAGTGGCGCGCGTCGGCGAGCGCGGAGGCCGCCGTCTCGCGGGCGAGGGCGACGTGTTCGACCCCGGCACCATCGGGATCGGCCCGCTCGGCGGCGTGCAGCAGCATCTGGATGCTCGAGAGCCCCTGGGCCACGGTGTCGTGGATCTCTCGCGCGAGCCGGGCGCGCTCGGCGAGCACCCCCGACTCGCGCTCCGTCGCGGCGAGCTGTCCACGCGTCGCGAGCAGCTCCTGCATCAGCGCCTCGCGCTGCTGCGCCTCGCGGGCGAGTGCCTCGTAGCCGAGCCCGATAAGCAGTGCGACCCCGGCGCCCACGATCGGCCCGACAACGCCCCCGGCCGTCCATCCGCCGTGGATGCCGAGGGCGCAGATCGCGATCGCCGTTGCGACCACGATGGCGACCGATCCCCACAGCCTGCCCAAGAGATGCAGGTAGAGGAAGAACAGCGGGAAGACGAGATAGGCCGCCTCAGGGGTGAGCCACAGCAAAGCGATCCACTCGAGCGTGATGACACCTAGCCACACGGCGCCCGCGACCCGGCGGCTGCGCGGCGCCCAAGTGATGAGCGTTCCTACCGCATAGGTGCCGAGCAGTATCACCGCGAGGCAGATGGCGGCGATGCTCGCCTGCGTCGGCGCGATCACCGCCCGGACGATCACGAGGACGGTGAGTGCAACGAACAGCATGTGAAGACCGGTGCGCAGGCCCACGAAGACGGGCGTGAGCGCGGTATGCGGCATGGTCCGAATCCTACGCGTCGTGGGTCAGCGAGCATCGTCCGAAAGGAGGATCCTGCACGCCATCGTTCGGCCTTGGAATGGTGTGCCGACGGCCGATGACGCGCCAGGGAGAAGTGGGGAGAGTGGAAGCGTCACCAGAACCGGCGACCAGAAAGGACCCTCATGTTCGTCGCGCTTCGCGACCTCCGCTTCGCCCGCGGCCGATTCGTCCTCATCGGCTCCGTGGTCGCCCTCATCACCATCCTCGTCGGGTTTCTCAGTGGACTCACCGGCGGGCTGGCCACACAGAACATCTCCGCCGTGCTGGCGATGCCCGGCGACCGCATCGTCTTCTCGACGCCGTCCGTTGGAGGCAGCGCCAGCTTCGCGGACTCCGCCATCACCGAGCGGCAAGCCGCCGAGTGGGCATCCACAGACGGCGTCACCGACTCCCAACCGATCGGCATCGCGCAGACGCGCGCCGAGGCCGGCGACCGGCGTATCGCCATCGCCGCGTTCGGCGTGCAGAGCGGCTATAGCGCCGACGCGCCGACCACGGACGGCCACCTGGCGGTGTCAGCCCCCGCCGCGAAGGACCTCGACGTCGCCGTCGGCGACGACGTCACCATCGCCGGCACTGTCTTCACCGTCGAGACCATCGGAGGCGACGAATGGTACAGCCACACACCCGTCGTGAAGATGACGCTGACCGACTGGCAGGCCTACTCCGCCGCGACGGGCAACCCCGAAGCGTACGCCACGGTGCTCGCCGTGACCGGAGGTCCCGACTGGGCCGCCGCCGACTCCGCGAACGAGACCGTCTCGGAGTCGATCCTCGGTTCGCTGACCGCGCTCAGTGCCTTCCGCTCCGAGATCGGGTCGCTGCTGCTGATGGTCGCCATGCTGTTCGGCATCTCGGGGCTCGTGATCGGCGCGTTCTTCACCGTCTGGACGATGCAGCGCAAGGGCGATATCGCCACGCTCAAGGCCCTCGGTGCGAGCACCCCCTCGCTCGTGCGCGATGCACTCGGACAGGCTCTGGTCGTGTTGGTGCTCGGAATCGGCATCGGGATCGGCGTGGTGGCTCTCTTCGGTACGCTCGCTGGAACCGCTCTGCCCTTCCTGCTCAGCCCGGTCACGACCCTGCTGCCCGGCGTCATCATGATCGCCCTGGGTCTCGCCGGAGCCGCCTTCGCTCTTCGCTCCGTCACCTCCGCCGACCCCCTCACCGCACTCGGGAGCAACCGATGATCAGCCTGAACGACATCACCCTCACCTTCCCCGACGGAGACGAGCGCATCACCGCCGTCGACAACGTCTCCCTCACGGCCCATCCGGGCACGGTCACCGGGGTCACCGGACCCAGTGGGTCGGGCAAGTCCAGTCTGCTGGCCGTCGCGGCGACACTGATCCGCCCCGACTCGGGGCAGGTCCTCATCGACGGCGTGGATGCCGCCGCCCTGGCTCCCCGTGAGGCGACCGAGCTGCGGCGGGACCAGATCGGCATCGTGTTCCAGCAGTCCAACCTGATCCCCTCGCTGACGGCGCATGAGCAGCTGACCGTCATGAACGAGCTCGGCGCGCGGCACTCTCGCGGGCGTCGCACCGCCGTGGCGAAGCGTTCGCGCGAACTGCTGGATGCCGTCGGACTCGCCCCCCACGCCGACAAGCGCCCGCACCAACTCTCGGGCGGCCAGCGGCAGCGGGTCAACATCGCCCGCGCGCTGATGAACGAGCCCAGCGTCCTGCTGATCGATGAGCCGACGAGCGCCCTCGACCAGGAGCGCGGCGCCAGCATCATCGAGCTGATCTTGCGACTCACCGGCGACCTGAAGACCTCGACATTGCTCGTCACCCACGACCTCGTGCACCTTCCCCAGATGCACGGCGTCGTCACCCTCGTCGACGGCAGGATCGTCGCCGACCCGCCGCGCACGGCATCCACCCCGCTCCGCGCCGACCTGGGCGCCGTCGCCTCATGAGTGCCGCGGCCGACAGCGCAGTGACCGCTCCCACGCGTCGCGAGTGGCTCGCCCTCGCGGTGCTGTCGGTCGGTCTGGGCATGATCGTCCTCGACGGAACGATCGTCGGCGTCGCCCTGCCCGACATCATCAAAGACCTCCACCTCGACCTGACCGACGCGCAGTGGGTCAACAGCCTCTATGCGGTGCTCCTCGCGGCTCTGCTGCTGTCCACGGGCAAGCTCGCCGATCGGTGGGGGCGCAGACTCCTCTTCCTCGTCGGTCTCGTCGTGTTCGTCGGCGGCAGCATCCTCGCAGGCATGTCCGACGCGGCGGGCCCGCTCATCGGCGCGCGCGCCGTGCAGGCTGTTGGCGCGGCGCTCATCATGCCCTCGACGCTGTCGACCGTGAGCGCGGTGTTCCGTGGCCGTTACCGGGCCGCCGCCTTCGGGGTCTGGGGAGCAGTCATCTCGGGCGCCGCCGCCGTGGGACCTCTCGCCGGCGGTGCGCTCACTCAATGGGGGTCGTGGCACTGGATCTTCTGGGTGAACGTTCCGCTCGGTGCCCTCGTGTTCATCGCCGGCATCCTCGTCGTGCCCGAGACCCGCGGTGCCAAGGGGCGGCCCGGGGCCGACGTCGACGGGGCGCTTCTGTCGGCTATCGGGTTCGGCGCACTGGTCTTCGCGGTCATCGAGGGGCCCGACCTCGGGTGGTGGAAGCCGCAGGGCCCGTTCAAGATGCTCGGTTGGACCTGGCCGGCGGATGCCGCGATCTCGGTCGTGCCGGTCGCGATGGCGATCGCCGTCACCGCCCTCACCCTGTTCGTGTTCTGGGAGAGGCACCGCGAGAAGGTGCGGCGGTCGGCGCTCCTCGACCTCAACCTGTTCACGCTCCCCACGTTCTCGTGGGGGAACGTCACGGCCGCGATGGTCGCCGTCGGTGAGTTCGCGATCATCTTCGTGCTGCCGCTGTACCTCGTCAACGCGCTCGGCCTCGACGTCATGGGGGCGGGCCTCGTGCTCGCCGCGATGGCGATCGGCGCGTTCTTCTCCGGTGCCGTCGCGCGTCACGTGGCCGCACGGTTCGGATCTCCTGGCACGGTGCTCATCGGACTGGGCCTCGAGGTGATCGGCGTCGTCGCACTCGCCTTCCTCATGGGCGCCACAACGCCAGGCTGGCTCGTCGCGCTCCCCCTGGTCGTCTACGGACTGGGCCTCGGGCTCGCGTCCGCTCAGCTGACAGGGACCGTGCTGCGCGACGTGCCCGTCGAGGTGTCGGGGCAGGGCTCGGCTACGCAGAGCACGGTGCGCCAGATCGGATCGGCGCTCGGCACCGCTTTCGCGGGCGCGACGCTCTCCGTCGCGCTCGCGCTGACGCTGCCCGCCGCCCTGAACGCGGCGGGACTGACGGGTGACGCAGCGGACAAACTCGCCGCCGCGACGCGTCAGTCGGCCGGCACGACGATCACTCAACTGCGGGCGGGCGGTGACGCCGGCTCGTTCGGCGACCAGGCCGCCGGCGCTGCGGATGCCCTCGCGGCAGGGTTCGCGGACGCGACCCGCTGGTCGCTGCTCGTCGCGTCGGTCTTCCTGCTGCTCGGGTTGCTCGGCGCCGCCCGGCTTCGTCGCGCCGCGAAGGCGGGCCATGCGGATATCGCGGCCTGAACCCTCGCTGGATTCTCGACGTGCCGCGCAATACGGTCGCCGGCTAAGGGACCATGGGTGTGATCACAATAGGACGGCACATCCCTGCCGCGTAGTCGGCCACTTCTGCCACGTTCTCGATGTGGTCCGCGTTGAGCAGTCGTACGGCTCTGCGGAGGTGTCGCTAGCGTTCCGCTCGTGTGGCGCGCGCCAGAGGCCTGGTTCCGGCCGTGTGAACATGCTGGCAGGCTGAAGGTATGCGAGCAGATCGGACACAACGCGTCGCGCGCGGGGTGTCGGTCGCTTCCATCGCAACTTTCACGGCGTTGCTGTCGCACGTGGTCGCCGGGGGTGTCGTCCCGGGCTGGGCCGGAATCTTCACGCCGTGGGTGCTTGCCGTAGCAGTGAGCAGCCTGCTGGCGGGTAGGAACCTCTCTCGCGTGCGGCTGGCGTTGAGCGTCGGGGCGAGTCAGCTGTTCTTCCACGCGCTGTTCGTGATGGGTGCTCCGTCCGCGGGGGTCACGTCGATGACGATGCATCAGCACATGCACGGCGCCATGACGACCATCCCCGCGGCCACCGATCCCACGGTGGCCGCGCTATGCGCCGACCCGTGGATGTGGATCGGTCACGGCATCGCTGCGGCAGTCACCATCGTCGCGCTCTACCACGGAGAGCGCGCCGTCCGTGTGCTGCTCGAGCTCGCGCGCGATCTGCGCGCGTGGGCGCGCGCCGCTGGCGGCGGGTGACGAGGCGACCTTCACGCTGACCTTCTCCGACGACTCGACCTACGAGTTCACGGCGCCCATCAAGGACTACTCGGGCGCCAACGAGACCTACGAGGGCGGCGACATGGACATGGACATGTCGCCCACCCCGACGCCGAGCAACTGATGGGCGCGCCCGACAGGGGCGCACGTCGATCCGGGTCGACCCGGCGGCAGTTCCTCTTCGGAGGGGCTGTCGCCGGTGTCGGCGCCGCCGCTGCCGTCGGCATCGACCTCGCCCTCACCGCGCCCTCCGGCACGACCGCCGCGCCCTCCACCCCGCTGAACGGTGCCGAGATCGTGCCGTTTCACGGTATCCAGCAGGCGGGCATCGACACGGACGCCCAGGCCCACGGCACCTTCGTCGCCCTCGACCTCCGCGACGAGGTCGATCGTGACGGCCTGCGACGCCTCATGCGCATCCTCACCGACGACGCCGAGCGGCTCACTCAAGGTCGCGGCGCCCTCGCCGACTCCGAACCCGAGCTCGCTCTGACGCCCGCCCGGCTCACGGTCACGTTCGCATTCGGCCCCGCATTCGTCGCCCGCGCCGCCGGCACGGCGCCAGCCTGGCTGCAGCCCCTGCCGGCGTTCGCGGTGGACCGGCTGCAGGAAGAGCTCAGCCACGGTGATCTGCTGATTCAGGTGGCCGCCGATGATCCACTCACCGTCGCGCACGCGACGCGCATGCTGCTGAAGGATGCGCGCGGTTTCGCGACGGTCCGGTGGACGCAGCAGGGCTTCCGCCGCGCCTACGGATCCGTCGCCCCCGGCACGACGATGCGGAACCTGTTCGGTCAGGTCGACGGGACATCCAACCCGAAGCCCGGGACGACCGAGTTCGACACGGTCGTCTGGGCGGACGAGGGATGGCTCGCGGGTGGGACCGGGATGGTCGTGCGCCGCATCCACATGAACCTCGACAAGTGGGACAAGCTCGACCGCTCCGGCCGCGAGCAGTCCGTGGGGCGCTCGCTCTCCAACGGTGCGCCGCTCACCGGCACCAGTGAGCACGACGAACCCGACTTCGAGGCGAAGACGTCGATCGGCTTCCCGGTGATCCCCGAGTTCTCCCACATGCGGCGCGCGCGACCCGACGACACGACGCAGCGCATCTTCCGACGCGCCTACAACTACGACGAGCGACCCGCCGGGTCCGAAGTCTCCGACTCCGGACTCGTCTTCGTCTCGTTTCAGGCCGACGTCGATGCGCAGTTCACGCCCATCCAGCGCCGACTGGACGACCTCGACCTGCTCAACGAATGGACAACTCCCATCGGATCGGCGGTGTTCGCCGTGCCGCCGGGCTGCGCCGAGGGCGGGTACATCGGGGAAACCCTGCTCGCGTGATAGCGGAGTGAAGGCTCTTAATCGCTGCCACGTTTCTGCCACGAATGGAACCGAATCGACCTGATCCATGCGGATGCCGGCGGCGTCAGAATCCGCGGAATCACGCGGTTTCACCGGGTCTCGGTTACCATCGGCGCGATTTCAAATCCCTCCGTCTCCGCCAAGAAAAGTCCTGAGCAGAGGCAATTTTCTTCCGCTTCTGCCACGAAATCTGCCATTTCTGCCACGTTTTCGATGTGGTTGGCGTTGAGCAATCTTGCGGTTCTGCGGGATTCTGCTGAGCGTTCTGCTCACTGTGAGTTGCTCGGCGCATGGTTGCGGCTACTCAAGGGTGAGACCGAGCGCGCGAATCCCTCCGTCTCCTCCCCGACTCGGCGTGCCCGCTCGGGCGCTCGCTTCCGCTCGCTGTGCTCGCGCCGTCGGCGGCTGTCGTCGCGTTGTCCGCACCGGCACGTCGTGTCATCAGATCGGGTCCAGGTGGTGGATCGTGAACTCGAACGGGAGGAATGAGCAATACAGACGTGAGCACAGACAACGAGGTGATCGAACGTTCGGCGGATGAGCCGGGTGC